>JBKQUS010000135.1:0-25958 GCA_052325505.1 Limisphaerales bacterium
CCCGTGCTGGCACAGGGTCAAACATCCAGCCGCTGTCGCGGGCGACTCGGCTTCGCTCCGCTGCGCCTCGCGCCACGGCCGCCCCAATTAATTCCATTTTGCCATTGACATCGGCGCCCTCATAGGAGGGGAAACACGGTTACAAGTGTTGATAGTCAAGGACTTAGGCGGTAACACAAAAGGAAACAGAGCGGTAACATGTTACCGCTTTTCGTTTTTTGCCGCCTTCTGAGGATCTGTATAAAAGTAGCCATCTGTCAAGGGAACGGCAATTGCATGATAGGTCCAAAAAACCCGCTACATCTGCCAGGGGCAACCCTTTGAATGCGGCGCTCCCACGGCGCTGACAAAAGTTGATTTGCGCCCCGGGCAGACAATTTACGCCGATTTATCTTGTGCTCCATGGTTTCTGGCGTACATTGAAGCTGCTAACGGAGCTAAGTTTACCAGGTACATCACTGCCTTTCGTATGGGCGGTCCCTTCCTCTTATTCCCTGCGCTGCAATGCCGGAACCACAATCGTGGTCCCGAAGTAAATAAACAGCAGATCCAGAAAGAATCAGAATATGATTTCAAGACCAGGCCGAACAAGGTTTTCCCCTTCAAGCGCCCGAGGCGCTATGAAATCAACGCCGGTTGCGATTGCAGGTGTTTCTTTGGTCAATCCAGTAAAGCCGCAAAGAGCAGCCCCTTCACAGGCGGTGATCGCCCCCTCCGTTTCTTCCGTCAGGCTGATGGCGGGACGACCCAGCACCACCGCGCAATCGCTCCAGGAACTCTACGGCCAGCATTACGGTGCTTACTACCATTGGGGATTAAACGAGTGAGGAAAGGGGTTCCAGGCGGGATGCGAATTGCCGTCGCAACGGCATTTAAAGCGCATTCCCGATCAGCTTTAACGCTGTGCTGCCTTCACGAGATTACTCAAAACCTGAATTGCGCTCTGGTTCGGCTTTTCATTTGGGTTCGGGCCGGGAAGACCGCAAGCCCGCCAGCGCTCCCAAAATGGTCTTTTGCACCGCCGGATTGAACAGATTGCCCAAGTGCCCGCCCTGCGGGAAAACGGTCAATTGCTCCGGTGCAAACGTGGCGTGGAGCCAGGTCAGGTCCTCGTCCGCCAGGAGAAAATCGTTTTGATTGACGATGACGCGGATGCTGGGGTTGGCACGCAGGCCGCCGTCATAAGTCCGCAAATCGCCGGCTTTTTTCAGCGCTTCCGCCGGCGATGCCATGCCCCGGGCCTGATAATACGGAATGGCAAACTTCGTAAAATAATCCTGGTAGGAATACCGTAGAATTTCCCGATATACCGGATCGCGCTTGAAACTCGATATCTGGTGGCGCAGAACTCCCTGATTATTTCGCCGCTGACTGGTGAAAATAATGTCCCGCAGCATGAAGCGGAAGGTCAGTCCGATGAGAAACTTGGACTCGATGGCGTTGAAAGGCAGCGAGGTCTGCGGCGTGAGTTTGTTCTTGCTCAAAGCCGCAACCTTCAAAAAGGTGTTTTCGATGTCGTTGATTCGTTCCGCTTCCGGCCAGGCCAGGGGTGCCTGGTAAAATTCATCCAGCTTGGAAACCCCATGGAGCAATCGGACCGGTGTGTTGACGGCTACGTAGCGGTCAAACCTGATCAAAGGCGGTTGATTCGTTGATTCGGTGGAGGCGATGTATAGAGACTCGAATGCTCCCATGGAATAGCCCATCAACGCTTTGTGGCCCAGCCGGCCTGGATACAACTCATTCAAACGATGATCAATTTGGGTGAGCGCGACGTGCAAATCGTGGCCATCCACCGGCAAACAGGCCGGCATGGCCGCAGTGGAAGCGTGTTCCATGAACTCGGAGTTGAATGGGCTGCTGATGCACACGGCGGAGAAGCCATTTTTGTAAACCAGCTCGGCCAGCGCCAGCGAGGTTTCGGCCAGCCGATGCGACCCCAGACCGGGCACGATATAAACCACCGGCGCTTTTCCCGGCTGCATCCAGAACGTGAATTTCAATCGCCGGCCCGTTGTCGGAATCAACACCGACCGGGTTTTGTCCCGGTCCGGGAATTCAGGGTCTTTGTAGGTGAAGAAGACGGATTCGAGGGTTTCCAGCGAGGCTTCGTCCTGTTTTCCCTTCACTTGGAAATCCGCCACCCGGTTGGCTCTCACAAATGTCCAGGCATACTGAATCTCGGCATACGGGTCCATCTCGGCCTGGCTGAAGCGGACGTTTTCGACCACGGTATCGGAGAAATCGTTATATGTGGCTGCGGAGGTGAAATAGGTGTAAGGGCCGAAATAGGTCAGGGGATTGTTCACGTCGAGCTTGTAGGGGTCAATATAGATCAACGGATTGGCGGCTTCGTCGGCGGCCCAGCCAAGGGTGTCCCGTTCGTTGCTTGGGCCCAAAATCGGCAGCATCAGGAAGCAATTCGGCTTCCAGCCCCACTGGCCAAAAGTCTGGCCAAAATCCGCGTCCGATTTTAAAATTTTCCATTTGGCCGCCACGTCCCAGAACCCGGCCACCCCGACGGTGGAATTGCAAAAGAACCGGTAGGTTTCATCGCGCGCTCCGTTCCACTTTCCCTGGAGCATGTTGTTGATCAACCGGCCCGGGTAAATCAGGTTCTTGGCGAAATTGCCGATGCCGGTTCGGACCGGTTTCACGACGACAAACCGATAAACCCTGCTGGTCGGCTTGATGACACCGGTCATCAGTTCCTTGTTAAAGGCCCACATCACCCGGTTCACCGGTTCGAGGGGATCGGGGACGGACTTGGGGAGAACAACGGTCTGGGCCGCCGGCGGCTGTGTGAGGCCAACAGCCAGCTGCTTCCCGCGGGCAAACGGCGGGAGACACAACCACAGAACCACCAGCGTCGATTTGCGAATTTTCCGGCCCGATGGGATTTTCAAGTCGCTTGTCTTTCCGGCATTGAAGAAAGAATCTTTTGGACTGCGGCGATTAACGCAAGCGGTGCGACAAGCCTGAAAGGACGATGCCGAATCTTAATTGTGTGGACTCCTGTCTCCTTCCAATGGATTGGGATTCCGGTTCGGCTCTGACATGGGGGCGGCGTTTTCAAGCAATCACGATGCGGTGGTGTCCGCGAAATTCAATCATGTGAGACTTGACGGCCAGTCGAATGATTCCCAAGGCGCGGCGTTTGCCCCAGACGCGGTAACCGCCCGCCACGAAATCACCGAAGGTCAATGGCGCTTTGCCGGGACAGGCATTCACAGATTGAGATAATGAAGTTGGATAGATTGCGTTCATAATTATTGGAAAGGTTCCTCCGGAAAAAGCTTTTCGGTGGCCGCCTGAAGTTCGTCCAGTTGGATCAGGTCTTTAGCGCATAAGCCGGACGACGTGGGGAGCATGTTGCCGTCTTTCCTGGTGAATTGCTGTCCGGCGCCAATGATGGTTGTTCCGTTTTCACTCATCACTTTAAGCGGGATGACGGAGCCTGTCGCCGAGACATAAGTTCCATCGGCGGTAATGATGTATCTGCCGATGCCACTGCCTTCCACCACTGAGCGGACAGCCGCATTCCTGATTTCCAAGGTGTTGCCCGCCACGGCAGAGCGGACAATGGTGAAGATTCGTCCCGCGCGAAGGTCCAGCGAAGTATGCGCAACCGGAAGGCTGGGAGCTATCTGCTCAATTTTTATTTCGGTGCCGGCCTGGAGGCGGACTGTGGCGCCAGCGCGGCGGAATATGAGATCTGTCCAGGCCTCCCCACCAGTGCGAATGACGGTCCCTGGCCCAAAAATATGGCCGCGTTCCAATTTGGTGAACGTCACGCCGTCTTCGGAGTAGTCGCATTTGCCGCGGACTGAAAGCGTCAGAGCATCGGGTCGAGGAGCGGGGTCCGGGGCTTGTTTCATCTCCCGGGCGTTGATGACCTCGCTTCCCGCGACCGAAAAGGCCAGAGCATTGGGTCGGTCAGCGCTGTCCCGGGATACGAAATGCAAGTCAGAAGGGGGTTGCACCGCAGTCTGGGCAGTGAAGTCCGAAGGCGGTGGCATCTCAGTCTGAGCATTGCTTGCCGGAGGCAGACACAACTGCAACATAACCATGAGGACGGTCCCGCAAAGGACGCTTCGGACCGTTCCCAAAAACTCCGCGAAAGTGTAAGGCTTGACCAGCGTGGCGGCGGGTCGGAGCCAGGGCTGCCGGGTGAATTCCTCATGCGGAACTGCTCCCGTGGCCAGGATGACCGGCAGGTCCATGCCGGCGGAGCGCACCTTCCCGATCAACTCAATGCCCGACACTTTCGGCATCATGTGGTCAGTAATTAAAAGGTCATAGTTTTTCGCCCGAAGAGTGTCCCAGGCGGCCGCCCCGTCTTCGACGGCGTCAACATGGTAGCCGGCGTCAAGTAACATTTGAGCGTTGAGCTGGCGCACGGATTGCTCGTCATCCACCACCAGAATGCGAGGAGGCGGGCGGGACTGGCATCGAAGTCCTGCGCCCTCCAAGACGCCTGTTTGTTGCATTCCGTCACTTTGTTGCATTCCGTCACTTTTCATGGCATCAAAATAGCTTGCAAAGCCTTGCGGGCGCCATGGGGTGTTTCACCCATGTGTCAAGTCGCCTTTGGGAGCCATGTCCGCCGGCGCCATTGGGGTGGTCAGCCCATCCGCGATTTTTGTGAAGCCGAATGTCGTCTGCGCGGAATCCGGTTTCTGGATGCCCGGCTGATCCAGCACTTCCCGCAATTTATTCGCCAGCGCAGACGGCGTGAACGGTTTTTGCAGAAGCGCCACGCCCTTCTCCAATACGCCTTGATGGACGATGGCATTCTCGGTGTAGGCGGAGGTGAAAAGAATCCTGGTGTGCGGAAACAAAGCCCGCACGCGATCAGCCAGTTCCTTGCCGCTCATATGCGGCATGACAACGTCGGTGAACAACAAATCAATGTGCCCGGTGTCATGCCGTTGTTTCAGGCTCAAAGCCTCGATGCCGTTGGCCGCCGCCAAAACCGTGTACCCCAGTCGTTTCAACAACGCGGCCGCCATCGCGCGCAAGGCGGGATCGTCCTCGACCAGCAGAATGGTTTCCGTCCCGGTCGGCAAGGGGGGCGAGTCAGGACGCCGGAGGGGGATCTTCGTCTGCGCTTCAACCTGCGGCAGATAGATTTTGAAGGTGGCGCCCCGGCCGGGTTCGCTATAGACGCTGATATGACCGCCGCTTTGCTTGATGATGCCGTAACAGGTGGACAATCCCAATCCCGTCCCCTGGCCAACGCCCTTGGTCGTAAAAAACGGCTCGAAGACGCGCGCCTTCACTGCCTCACTCATGCCTGCGCCCGTGTCCGTGATGGCGAGCATCACGTAGTCGCCGGGTTTCAATTCCGGATAGCGGCCCACGCTCTCCGGGTCGAATGAGACATTGGCGGTTTCCAACGTGAGCTTGCCGCCGTGGGGCATGGCATCGCGCGCGTTGAGCGCCATGTTCATGATGACCTGTTCAATCTGCCCCGCGTCCGCCTTCACCGCTTTAAGTCCGGCGCAAGCAGCAATGTGCATATCTGTGCCGCCGCCCAGCAAATGGCGCAAGGTGCCTGCCATGCTGGCGACAATGGAGTCCAGATCAAGGGCTTCAGGTTGGAGAATTTGTTTGCGCCCATACGCCAGGAGCTGCCGCGTCAAGGTCGCGGCCCGGTCGGCGGCCTTGCCGATTTCGGTCGCATTTTTGCACAAGGGATTGCCCGGGGGAAGATCGTTGAGCAGCAATTCACTCTGGCCGATGATCGCCGTCAATATGCTGTTGAACTCGTGCGCGATGCCGCCGGCCAGTTTGCCGACCGTCTCCATTTTTTGGGATTGAAACAACTGCGCTTCAAGCCGTTTGCGCCCGGTGATGTCGCGGAAGGTCCAGACCCTGCCATAGCACTTTCCATCCTTGCCGATGGCCGGAAAGGAATATCTGTCCAGAGTCGTCCCGTCCTTCAATTCAATTTCGTCGTGGCTGGTTTCATTCGGATGAGAATTAAGGTGGCGGATTCTTTGTATGAACTGTTCCGGATTTTTCGTCATGTCCGCGGCCCAGCGGAAGCGGGTGGCATCGCTTTCCTGCGCGGCGATGTGCGGGGGTAGTTTCCACAAATCAAGAAAACGCTGGTTTTGGAGAGCGGTTTTTCCGGCTTGGTCCACCACCAGTATCCCGTCCATGGAAGAGGTCACCTGGGCCTCGAGGAAGGCGGTCTTCCAGCGCACCTCATCCTGCGCCCGCTCATGTTCGACGATTTTCTCCTGGAGTGTGTCGTTGCTCTGCTGCAACTCGCGGGTGCGCCCGGCGACCCGGCTCTCCAGCTCTTCCACTTTTTGCCGGGACTGTTGGTGCAACCACCATTTCTCCGTGAGTGCGTGCGCCAATTGCAGCGCTTCCACGGTGTCAAACGGCTTTTTAAGAATGAGCAGCCCATCCCGATTGCCGATCTTCTCAAACATCTCCTCCCACGAATAATCAGCGTAGGCCGTGCAGATCACAATTTGGATGTCGGGGTCAACGGCCAGGATTCTCTGCGTTGTTTCCACGCCGTCCCAGCCGGGTGGCATCCGCACATCCACAAAAGCGATCGCGTAAGGATGCCCGTTTTCCAGCGCCTGCTGCGCCAGCCTCACTCCCTCCTGCCCTTGATAGGCCGAATCAATTTCAAACCGGAGTCGCCGCACCCCGCCCGCCGGCTTCCCAAACAACTCCGCCGCGGTCTTGTCCAGTTCCGCGGCGGCAAGGCTGCCGGGGGAAAAAATCTTGCGAAAATCATTGTGGATGGCGCGATTATCATCGATGATGAGGATGCGGCGGTTTCTTTGGTGAGCAGGCTCATTCATGGCAGCCCCCATTCGGACCCGGTCAGCGAGTGTGGAAAAGGCGCTCCAGCGAGCCAGAGCGCCCATTCCAGCACCCCACCCCACAATTCATAAAGATTCATAGACTGATCCAGTTTTAATTGGCATCGAGCATTTCGCGCACTTTGCCGACTAGAGCAGCGGGCGTGTAAGGTTTGGGCAGAAAATCAACGCCGGACTCCAGCATGCCGTGGTGTGCGATGGCGTCATCGGTGTAACCGGAGGTGAAGAGGATTTTGATATCGGGATAGGTGGTTTGCAGCCATTCGGCCATGACCTTGCCTCCCATTTGCGGCATGATGACATCGGTGATGACCAAACGGATGGGGGATCCCTTGTGCTCGCGGGCCACGAACATGGCGTGCAAGCCGTTGGAGGCCCTGAGCACTTCATAGCCCTGGGCTTGCAGGATGTCGCGAGCCAGATGCCGCAGAGACGGCTCATCTTCCACAATCAGCACGGTTTCTGTCCCGCGCGGCAACGGTCCGGCCTGGGTCTGCCTTGCGTCGGCATCCAACAGTCCCTCGACCTGCGGAAAATAAACCCTGAAGGTCGTGCCTTTGCCGACCTCGCTGTCCACGGCGATGTGGCCGCCGGATTCCTGGACAATGGTCTGGCAGGTGGCAAGTCCCAAACCTGTGCCTTTGCCCTTGGGTTTTGTGGTGAAAAACGCGTCAAACATTCGCGCTTTCACTTCGTCGGTCATGCCGGTTCCCGTGTCGCTGACGCTGAGCAGCACGTATTCGCCAGCGGCCACACCCTTGTGCGTGCGGGCGTAATGGGCGTCGAGCGTGGCATTGCTGGTCTCGATGATGAGTTTGCCGCCGTTGGGCATGGCGTCGCGGGCATTGACGACCAAATTCATGAGCAATTGTCCGAGGTAGCCGGCATCGGCCTTGATGCGGGCGAGGCGTTTTCCCGGGACGATAGTCATGATGATGTGCTCGCCAATGAGCCGTTGCAGCATTTTGGTGATTTCTTTTAACTCATCGTTGAGATCGAGAACGACGGGTTGCACGGTTTGGTTGCGGCTAAAGACCAGAAGCTGGCGTGTCAAGGCGGCGGCGCGTTCCGCGGTGTGGTGAATGGTCTCGAGATTGCCCCGCATCGGGTCGTTAGGGGGCAGTTTCTCCATGGTCAGATCGCTGTAGCCCATGATAATGGCAATGATATTGTTAAAGTCGTGGGCCACGCCGCCAGCCAACTGGCCGACGACCTCCATTTTCTGCGCCTCGATGAACTTGGCCTCCATCTTCAGGCGCTCGGTGATGTCTTCCGCCGTGCCGACAATCCGGTAGATTTTACCCTCGCCATCACGCACGGGAAAAGCCCGGTCACGAATCCAGCGCAGCGTGCCGTCGGGGCGGACGATGCGATAAGTTTCATCGTAATCGCCGCGTTCCTGTTTGGTCCGCGAGGCATCGAGGACGCGCCGGCGGTCGTCGGTGTGGATGGCATCGAACCAGCTTTGGGGCGATTCATAGAGGCTGTCACAGGTGCGGCCCCAGATTTTTTCGAAGGCGGGGCTGATATAGAGCATCTCGTGGTTGTCCGGAGGCGTCATCCAGAAGACTTCGTTGATGTTCTCAGCCAGTTGGCGGAATTTTTCCTCGCTTTCGCGCAACTCGTCTTCGGCCCGCTGGCGGTGGCGGCAAAGCTGTTGTTCATCCAAGGCGCGCCGCACGGCGCTTCCCAGCCGCGCAACCCGATCCTTCAGCAAATAATCCGTGGCGCCGTATTTCATGGCTTCAACGGCGATGTCCTCGCCCACCGTTCCGGAGACCAGAATGAATGGAATTTTCAAGCCGCTCTCGCGCAACAGTTTGACCGCGCGCAAGCCGGTGAAGCGCGGCAGCGCATAGTCGGATAGAATGATGTCCGGCATTTTCTTGATTTCGGCCAGAAACTCCGCTTCCTCCTGCACCCGTTTCCAAGCCGGATCAAAGCCGGCGTGGCGCAATTCGCGCAGCATCAAATCGGCGTCATCCGGCGAGTCCTCGACGACCAAAATATTGAGAGCGTTTGTCATGCGGTTGAATCAGCGTTTGGGCGTGTGGTTGAAGTGCAGCCAGTACCGGCCAAGCAGCCCGACAGATTGGCCAAACTCCTCGAAATCCATCGGCTTGACGATGTAGCTGTTGACCCCGAGTTTGTGGCTTTCGGCCACGTCGCGTTCCTCCTGCGAGGAAGTCAAAACCACGACTGGAATGGTTCGGGTGCGCGGGTCGGATTTCAAGCGCCGCAGGACTTCGATTCCACTGACCTTGGGCAGCTTCAGATCGAGAACGATGACTTTTGGGATGCTGGCGGCGTTGCGTTGGGCGTGGCGTCCGGTGCAAAACATGAATTCCAAGGCCTCGGCCCCATCCCGGATGACTTGCAGGTTTGCCGCCAGTCCGGCGTTCTTGAAGGCGTGAACGAAGAGGGCCACATCGTCGGGGCTGTCCTCGACCAGCAAGATTTCCTCCAGTTCAGTTTGCATAATCTTTTCCGGCGCCGTTTCCGACGGTGAAATAAAACGTTGCGCCTTTCTCCGGCTCGCCTTGCGCCCAGACGCGACCGCCGTGGCGGTGAATGATGCGCTGCACAATGGCCAGGCCGACGCCCGTGCCTTCAAATTGCTCCGGGGTGTGCAACCGCTGGAAAACGCGGAAGAGCTTGTCCTCGTATTCCATCTCGAAGCCCGCGCCGTTGTCTTTGACGAAATAGACGCACCGGCCATTTTCATGATGCGCGCCGATTTCGATGATGGCCGGGTCGCGCCGCCGGGAGTATTTGAGCGCGTTGGAAATCAAGTTGGCAAAGACCTGTTGCAAGAGGGTGGGGTCGGCCTCGCACTCCGGCAGTTCGGAAACACAGACCTCCACCCGCCGGCCGGCCTGCTCGCCTTGAAGCTCTTCCAATACGTGGCTGATCATCGGCCCCGGCGAGACTTTCCGTTTGTTGAGCTGCTGGCGGCCCAGCCGCGAAAAGGCCAGCAGGCCGTCGATCAATTCCCCCATCCTGACGGCACTGGAACGAATGCGATCAAGCTGCTGCAACGCCGCCGCCGGGAATTGCGCGCCGAAATCCTCCTGCAGGATGCGGGTGAAACCGGCGATGGCGCGGACGGGGGCGCGGAGATCGTGGGAGACGGAATAAGAAAAGGCCTCCAATTCAGCGGTGCGCTCGATGACGCGCTGTTCCAGCTCGACACTCAACTGGTGGATTTTTTCCTTGGCCGCCTTGCGATCCGTGATGTCAACGCGGATGGCGACGTATTGGCGGGGTTTGCCTTGATCGTTAAGCAGCGGCACGATGGTCGCGATCACCCAGTAGAAAGTCCCGTCCCTGGCCCTGTTTTTGATTTCGCCCTTCCAGACTTTGCCTTGGGCAATGGTGGTCCAGAGATCGCGGAAGAACTCCTTGGGATGGTACCCGGAATTGAGGATACGGTGATCCTGACCGAGCAGTTCCTCGCGGGAATATTTGGAAATGGCGCAGAACTTATCGTTGGCGTAGGTGATTTTGCCCTGCGGATCGGTGATGGCGACTATGGCGTGCTCATCCAATGCGGCTTTGAGGTCGCTTATCTCCTTCAGCGAGGCCCTTAATTGTTCTTCGGCCCTCATAACATTGATAAATTAATTCGTCTTCTCTTTCTCGGATGGGTCTGAAGCATCCGTGCGCCGCGCGCCAACTCGATTGTTAAAAGCTAATGCTCATGCAACGAACTCCGGTGGGCGCCACGAGCCATTGTTTCGGGCGGTTTCAACAGCGCCCAACTGAGATTCAACGGCAGCGTGGCCTGCCCCAACCTTTGAAAATCGACCGGTTTGGTGATGCAACTTTTGGCCCCCAAGCGCCGGCATTCGGCCAGTATCTGGGAGTCCTGCGAGTCGGTCAGAACCACCACCGGAATAGAGCGCGTCCGTTCGTCCGCCTTGAGGCGATGGAGCACTTCGATTCCGCTGATTTTGGGCAGGTGCAAATCCAGGAGCACCAAATGAGGAAGCTGTTGCAATCCGCGGCCGGCGGAGTTTTCCGCGGGGAAGAGGAAGTCCAGGGCCTCTTTGCCATCGCGAACGACCCGGACGGGATTGGTGATGCGGGCTTGCTTGAAAGCGCGCAGGGTCAAGGCGACGTCGTCCGGGTTGTCTTCCACCATCAGGATATCGACGTAAGAGGCGGTGGTCGGCGCACCCGGCGCGCCGGCGGCGAGCAGGAGGGTTGGGGTGGACACCTGCAAGGCGGTGGCCAGCTTGTCGATGCTCTTGAGGGTGACGTTGCGCCCGCCGCTTTCGATGCCCGCGATGTAGGTCTGATGCAGGCCGGCGCGTTTGGCCAAAGTCGCCTGGGAAATATCCAGGCGATAACGCAGCCTCCTCACGGCTGCCCCAAACCTCAATATGATTTCAGGCGTTACCATGGAGCTTAGTACCTTTAATACTCTATATCACTCCAACGAATCTACAATAGACTAAAAATAATAATCGAAACGGGAAAATATTGTCTGCTTTAAGTGACAATGGGCGAAGCGGCGGAATTTTGCCCCCGCTTGCCCTGTCACTTAAAGTCTGCATAACGATGCGGGCCGGCAGGCGCATTCTTGCGATGCAACCCCTCCCGAAAGCTTTCGGGACCAGTGAAAATGTGTCCAAAAGAATGGCCGTGTTTCTCTCTTTATTCCCGGCGCGGTTCTGCTAGGTTGTGCCGCGCCATGCTGCAATTATGAATGTCTGCGATAAAATAAAGTTCAATGCCGAAGGATTGGTCCCCGCGATCATCCAGGACAAGGCCTCGGGCCGCGTCTTGATGATGGCCTGGATGAACCGCGCCTCGCTCGAAGCCACCATCACCACGGGCAAAACCCATTTCTGGAGCCGTTCGCGCCAGAAATTCTGGATGAAAGGGGAATCCAGCGGGCACGTCCAGACGGTCAAGGACGTCGCGTTCGATTGCGACGGCGACACGCTGTTGATCCAGGTTGAGCAAGTCGGGGCCGCGTGCCACGAGGGCTATCGCTCCTGTTTCTTCCGCTCCGTGACGCAGGGCGGGGCGGGCGACGCCATCACCGAACCCCAACTGCAAACGCCTGAGCAGATTTACGGGAAGAAATGACCGGTGACTTTCTTCCATTCGCCAGCCGGGGCTATTGCGCGATGCTGGCGCTGCTGGTGTTCGCGCGCGGCATGGATTTTCTGAGCACCTGGCTGGCCACGCCCCACCTCCTGCTTGAGGGCAATCCGCTGGCCAAAAAACTCGGTTGGAAACTGGGAGGATTGGTCAATGCGATCCTGTGTGTGGTCTTCGCGTTTTGGCCGCTGACGGCCATTATCATCATCACCGCCGGTTTGCTGGTGGCGGCGCATAATTTCCATTCGGCCTGGCTGATGCGGTCCATGGGTGAAGAGGCCTACCGGCAATGGTTCACGGAACAGATCGCGCAGGCGCGGTTCCCGCTCTATTTGGCCTGTCTGCTGGGCGAGACGGCCCTGACCGGCCTCGTCGGCGCGGCCCTGTTGTGCTTCAGCCGGACGGAGTCAGTGTCCTTTGCCATCGGCCTGGGCATCCTGGCTTACGCCGCCATTGTCCTTTTTTACACCTCGCTTTCATTATGGCGCTTGCGCCGTCGGATGGGGTAATTCTAAACGCCGCAGGAGTTATGTATCATCCAACGCAAACGGAATTTCTGAAACTGGCCGCGCAGGGCAACCTGATCCCGGTCACGCGCCGGATTTTGGCGGATTTGGAAACGCCCCTCTCCGCCTATCGCAAGATCCGCGGGCAGGGCGAGTCCTTTCTGTTCGAATCCGTCGAAGGCGGCGAACACATTGGCCGTTATTCCTTCGTGGGCTGCAATCCCCGCGCCGTCATCCGCCAACAGGACCGGCGCGTCGATGTCGTCGAGAACGGCAAAACCACCGCGCAATACACCGTCCAGGCCGGCCCGGCCGCCGACGGCGCCAAAACCGTCCGTGACGGGCTGGAGGCTTTGGAACAAGTCATGCGGCGGTTCAAGACCGTGGCGCTCCCCGGTTTGCCGCGCTTCACGGGCGGGGCGGTTGGTTTCATCGGCTACGAGTTTATACATGACATCGAGCCGGTCGTGCCCCGTCCGGCGCGGGACGACCTGAAGACGCCGGTGATGTATTTCCTGATCGCCGACGAGCTTTTGATTTTCGACCGCGTGGCGCAAACCATCACCATCCTGGTCAATGCAGTGCTGGAAGAGGGTTCCGACCCGAATGAAGCCTACGAGGAGGCGGTGGGCGAGATCGAACGTCTGGTTTCGTTGCTGGAGCAACCATCCACGCACCTGCCGGTGGACTTGGCGAATGACGTGCCGGACGTGCCGTTTTCCTCCAACGTGCCGAAGGAAGTGTTTCTGGAGAACGTGGTGCGCGCCAAAAAATACATCACGGCGGGCGACATCATCCAGGTGGTCGGCTCGCAGCGATTTTCGACGGAGGTCAAGGCCGCGCCGCTGGACATTTACCGGGCGGCCCGGTCCATCAATCCGTCGCCCTACATGTTTTTGCTGGAGCTGGAAGGGTTCGCGCTGGTCGGCGCCTCGCCGGAAATCCATGTGCGCTGCGAAGACCGCCGCGTGGAAATCCGGCCCATCGCCGGAACGCGGCGGCGCGGCCAGACGCCGGAAGAGGACGAGGCGCTGCAAAAGGAACTATTGGCCGACCCCAAGGAGCGGGCTGAACACGTCATGCTGGTCGATCTGGCCCGCAACGACCTGGGCCGGGTCTGCGATTTCGGCAGCGTGCAGGTGAAGGATTTGATGACCGTCGAGCGTTACAGCCACGTCATGCATATTGTCACGCAAGTGGAAGGGAAGCTCTCGGCGCAACGAACCCCTTATGACCTGATGCGGGCGACTTTTCCCGCCGGCACATTGAGCGGCGCGCCGAAGATTCGCGCCATGCAGATCATTGCGGAATTGGAGCAAACGGCGCGCGGCCCCTATGGCGGCTGCGTGGGCTACTTCTCATTCAACGGCAACCTGGACTGCTGCATCACGATCCGCACCGCGCTGATCAAGGACGGCACGGCCTACGTGCAGGCGGGCGGGGGCTGGGTCAACGACTCCACGCCCGAGGCGGAATTCCAGGAAACTGTCAACAAGTCCAAGGCGATGCTCAAAGCCGTGGCCATGGCCGAAAACTTTTTGAAAGCAAGTTAAGGCAATGCTTGACCCGACCACGTACTCGTTTCAGAGCTTGCTATTGCAGTGTCCAGAGAATGACTGAATCGTGGTCCTCGACAAAAATCCGGTTGCCCGCCACGACGGGGTAGCCGTAAGTCGGGGTGTCCGCCACCTTGATGCTGGCCACCTGTGTGTATTCCTTGTCGGTCGGCTGGAAAACGATGAGTTGGGATTTGGGGGTCAAGGCCATCAAGACCGGGCCGGCATCAACAATGGAACCGAAGCCGCCCCGTCCGCCCTCGGCCTCGACCCAGGCGGTCTTGCCGGTTTGAGCGTTGATGCAATAGAACTGCCCCTTTTGCGACAAGCCATAGAGCAGGCCGTCTTTCAGCACTGGCGAGGCAAATTGCGGCGCCAGATCGGGATTGCTCCAGAGCGGCCTGGCGGTGATGGCACCGCCTGTCTTCTCGAGTTTGACGGCCACCGTGCCCCGGCCCGAGCCGGTGTAGATCACTGTCTGGCCGGCCACGATGGGCGTGGCTGTGTTTTGGGCCATGCCCTTTGGCGCAAAGTCCGTCTGCCAGGCAAGCTCGCCATTGGCGGCGTTGATGGCCACAATCTTTTTGGCCGTTTGCGCCACGATCAATCTGGTTTTGCCCAAGGCCAGCAACACCGGCGAATCATAGGCCGGACCATCGCCGGTCCATTGCCACTTCAGTTTGCCGCTCTTGAGATCGTAAGCGACGATGGCGCCGTTGGTCTCGGTGCCCAGATGCGCCACGCACAGGCCATGGACGATGATCGGCGACATGGAGGTGAAGAACTTGAGCTGGCCGGGAAAGTCATTCTTGCGCCAGATCACCTTGCCGGTGGCGGCATCCAGGCAGGACAAGTCGCCCCGCACTCCAAGCGTCACGACTTTGCCCTCGCCCACTGTGGGTGAACTGCGGGGGCCGGGATGCTGCGCAGCGCCGCCGGTGGGGGCCTTGGCGGGATATTTGTCCATCCAGATTTGTTTGCCGGTGGCGGCATCCAGGCATTGCGTCAACTCCTCGCCTTCCTGGCGCGAAAAGACATACAACCTGTCACCGACCAGCGCAGGAGTGGCATCGGCCACGCCCACCTCGATTTTCCATTGCTGATGCAATTGGTCCGGCCAGCTTTTGGGCGCGGCAAAGCCCGCGACTTTTGCATCTCGATTCGCGCCGCGCCACTGCGGCCAATCCTGCGCTCCGGCCGAAACCGCCAGGGTGATGAAGACAAGTCCCGATAACATGGTAATGGATCTTTTCATAAGTTTCGCGCAACGAAATTGAACGCCAGCATAGAAGCCGGACATCGATTGGCAAGAGCAAAAATGGAACGTCAAATCCGAAATTTGAAGGCCCGCAAATCTCGCCACCACGGCACGGAGCCCCTTTATTCATCCGGTTCAAAAAGTAGATTGTGGATTACTGGCTTTGCAGTCGGTAAAAAGTTTGGCGGTTGGTTGCTGGAACGACCACCTGACTCTGACCGTTTGTGACTGACACCGAATTCGAAACATTTGTCCAAGTAGTGGCGGCCAAATTGGAATTCTGCTGCAATTGGAAGCCAGTCACGGTGGACCAGGAAATGGTGAGATTGGTTCCGGAACGGCACGCGTTTAAACAGGGTGGAGCGGGCTGGGCAGTATAAATCTGGCCGCTGTAAGCCACCGCCACCAATTTGCTTCCATCGGCCGAAGACGCAACACCGACCCAGGTGTTGGTTGGCAGATTGTTTGAAGTCCAGTTCTGCCCATAGTTGGTTGAAGTGCAAATGAACGGGGGGCTTGCCGCCACCAATTTGCTTCCATCCGATGAACACGCAACCGAATACCAGGCACCATTGGGCGTGTTGTTTGACACCCATGTTGTTCCTGAGTTTGTGGAAGTAAAAATCGAGCCGGCACTTGGTGCTATCGATCCAATGACCAGTTTAGTTCCATCGGCGGACGAAGCAACTGACCATACGTCGCTTATTGGTATGGTGTGCGGCGCCCAATTCGTGCCCGAATTTGCGGAAGTATAAACCACATTCGTCGATGGTACTGCGACGAGTTTTGTCCCGTCCGCGGAAGAGGCCACCGCGTTCCACTGTACACTCGGAGCACTCGTCGGATTCCATGTGTTTCCGGAATCGCTCGAGGTATAGATTTGCCATGTCATCTCGAGGTTTTCCGAGGCTGCGACCAGGTTCATTCCATTGCTTGAGGAGGCGATCGTGCTCCAGGCTTGGATGTATGAGGGAGCGCTCGTGAGAGCCCAAGTGTTACCGCCGTCTGAAGAAGTGTAGATGCCTCCATGTCCACTGGAACTGAGAGTATTGATGGCCGCCGCCAGTTTGCTTCCGTCCGATGCTGAAGCAATGGCCCACCAATTCCTGACAGGCACATTGTTTGAAATCCATGTCAATCCTGAGTTGGTCGAAGTATAGATGCCGCCGTTACGGACCGTCGCCGCGAGTTTTGTTCCATCTGCGGAAGAGGCGACAGCCCACCATGCCAGGCTCGGCGCATTGGTGGATGCACTCCACATCCATATTTGGGCTGGCAGAGAGTATTGGAAGCAGAATAAAACGCCAAAAGCGACCGCAACGAGCTTGGATGTCCTGATTGGTTTCATGTTCATTGCATTCAATTGCGGACACCCGCTTGCAGTATTGACCGAGTGCCTCTGTAAGCCTTAATCCTGCCATCGATTTGCTCACCATTGCGGAATAACGTCAATCCACCATTCTTGTCCCGGTGAGCGCAAGGAAAGGAGACACAACGAACTGGTGACGGTGTGTTCCGATCAGGATGATTGAAGAGAAATCAAGAACTTGGCCGCGGATTACGCCCATTCGCGGCCCGCCGCCGCGATGAACGGCTTCAGGCTTTCCATCAAACGCGCGAACCCGTCCAGGGTCAGTTGCTGCGCGCCATCGCTCCAGGCCTCGGCGGGATTGGGATGGACTTCGATCAACAGGCCGTCGGCCCCCATGGCGGTTGCACCCTGGCAAAGGTTCGACACCAAATCCGCCCGGCCCGCGCCCTGGCTGGGGTCGATGATGATCGGGCAATGCGATTCATTCTTGATGATGGGAACGGCAGAAAGATCCAGCGTGTTGCGCGTATAGGTTTCGAAGGTGCGGATGCCCCGTTCGCAAAAGATCAGATTGGGGTTATTATTTGACAACACGTATTCCCCCGCCAGCAGCCATTCTTCGATTCTCATGGAGAGGCCGCGCTTGAGGAGGATCGGCTTGCCGGTCCGGGCGGCGGCGATAAGCAACTGGTAATTCTGGGAGTTGCGCGCGCCAATCTGGATGATGTCGGCATACTCGGCCACCAGTTCAGCCTGGTTTTCGGAAAGCAATTCGGTGATGACGGCCAGGCCGGTTTCGCGGCGCGCCTTGGCCAGGAGTTTCAGCCCCTTCTTGCCCAGCCCCTGGAACTCGTAGGGGGACGTGCGCGGTTTGAAGGCGCCCCCGCGCAGGAAGGTCGCGCCCGCCTTTTGCACTGCGTGCGCCGTGGCCATCAACTGGGACTCGCTCTCCACCGAACACGGCCCCGCCATGACGTGGAATTTTTTCCCGCCGATGGAATGGCTGCGGACGGGAATGACGGAATTGGTTTTTTGGCCCTCGCGGCTGACCAGTTTGTAACGTTTCTGCACCGGCATGACCTGCTCGACTTGAGGCCAGGAAGTGAGGGTTTCCAGTGATTGATGGGTGCGTTCATCGCCGATGGCGCCGACGACGACACGTTGGATGCCCCGCATGACATGGGGGCGGTAGCCGAGCTTGCGTATCTCATCAAGGACGGCTTTTTCGTCTTTTTTCGAGATATTGGGTTTTAGAACTATGATCATATCATTTGCTGGTTGGGGAAAGCAGCCGCCAGCGGGGCCGCGACAAAAGTTTGGGAGTGATCCTCTAAAACAGCGTCAGGCCGGGCCGCGGGCGGCGAAACCAGCCATCACCGCCCCGCGGCTGCAAAAACCAAAAGCTGCCGAGATTCATCCGCACAGGCTAACAAAATGGCCGGCGGCGTCAATTCTGTCAGAGTTGAGCCACAAGGCTCGACACGACGCCGGAACTATCCTTTTATGATTTTAAACGCAAGATCGTCCGATGCAGTGGCGGGACCCGCGGCGGATGGATTGTTCGTCGAACCGGCTGCCGGGCTGCTGGTGGCGCCTGCGGGCAGGTTCTGCGGCGGCGGGGCAAGCACCGGAATTTCCGCCGACAACGAACCGTTGGCCACCGACAGGCTTTTAGTTGACAGCACTACTCCCGTGGCGCAATCCCACCATTCGAGGCGATAAGCGCCGTTTTTCAGGCCGGTTACGGAGAACGTTTTTCCGGAAATGTCGCCCGTGATCCAACCGAAGGTCAATTGATCGCTGGTAATACCGTAGGCGCCCGCGTCCGGCACGACGATCTTCGCCTGCGCCAGGGAGGTGAGGCCGGCAAAATTCATGCCGGCGATGAACTTTTCAAAGGGGGCAAATTGCGATGCGACAGCGTTGTTCCAGCCCTGATTGAACGACCAGAACAGGGGTGTCACGGAAAGGCCGGAGGCCAAGCCCACCCATAGTTTTCGATGGGCGGTCCTGCCACTGCGATCCAAACCGGTTTCACCCATGATGCATGGTTTCTCATATCCGTCCCATAATCGATGTATGGTGGACACGAGATTGGAGGTGGAGTTGTTGCGATAAATCTCGGTGTTCGGCAAATCATTGGCCTTGTTGCCTGCGTCCCAGAAATCACCTTCGGACGCGGTGGTCGGATGTTGGAAGGGGTCATTATTCTGAAAATAGGCGGCGATTTTGCCGGCCCAGACATTCGCATCGCCCCGATTGGTCCAACCGGAAGTGCCTGCAATCTCATCAATCGTCTGCCAGCCCGCCAGACCCGCGCTGTACCCCCAACGGGCGATGATATACCGGTACATTTTTTCCTGATAAGCCCAGGCGTTGGTGTCGCCATAGAATCCACGGGAGCTGGTGATGGTTTTGTAAGGGTTCCTGGACCATCCAGAGGGCCAGCCGCGCATGTGATCCGATAGATAATCATGGGGCCAAACCACGAGAATCATGCCCAGTCCCCGCTCTTCCGACCAAGCGATCAACTTGTCGAGCCGGGCACATTTACCCTGATCGTAATGGCCGATTCCTGAATTTGTGGACTCGATCAGGTTGTTCCCGCCGTCGCGATCATAAGTTCCATTCCAATAAACATAGGTGTCCATTCCCAAGGCCTGCATCCGGTCAAAGCCGGCGGTGGTGTTGCCCCAGGGATAACAGGCGCCCACGCCATAAAACGAGGTTCCGTCATCGTGGGCCAAATAACGGTGGTTGGGAGCGATCCGAACCCATCCATGATTGGCGGACGCCTTGCAAGTGAAGCGGCCCGGAGTCCCCCACCCGGTCCCGGTGGCATCTTTAGCTCTGACAATATAGCTCCAGTCCCCCGTCTCGTTGGCCGCGAAACGGATTCTCCATTGCGCACCATCATAAAACCCGTTGATCCTCCATACTTTGCGGGAAGGCGACGTGAATTTCCCCCATAAATCAATATCGTCAGGATTGTAGGCATTGGTGTAATGCGCATTTAGGCCGACCGTTAATTCCAACTTTGCGTACTTTCCCACCCGACCCGCGTTTCTTTTCACCGAGGTGACGACCGGGGCCGCTTTCAGCCACAAAGTTGACACGACCAGCAGTGTCATTATTCGAAGACTTGGATGTCTTAAGCGGAATGGTTTCATGGAATGTGGACAGGCGTTCATGACGTCGGATTCAATCGAAGCATACCCGCCCTCTTTCGTCAAATCCGGATGGCAGCAGTGCGTGCTGTTGCATCACAAGCTGGTTTAAGCGGGCACCACCTGGGGCGTAGATTTGCTGGTGCTGATCGGGCCGCAAACGGCGCCAAGGCTCAATGGCCCGGTGTTTGGTATGCGCCGGGCGCGTACGATCCCTCCGTCGCCCAACCGAGCGCCTTTTGTACTTCCACCGGCATCTGCTCTGCGATTGTGTGCCTCAGGCTCCCGTTCAGAGTGTAGTTCCCCAATTCCGGCCCCTGGAAAATCGATCCATACCAATTCGTGACGTAAATCCCGTGCGCCTCATACTCCGGACTTATCCGCCGCAGTTCCTCCAAATTGTTCAATTCCGTCACGCAATTCTCCCCTTCCACAGGACTCCACACCAACAATGCCTGACCGCTGGCACTGCCGCGCCGCACATACGCATTGTCGTCCAGCCGCGCCACCTGCGGTTTCGTCAGCCTGCCGCACAGCACCTTGGTTTGCTCGAATCGCAGCAGCGCCTTGTGAAAAGTCTCGTCCCCCGTCAGCAGGTTCCCCACAAAACTGTGCCCGTCCCGCTCCTCCACCGCCGGCCCCGTGCTCGGATGCCACCCGAAGTGATCGTTCACCGCGCTCCGCTCCGTGCGCTCGAACGATGCCACGGTATTGACAAAAGTGTTGTGATAAACCTGCGCGTTGGTGCTGTTCAAAATCCGCACCCCTTTGTCGCAATTCACAAACACATTCCCCGCGCAAATCACCCGCTTCGAGATCTCGAACATGAATCCGTCCACGCAGCCTTCAATAATATTATTGACAAATACCCCGTCCTGGTTCCCCACGTCGTACCAAATTCCGTCCGAGTCCGGCTGGTCTGTCACCACATTGTCGCGGCACACCACCCGGTGCGTCTGGTTGAAAATCTTCACCGCCCCCGGAAAATACCCCGTGATCCCCTGCACGTTGTTCCGCGCAAAAATGTTCCGTTCCAGCAGGCAGTCCGACGACGCAATCAGGTAAATCCCCTCCGTGCTTGTGTCGCTGATGCGGCAATTCCGGAACATCGTCCGGTCCCCGCGAAAATATCCCGCCACGCCCGAAGTCTGCGAAATCGTCACGTTCTCAAAGACGGACCCCACCACGTCTTTCCCGTAAGTGGACTCGTCAGCCACGCCTGTCGGTTCGTGCCCTTCCACCTCAATCGCGCGATAGGCATACTGCGTCAGCGTCAACCCCCGCATCACCAGCCCGCGGCCGTCCGACTTCTTCCCATGCACATCGCCCGTCGTCCGGACCAGCCCGCTGTCGAACGCCGTAATCTCGATCAAATGCCCCGCCGGATTGAAGCCGATGAATACCTGGCCGCGTTCGTAATCAATGTAGAAATTGTTCGTCGTCAACTCACCCTCCCAGCCCGCCGAGATCAGCCGCCGCCCATCCACAAACACCATATCATTGTTGAAACGATGCAGGGGCGTCCGCATCCCTTCCCGTTCCCGCCGCCACCAATCCGCCGGCTTCCGCGGAAACAACGTCGGCCAACTCGTCCGCCACACTAGGTCCCGAAGAACCTGCCAGTTTGTCGCAACCCGCGTCCCTTTGAGCACAGGGCGCTCGTCTATGTACGGCTGCATCGTGATCCCTTGGTTCAATTTCAAATCCCCCGTCCGATACGTCCCGCCTCGCATCACAATCGCATCCCCCGTCGTCACCCTCCCGATCGCAGACTCCAGCGTCGTCGGGGCCTCCAGTTGCGCGCCCGTGGCGTCCGCCTTGCCGTCCGGCGCCACAAAATATACGTGCGCCGCATCCGCAGGAACCGCATAACTTTGTTGCACCGGCCCGTAAGGACCGCCCGACGGCTGCGCCAGACATGAAATGCTTCTCCAAATCAGCGCCAAAAGGACCAGCACCGCCTGGAGCCGACAGGGAAGACAGTAACGGACACTGGTTTTTCTCATATGCGTCTCACGATTCACTGGCACCCATGCAGCCTGCGCCAACACACCCGCCGTGGTCAATCCTTCTCCCGACTGGATTGAGGACTGCATTAATAAAGCGACTCCAGGCGCTTCGGCAGGCTTGTTACTTGAAGGACACTAAGAGCTGTAGAGAAGACCTGCGCTGTTCCCAAGACCAAAAAGGGATGCATAATTCTCAAGAGAGCCAGGCATATAGCGCCACTATCAGACCAATGGCGGTTGCTAAAATCACGCTGTGCTTCAGCGCGAAGCGAAAGAGTTTCGCCTCGTCGGAGGTGGGCAGTCCAGTCGCTGCCACCGCCACAGCGATGCTGGATAAACTGATCATCTTGCCCATCACGCCGCCGCTGGAATTCGCCGCGGCCATGAGAATGGGATCATAACCCAACCGCCGGGCGGTCTCCACTTGCAGATTGCCAAAGAGAGCGTTCGACGACGTGTCGCTTCCAACCAGAAAGACCCCCATCCAGCCGAGCAGGGTTCCAAAGAAAGGAAACGCGCGACCAGTCGAAGCAAATACCAGTCCCAGCGTGGCCGTGGCCCCGCTGTAATTCATCAGGAACGCAAACGAAAGCACCACAGCAATGGTCAGGACAGGTAAAGCCAGTTGCCGCATCGATATAGTCAGGACATTGACAACCTGCCTCCGCGTTACCCGAAGGAACAAGCCCGACAACAGCGTGGCGAACATACAGGCCGTTCCAGCCGTTGTCATCCAATTCAGCGTGTACGCGGCATTATGCAATCCAGGCCATTGGAACTTCATCGTCACCCGGTTCAACGGTTCCTTCACCACGTCCAGCCCCCACACAAACACCAGCACAACCAGCAGCAGATCAGGAAGCCAGGCTATGAATACCTGTCGGGCGCTATGCCGCGCCGGCTTTGCGCAGACCTGTTCATTGGCAAGCGTAAAATTATCCTTGGGCTTCCACAGCTTGAGCAGAACGATGAGCGATCCCAACGCCGCGAGCGAACTGAGGATTGCGGTGAGTTGCGGCCCGTGAAAGTTCGAAACCAAGTACTGCACTCCGGCGTAGGCGATTCCGCACACCAGCGCCGCAGGCAGCACGCCGCTCAAGGCTGGCAGGCCCCCCATGACCAGGATTAAATAGGCGGGAATGATCATCGCCGCCGGCGCGCAGATGCGGCCCACCCAACTGCTCAGACCCCGCACCGGCAGCCCGGTGACACCCGCCAGCGTAATGATCGGGATGCCGATCGAGCCGAAGGCCACGGGAGCAGTATTCGCCAGCAGGCAAAGGGCTGCGGCATAAAAACGCGGGAAGCCAAGTCCTGTCAGCATCGCGGCCGCCACTGCGATCGGGGCCCCAAACCCGGCCGCGCCTTCCAGGAATGCTCCGAAAGCGAAGGCGACCAACAGGGCCTGCAGACGCCGGTCCGGAGTCAAGCCTCCGATCGAGTCCTTCAAAATCTCGAAGTTGCCCGTTTCCCATGCGAGCCGGTAGAGGGTGATCGCCCAAATGACGATCCAGGCGATGGGAAAGAGGCCAAAGGCCACGCCATAACTCATGGCTGCGAACATGGTTCCGAACGGCATGCCATAGGCGAACCGGGCGACCACCGCCGCCGTGCCCAATCCCGCCAGACCCGCCACCCAAGCAGGCGTTCGTTTCACGCCAAGGAGAAAAAGCACGGCAAAGATCGGCAGCGCCGCGACCAGCGCGGACAAACCCAGAGATCCCCGGAGAGGAATGCTATTTTGTTGCCACATAAGCAGGATTTATAGTTGCAACATTTTCCAGTCCAGGGCTGGTTCATCGCGCTTGGGGCTTTCCCTCTAGAAAAAATGGTCGGGGCGGTGAGATTTGAACTCACGACCTTCTGAACCCCATTCAGACGCGCTACCAAGCTACGCTACGCCCCGGCCAGTGGCGAACCACTCCCGCCATTGTCGCCAACCTCGTCCCGCTTTTCAATACTTTTCCCGGCTTCTTTTTCGTCTGTCCAAATTTCATTGACGATGAGGACGGCACCATTAACATCATTGCCATCATCGGTAATCACACCGGATAAATTTAAGAAAGAATTAAAATTATGGCAGTTAAAGTTGCAATCAATGGTTTTGGACGCATTGGCCGGCTCGTTTTCCGCGCCATCGAGGAACAGGGCATGATCGGGAAAGATGTCGAAGTGGTCGCGGTGGGCGATATTGTCCCGGCTGACAATCTGGCTTACCTCCTGAAATACGATTCCACCCAGGGCCGGTTCAAGGGCGTAGTCTCCTCCCGCAAATCGGCCCCGGACAAGACCGACGACGATATTCTGGTCGTCAATGGCCGCGACATCCACGTGGTCAGCGCCAAGGACCCGTCCGGGTTGCCGTGGAAGCAGTTGGGCGCGGAGTTGATCATTGAATCCACCGGTCTTTTCACCGACGCGGTGAAGTCCAAGGGCCACCTCGCGGCGGGCGCGAAGAAGGTCATTATCTCCGCCCCTGCCAAAAACGAGGACGTCACCCTCGTCCTTGGGGTTAACGAACAAAAATATGATCCGGCCAAGCACCACATTATATCCAACGCTTCCTGCACCACCAATTGCCTGGCGCCGGTCGTCCATGTGCTGCTCAAGGAGGGCTTTGGCATCGAGGAAGGGCTGATGACCACCATCCACTCCTACACTGCCACGCAAAAGACGGTCGATGGCCCCAGCAAAAAGGATTGGAAGGGCGGACGCAGCGCGGCCCTCAACATCATCCCCTCCACCACCGGCGCGGCCAGGGCCGTCGGCCTGGTTTGCCCGGAAGTCAAAGGCAAGCTGACCGGCATGGCATTTCGCGTGCCGACCCCGACCTCCTCATGCGTGGACCTGACGGTGCGCACGGCCAAGGACACCAGTTACGCGGAGATCTCCGCCGCCATGAAGAAGGCCAGTCAAACCTATTTGAAAGGCATCCTGGACTACACCGAGGACGAAGTGGTCAGCACCGATTTCATCCACTCGAGCTTTTCCTCGATTTTTGATGCCGGTTCCGGCATCGAACTGAACAAGCGGTTCTTCAAACTGATCAGTTGGTACGACAACGAATGGGGCTATAGCTGCCGCGTGGCCGACTTGGTCAAGTTCATGATTTCCAAGGGTCTGTAACAGCGCAGGCGCCTCTCAATGCGCCTCATCGGCGGCAGCGCGGCTGGCACGATCCTCAAGGTCCCCAAGGGCTTCGAGGTCAGGCCGACGCCCGACTTGGTGCGCCAGGCGGTCTTTAACAGCCTCGGCCCGCGCGTGGCGGGCGCCGCGGTGCTGGAGGTCTTTGCCGGAACGGGCGCATTGAGCTTGGAATGCCTCAGCCGCGGCGCGGCCAGCGCCGTTTGTGTGGAGAAATCGAGCCGTCACGCCCGGTTCATCCAACAGAACCTCGCCCTGGCCCGCCTGCCGGAGGCCGCGCTGGAAATTCGCATCCAGGACGCCTTCATCGCCCTGGCGCAACTGGCCGCCGCCGGCTGTCAATTCGATTTGCTCCTAGCCGATCCGCCCTACGGCGAAAAAAACATCGGCCGGCGCTCCACCTCCCTTGCCCAGCAACTGTTGGACGACCCCAGCCCGCCCAAACTGCTCCGGCCGGGCGCGCTCTTCGTCCTGGGCCACACCAAACGCGACACGCTGGACCTGCCGCCCTTCTGGCAGGAACGCAAAACGCTCAAACACGGCGACTCCGTGATGCGTTTTCTGCAACTCACTCCCAAATGACTATTGTTTAAACAGTTCATCGTAAGATGTTGTTTTTCAAGCAGTTGTATTGCGTCCCGCGAGAAATATCTATTAAACACGCCAAATGATCCGCCTGCCACACCGCCAAACTGCTGGTCCCAGGAGCCGTCTGCATCCCGAGCCTGGTCCCGAAGCTGGCAGGGATGGATGGAATAAAGCCACGATCCTGCTGGTGATTCGAGAACAACCGAGGTCTTTGGAGCAATTGCCAAAGATCACACTGCAAAGGAGACCGATTCTGAACTCCTATGCGAATTA
This sequence comes from Limisphaerales bacterium, assembly GCA_052325505.1. Lineage (GTDB taxonomy): Bacteria > Verrucomicrobiota > Verrucomicrobiia > Limisphaerales > Palsa-1400 > DASRLE01. The sequence goes on from JBKQUS010000135.1 coordinate 25,777, forward strand.
AGGACTTGGCAACTCATTAAGACAATCTGATTGTGCTTGATTATTATAAGGGGAAGTTTGAGGCGGACCCCATCCTTTAGACCACGGAGCACTGAAAATAAGCGCGACTTTTACGGCTTGCTGTCACTTCTATTTTTAGTTGTCTGCCGTTCATTCCGAGTTTCAAAACCCTTTCGAAAAGA
>JBKQUS010000136.1:0-132961 GCA_052325505.1 Limisphaerales bacterium
GGAGTTCGCTGAGTTTGCAAAGACTTTCATCATTCCCGAAAATCGTCGATTTTATCAATGTTTACGGGCCCCAAATGGCACTTTTTGTGTTGAGAACTTAACAAAGTAATACTAGAAACTATTAAACTACTATGAAAAAGATCAAATGTATTGGTTCGTGGTCAGTCGTTGCTGTGGCAGCCTTGTGCGTCTTGATGACCGGATGCGTCTCGCGGAGGATTGTGTGGTCGCCGGACGGCGCGCACGCGGCTGTTTTCGCGGGGGACGGATTGCATCTATGCGGGCCGGATGGCGCGCTCTCTGAAACCATCTTGCCCGTTAACGGACTGGCCCAATGGTTTTCGGATTCCCACCGGCTGGCAGTGATGTCTGAAATCGGAAAACAGTCTTGGAAAGACCTGGGAAAAGTCATGTCGCCCGAGGAACACGAACGCCTCATGCAGGGTGGAAAAACTGTTCTGGCTGAATTCAAAGCGGGGCACAGTTTCGCCTACGCCTTCGACACACTGACTAACTTGAGTGATAATGAAAAAAACGCGGTGTCAGTGTATCTCGCGGAAAATGAAGGAAACAAAGTACAGGCCGGGACCAATTGGAATGTATTGACACAGAAAGAGGCAAGCGTGTTTCAAATCCGCATCGGCACGCTGGAGGCGGGAAAGCTGGCGCTTGGGCCGGCGCTTTTCAACACCCTGCGAAAGATTCTGGACGTTCGCGTCTCGCCAACCGCAACGGCCATCGCTTACACGGCGGAAGGCGACAATAAGGACGAACTGCGGCTTTTCGTGCTTCCGACGGATGGCTCCGCGCCGCCGCAGTTGGTAGCCAAAAATACGGCGTGTTGTGTCGATTGGTCGGTGGACGGCCATTCTCTACTGTATATCATGAACGAGGCAGCAAGCGGCGATGAAATCGGCGTCGGCACGCTCACGCGACGCGGCATCCTCAATGCGGCGGGTAGGATCGAAATGCAAACAAAGGGCGATGATTTGGTCGGCCTACTGTTCGATGCCAATAACAAAGTACGCTGCTTGAGCGACGGGCGGATCATTTTTGCGGCGGTGGATATCCATCTCCCTTGCACCGATTTGGACATGCCCCAGCAGGCCGAACTCTTTGCTCTGGATCCCGAACGGCAGGCGGCAGTCATCCCGCTGATTCCTCGAAGCGTGCAGAACAGCCTGCCTGCCAATCCGGACTTTTATGAGACCAGTCCCGACGGCAAGCGCATTGCCATCAGCGGGGCGAAAGGCGCCGTCGCGGTTCTGACCCTGGCCACGGGAAAGCTGGACACGGTGCAAGCAGGGGGAAAAGACGACACGGTTTGCGTACCGGCCTGGCGTTCCGCCGGCGAATTGTGCTACGTCTTCACCACCAACGGCCAACCGGCGCAAGTGGCCCTTTGGAGCAACGGAACGAACCGGGTGTTGAGCGCCAACTGGCCGGCGGATGCCCGAAAGGGATTTTTGGACAAGTGAAGCTTTCCAAGAAGGATTAAGATTAAGATTAGGGACGGACTTCACAGCGTCCGGCGGAATAGCAGGGTGGCCGCAGCCATGGCAATGATGGTGAATGCGAGCAGAAAGAGAAGGTCATAACCAATCGCGCCCAAGCCAGTGTTTTTGAGCACCAATTGTTTGAAACCATGCACGGCGTAGGTGAAGGGATCGATCGTGGTGATGACCTTCATCCAAGGGGGAAAGGACTGCGTTGGATACACCGCGCCACTAGGGAAAAAGAGCACGGTGTTTAACACGCCGAAAATGGCACGCGGCACCAAGGGATCGCTCACCCGCACCATGATGAGAAACATCATGCTGATCAAGGCCAGGGAAGTGACCGTCACGAGCAGGAGCATCCGCGCCAGACGCAGCAGGTTCAACGGGTCCGGTATCCCGGCGATGATGGAGCCGCAGGTGACCAGCACCGTTCCCGACAAAATCGCCTTGGCGGCGCCAGCCAGGTTGAAGCCCAGGATCAGTTCCAGTTTGCTGATGGGAGTGACCAGATACCCTTCATGCAGCCCGCGGGCCTTGTCGTCAATAAAGATGATGCCGCCGCCGATCATGGCCGAGACGAAGATGGCCAGGGCAATGGTGCCGGGCAGAAGATATTGGATGTAGGGAACGTAAGGATAAATCTCGACCACGGAGAGGGTGGCATCCGCGGAACGCCGCGCGGGAACGGCGGGTTGATTGTAGGCGGTCAGCATTTGATTCATCGTTCCTTCCAGGGCGGAAGCGGAGAATTGGTCGGTATTATCCTCGGCCAGGCCGATTTGGGGATTGGCCCCGGCCAGGACTTTGCGCGAGAATTGCGGCGGAATTTCCAGCAGTCCGTTGATTTTGCCGTTGCGCAAGTCGCGCAGGGCCGTGGTCTGGTCGTCGTAGGCCACGGTGTCGAAAGTGCGCGCGTTGGCCGCCACGGCCTGCGCCATCTCCTTGACTTTGATGGCCGGCATGCCGTGGTCCTGATCCAAAACTCCTACATGCAGGTTCTTGACTTTTCCGCCGAAGGCGTAGCCAAGGATGACCAACTGCATCAACGGCATGACCATGGAGACGATCATCAGGGTCGGGCTGCGCCGGAAGCGCCGCAAATCACGTTCGATGATGGCCCAGATGCGGTACATTTTCAGCCTCGTTGCAATATGAATGGGCTGCTGGCGGCGGACGGCGCTTGCAGCGTGTCGCGCAGTTGATGCCCGGTGTAATGCACAAAAACGTCGTCCAGGGTGGTGCTTTGCACGGACAGGGAAGCCAGCGTCACCCCGGCCACGCGCGCCGCCTCCATCAAGGCGGCAGCGGTGCGGGGTCCGTTGTTGGAGGAGAGGCGGAAGACATGGTCGTCGGACTTCAAGTCCGCCACGTCCGGCAGGGCGCGAAGCGTTTCAGCCCAGCCTTCGGGCACCTGAGAAAAGCTGACTTCCAAGATATTCTGGCCGGGGATCGAAGCCTTGAGCTTCAAGGGCGAATCCAGCGCGGCCAGTTTGCCATTGTCAATAATAGCGATGCGGTCGCAAAGTTTGTCGGCTTCGTCCATGTAATGGGTGGTGACGAGAATGGTCAGTTCGCGCTGGTGTTTGAGCTTTTCGAGCATGTCCCAAACGGCGACGCGCGAGACGGGATCCAGGCCGGTGGTCGGCTCATCCAGAAAAAATATTTTCGGCTCATGCACCAGGCCGCGCGCGATTTCCAAGCGGCGGCGCATGCCGCCCGAGAACATCTTGACCGGCTTGTCGGCCCACTGTTCGAGATCGACCGCCCGCAACAGTTCCTTGATCGTGCGCCGCCGTTTTTCGCCGCGGATGCCGTAGAGCTTGGCGAAGATGCTCATGTTTTCCACGGCGGTCAAATCCAGGTCGGAAGTCATGGCCTGGGGGATGACGCCGATGGATTGCCGGACGCCATTGGCTTCGCGCACGACATCAAAGCCGTTGACGCGGGCGGTGCCGGATGTGGGAGGGACAAGGATGGTCAACATGCGGATGAGCGTTGATTTGCCCGCGCCGTTGGGCCCAAGGAGACCGAAGATTTCGCCGGTATCGACCTTGAAACTCAGGGCATCCACGGCGCAAAAATCGCCGAAGCACTTGGTCAGCTTCTCGACTTCGATGGCGGGCAGGCTCATGGTTTGGCCACGGGGAGCAAGACGAAGGCGGTCATGCCAACGGTCAGGCTGCCGTCGTCATTGTCGCAGCGCAGCCGTATTTCAAAGGTTCTGATGTCGCGCTTGGTGCGGCTGACGTCGCGTTGCGTGGCGTACTCGGCGTCCACCCCGCGATAAAAAACGACGCCCTCGCGCGTGGCGCCGGAAGGCAGGCGGACGGTGAACTCGTCGCCCAGACGGATGCTGTCAATATAACTTTCCTCGACGTCGGCCCGCACCCAGAGGTTTTTGGGATTGATGAGCGTGACAATGGCCTGGCCCGGATTGACCACCTCGCCCTGCAACGCGGCGCGGACGTTCACTACGCCATTCGTAGGCGCGCGGATTTCGGTGTATCCCAACACGATGGCGGCCTTATCCTTTTGCGCGGAGGCGGCGGCGCTTTGCTGGATGTCCGCCTGGAGCGCAGCGCGGCGGGCGGCGATTTGTTCGGCGGTGGATTTGGCCAGGGCCACCGCAGCCTGCGCCGCCACGGCTTGTTTGCGCAACGACTGGACGCGGGCCTTGGCCGCGTCGCAGGCCGTTCGCGCCTGGTCGTATTCCTTGACCGAATCAACGCCTTGCTTGTAGAGAGCCTCTTCCCGCTTGAATGTGAGGCTGAGATTTTCCAGGTCGGATTCGGCTTGGGCGATCTGGTCCTTGGTCGCGGCCAGATTCGCTTCGCTTTGCCAGGTGAGGTTGCTGGTTTGCGACTCCTGGAACTTCAAGTCGGCCTCGCCCTGCGCGACCTGGGCGGTGGATTGTTCCGCGCTGTCGGTGTAAAAGGCCAGGTCGGCCTTCCATTCGGCGGGTTGAATCCGCGCGAGCAACTGCCCGTTGGTCACGGTGTCGCCTTCGTGGACCAGAAGCTCTTGCAGCCGGCCTTGAATCTCAGAACTGGCGATGACTTCATCGGTTGTGACCATGCCGGTCAAAACGATTTCGCGCCCGCGCCGGGCGGCGATAAAATAGAGGACAGCGGCCAACACCACCACGATGACAATAACCAGCGGAATCCTGCGCTTCATATACCGTGGGAGCTTGGCTGGGCCGCCGCTCCGGGGCAAGTTCTTCCGCGCTAGACCGTAAATGTCATCGGAGGAATGGTTGTCATGGGAAATGGGTTAAGACTTTGCAAATTAATCTGACTCTTGTAGAACAATGCTGGAAATGAACTGCATACGCCTTGGATTCGCCGTCGTTTTAATTGCCACCGGTTTCGAAACAGGCTGTCTGGCAGGGCCGCCGACCGCTTGGGAGGAGATTGCCCGCATGGGTCCGGGCATCAACCTGGGCAACACATTTGACGCGCCTGACGGCGAAGGAACCTGGTGCCCGCAAGCCGCGCAAGCCGTGTTCTTCGACGACTTCAAGGCAGCCGGTTTTAATCACGTCCGATTGCCGGTGACGTGGCAAAAGCACATGAGCGAAACGGCGCCATATACGGTGGATGCGAAATTCCTGGATCGGATTGCAGAGGTTGTCGGATGGGCGAATGAACGCGGTTTGGTGGTGGTTTTGAACGCGCACCATGAGGATTGGTTCAAGAATGATCCCGCCGCCCAGATGCCCCGGTTCGAGGCTCTCTGGCGGCAACTGGCGACCCGATTCAAAGATGTGCCGGATCAATTGTTGGTGTTTGAAGTGCTCAATGAATCCGAAGCCAAGCATATCGACGCCAATCAAACAACGGAGATGAATAAGAGCATTTTGCGGGTCATTCGTGAAACGAACCCGTCACGTTGCGTTATTATCGGGGCCGTGGGTGACGATGCCGACCGCCTGGTCAAGGAGTTGAAGGCACCGCATGATCCGCACGTCATTGCGACCTATCACTGCTATGCCCCGTGGTTCTTTGTCAGCGCCCAACCGCGCAATCCGGCTGAAGCAACGTGGGGCTCCGACACACAGAAGGCCGACTATCTCAGGATAATGGATCCCATCAAAAAGTGGTCCGATCATAACCATGTGCCCATTTACCTGGGCGAATGGGGGACCAGCGGAAAATGCGAAGCCGGATCCCGGCTGGAATATTATCGGTTCGTTCCGGCGCAAGCCGCGGCGCGTGGTTTCAGTCATGCCATCTGGGATGATGGCGGGGACATGCGGATTTATGACCGGGAGACGCGCCGATGGAACACCAACCTTTTGCAAGCCGTGTTCCCGGCGGCTTCCACAGCAAAGAAACCAAGCCTCCCCTCGGTCGATTGAAGGGCTGAAAATCAGACTGGCCGGGGCCTTTGGAATTTCTCGGAGTTCCTTTGGCCTCGACCAGTAAATCGTTGTGCCTCATGCCTATCCGCTTTGTTGTCTAAACCCCTCTCTCCGGCTCTCTCCCCGCTGCGCGGGGCGAGAGAGAGAAAACACCGAATTGTCATGCAACCGGATAGGCATAGTTGTTGTCGTTTAAATCAATTTTTGGCCGTCATTTTGTCGGAACGGTGGCGATGGTTTGCAGTATGCGGCTGGCGATCTTGTAGGGGTCGCCCTGCGAGTTGGGGCGGCGGTCTTCCAGGTAGCCGCGATGGCTGTTGTTGACAAAACTGTGCGGCACGCGGACGGATGCGCCGCGGTTGGCCAGGCCGTAGTTGAATTTGTCGATGGACTGGGTTTCATGCAGGCCGGTGAGGCGCATGTGGTTGTCCGGGCCGTAAACGGCGATGTGCTCGTTCTTGTATTTGTCGAAAGCGGCCATGAGCGCTTCGAAGTAGGCCTTGCCGCCGACCTCGCGCATGTATTTCGTCGAAAAATTACTGTGCATGCCGGAGCCGTTCCAATCCACCTCCATGCCCAGCGGTTTGCAGTGCCAATTCACCTCCACGCAGTATTTTTCGCAAAGGCGCATGAGGATGTAACGGGCGATCCACATTTGGTCGGCGGCGCTTTTGGAGCCTTTGCCGAAGATTTGGAATTCCCACTGGCCCTTGGCGACCTCGGCGTTGATGCCTTCATGGTTGATGCCGGCGTCGAGACAGAGATCGAGATGGGTGTCCACGATCTCGCGGGCAATGTCGCCCACGGCCTCAAAGCCGACGCCGGTGTAGTATTTGCCCTGCGGGGGCGGGAAGCCGCCGCCCTTGGGAAAGCCCAGGGGCGCGCCGTCCTTGTAGAGAAAGTATTCCTGCTCAAAACCGAACCAGGCGTCCGGGTCGTCGAGGATGGTGGCGCGCGCGTTGGTGCGGTGCGGGGTCTTGCCGTCAGGCATCATGACCTCGCACATGACCAGCGCGCCATTCTTCTTCGTCGAGTCGGGAAACACCGCGACGGGTTTGAGCAGGCAATCGGAGCTGTGGCCTTCGGCCTGCCGGGTCGAACTGCCATCAAAGCCCCACATGGGCAGTTCGGTGAGTTTCGGGAAATTGCTGAACTCCTTGATCTGAGTCTTGCCGCGGAGGTTGGGGACGGGTTCATACCCGTCGAGCCAGATGTATTCGAGTTTATACTTCGCCATAGATGATGTCTGCCGGATTGTCTTGTTATGCCGTTTTTTTTATTTGTTCGCTGGTTCCAGCCAGCCGCCTCTGCATTAGCAAGGAAAATGCCATCCTGCCAAAACACTTGTGTGGCGCAGGCGCGAAGCGGTTGAAATGCCCTGTGGCCGGGAGGGGAAAGGCCGTTCCCAGTTTTTTTGCGCCAGCCGGGGCATGACGACAGGCCGCTGTGTTTTTTTGCTCGTACTGCGCAGATTTGACTGATTTGAGCATTTGACCGGAGCACAGCGGCGAGGCAGGTTGCCTAAGGATGTTGCAAGTCAAAGACACACTGAGGGCAACGGTCCAGGCCAGTAGTTTTGACGGGCGGGTCTATAAGACTTACCACGGGCCGGATGCGCTGGAGCGCTTCAACAAAGAAGTGCGGGTGCTGCGACATCTTGAGGCCCGCGGGTGCGGATTCGTGCCGCGGCTGCTGGAGGCCGACCCCACCGTGCCCCGCATCGTCACCACCAACTGCGGCTCGCGCGTCGAGCATCTGGATGCGGAGCGGGCGCGGGAATTGTTCGCGGAACTGGAACTCTACGGAGTGCGGCACGACGACCCTGACATGCGCAATGTGACATACCGACAATCAGACGGCCGTTTCTGCGTGGTGGATTTTGAACTGGCGACAATCCTGCCCGAGTCCGGGTGACGCGCAACAAATGGACCCTCTCCGCCAGTTTTCCAAAGGTTTGCAATGGTCCGGGCGGACCGATTGCGGCAAGGTGCGGCCCAACAACGAAGACGCATTCCTGGGCCTGCAGTTTGATGCTTGCGAAACCCATCACTTGGGAGCCATCGGGGAAGGGGCGACCGGCCACATGGATTTCGTGTTTGCGGTGAGCGACGGCATGGGCGGAGCAAGGGCCGGGGAACAAGCCAGCCGGATCGCGGTGCAAAAAATCATGACACTGCTGCCGCGCTCCTACCTGCAGTCGGCGATAGGATTGGCGGCGGGTTTTCCCGACGTGCTGGAGGAGCTTTTCGCCGAGATCCACGCCGCGCTGGCCCACTTGGGTGCGAGTTATGAAGAATGCGCAGGCATGGAAACCACCTTGAGTCTGTGTTGGTTCACGCCGGGGAGGATGTTTTTCGGGCATATTGGCGACAGCCGCATTTATTATCTGCCTGCGCAAACGGGCGCATTCAGGCAACTCAGCCATGACGACACGCACGTCGGCTGGCTGTTGCGCCAGGGGAAGATCACCGAGCGGCAGGCGCGCGCTCATCCGGGTCGCAACCTGCTGCAAAAGGCCCTGGGCTGCGGCAATCAGTTCGTCACGCCGCAAGTCGGGGCCGTGACTTACGAGACGGGTGATGTTTTTCTGCTCTGCACGGACGGCTTGGTCGAGGGACTGCACGACAGCCATCTGGAGGCGTATCTGCGCTCGCCTGAATCCTTCCAGCCCGGCGTAAACCCGGCACACCGACTGGTGGAGGAAGCGCTGGCAAGAAGCGGTCGCGACAACACCACAGCCGTGGTGATCCGGGTGGTCTAAGTGGGCATCGGCCCCGTGTGCATGCCGGCACAAAAAAATGCAAAAATGGTGCTTGACGTTTTGTATCACTGTATTATACTACTAATACATTAATCGGAAGGCCCCGGTTCGGGCGGCCCGACGATTCAGGTCTGATGCAACTTCGAATTTCAATGGAGGATGGCACGCCGATCTACCAACAGATCGTCGAACAGGTGAAGTACCTGGTGGCCGCCGGGCGGCTCAAGCCGGGCGATGATGTTCCCCCCATCCGCGTTCTGGCGGAACAACTGCGGATCAATCCCAACACCGTGGCGCGCGCCTATCTGGAGCTCGAACGGGAGGGGATCGTCACCATGCGGCAGGGTTTCGGCACCACGGTGGCCCAGGTCAAGACGCTCCTGCCCCGGCGTGAAAAGCTGCGCATCCTGGCCGAACCCGCCGACATATTATTGACCAACGCGCGACATCTGAACGTCAGCCTGGAGGAAATCATCACACTCCTGCGCGAGCGCGATGCCGCCATGCAACCGGAATCATCCAAATGAAATTCCCATCTCCCTCCTCGGCCGAAGCGGTCATCGCTGTCAGCGGTGTGTCGCGCCATTTTGGGTCCAAGGCGGCGCTGGACGACGTCTCGGTGTTCGTCCCGCGCGGCAGCGTGCTGGGGTTGGTGGGCGAAAATGGCGCCGGCAAGACCACATTGATCAAACATTTGCTGGGCGCGCTCAAGGCCCAGACGGGCAGCGTGCGGGTCTTTGGCCTCGATCCGGTTCATGATCCTGTGGGTGTGTTGGGCCGCGTGGGGTATCTGTCGGAACGGCGCGACCTGCCGGGTTGGATGCGGGTGGATGAATTCATGCGCTATACCCAGGCATTTTATCCGGGGTGGGATGAGCAATATGCGGGGGAGCTTTTGGAACAATTCCAACTGGACCCGGCCCAAAAGATCAAAACACTGTCGCAAGGCCAACAGGCCAAGATCGGTTTGCTCACGTCTCTGGCGTATCGGCCGGAGCTGTTAATTCTGGACGAACCCAGTTCGGGCCTGGATCCCGTGGTTCGCCGGGACATTTTGGAGGCGATCATCCGCATCGTGGCCGAGGAAGGCCGAACCGTTTTGTTCTCGTCTCATCTGCTGGACGAAGTGGAACGGGTGGCCGATCACGTTGTCATGCTCCAGCGTGGACGCGTGGTGTTGAATGGTCGGACCGAGGAGGTGCGGGGCGGACATATCTCGGCGGTGCTGGCGTTTGCGGAACCGCCGGCCAAGGCGCCGGTTCTGGCCGGGGCGCATGCGGTCACGGGGTTCGGGTCTGAATGGCGGGTGTTGTTTGGCGGCTCGCATCTCGAACTTGAGACGGCGGCGGCCTTGATTGGCGCCCGCGTGGTCGAGGAGCGAACTCCCACGCTGGATGAAATCCTGGTGGCGCGGGCAGGGGGAAAGAGTTGATTTATGAATGTGGGCAGACTGGCGTGGCGAACGCCCACCGGCGCGATGCTCTGGGAAATGTGGGGCCGGCACAAGGTGAGCTTCCTGTGGCAGGGCGTCGCTCTGGCAGCCAGCGCGTGCTTTGTTTATTGGAAAGAGCACGGCGCGTCCGAAAGCTTTGGAGACATATTGGGCATGGCCTCGTTCTGCTGTTTCCTGGGAGCCTATCTTCATTTGCTGGTTTGTTTTGCCTACATCGAAACCGATGCACGGAGAATACAACTTGGCTTTCCCGGCCGGCTGTTGCTAAAGCCGGTCGGCACAGCCCGGCTGGTCCTGGTGCCGATGGTCTTTGGCGGCGCGGTCATCGTGACAACCTTTGCACTGTGGACCGGATTGGTCCTGCCGCACTTGTCTGCGATCAAACTATCCAGCCTGCTTTGGGTCAGCACCGTGCTGTTGTCTCTTTTTTGGTGGATGCAGGCTCTGGCCTGGAGCCTGCCGCTGCTCAAGGTCAGATCGGCCATCTTGCTTATGGTGGTGGCGATTCATCTGGTGGTCCTGCTCCTGCCGGGTCTGATCGTAACGTTTGCACCAGTCTGGGCCAGTCAAACCTGTTGGGTGTGGGGAATAGTGGCCGCCTTGCTCGTGTCCGCCATGCTGGTCGCGTGGTTGGGGCTGACACTGGTGCGACAAGGAAGATGGGAAGGCCCATGCCAGATTTCGCTGCTTTGGAGCCGCCAGCACTTTGCACGGAGACAGGGCCGGCGCAAAAAATTTGAATCCGCCTTCGGAGCGCAATTCTGCCTGGAATGGCGTCGGCAGGGTTTGGTGCTGCCCGGCGTCTGGGGTGGAATCGCGCTGGTCGTTTTTCCCCTGCTTTTGACAGGTTTCAAATGGGCGGGTATTGATACGCCTCCGCCGGGGGCGATTCTGCTCATCATGTTGGCCTTGCCGCTGGCGCTTTCGTGGGTGTGGGGGGCGGCGTTGGCAAAGTTTGATCTCTTCGAGCCAGCGGGTGAACTGCCGGTTTACATTGCGGTCCGTCCCCTGACCAATGGCGGGTTTGTGCTGGCCAAACTGGTGATGGCTTTGGCTTCGAGTGCCTTGACCTGGCTGCTCACGGTGACCGCGCTTGGTCTCTGTTTGGAACTCGTGGGCGCGCGCACCCTGTTTTCCAAGGCTGGATTGGCCACGCCATTTGGGCCGGTGGCATACCTGTCCGGCTGTGGGCCGGTGTTGCTGCTGCTGGTGATCTGGACCTGGAAAAACCTTGTGGCCGGGATGGGAGCGGGTTTGATGGGACGCTCCTGGCTGGTCAAGCTGTTCCCCGTTTGGAAATCAACTTCTCTTCTGGGCCTGCTCGCGCTGATTTCGGCCGCCAAGTATTACGAGGATTTCAGGGAAGCACTGCTGCATTGGCTGACGGGAGTCTTGATCGTCTGTCTGGCGGCGAAAACAGCCATCTCGATTGCAGCTTTTGTCTGGGGGTTGCGCCGGAATGCGATCACCGCCCGCGCCGTCGGCTGGATTGTCGGCGGCTGGTTGGTGTGCGGCTGCTTCATCGCCGGTTACGCGGACCATGTCTGTAATACGATCCACAAACCAGACCTATGGGTTTGGGCTGCGCTCGGTGGATTCCTGATTCTTCCACTGGCGGATCTGGCCATTGCCCCGCTGGCGATGGCCTGGAACCGCCACCGTTGAACTACAACCAGCAGCTTAAATGCGATTATTGACCCTCCTCTTATTGTCCGCGACGCAACTAGCCGTTGCGGCTCCAGCCAATGAACCGCTGCCGTCGGATTTTCCTAACAAGGCTGACGAATACCTGAAGGCTGAACTGAACGCGGGGAGGTTTGCAGGCTCGGTGATGGTTGCCCGGTCGAACCAGATTGTGTTCATGAGAGGTTACGGTTTGGCCAACCGCGAATTGGATGTTGCCAATGCGCCGGACACCAAGTTTCGGCTGGCGTCCCTCACCAAGCAGTTCACCGCCCTGTGCATCCTGATTCTCCAGGAACAAGGCAAATTGAGCGTGGAGGATCCTATTTCCAAATACCTGCCGGACTGTCCAAACACCTGGTCGAAGATCAAAATTCGGCATCTGCTCACTCATACTTCGGGAATTCCAGACTACACCGGGTTTCCCGACTACCGTTCGACCGTGATGCTGCCTTGGCCCCCGGAAAAGATGATGATTCGTTTGCGGGATATGCCCCTTGAATTCGAACCGGGCGAGCGGTTCGCTTACAGCAACTCGGGTTATTTTTTGCTGAGCTGCATCGTCGCGAAGGCTGGAGGCAGGAGCTATGAGCAATTCCTGGAGCATTACATTTTCAATCCGCTCGGCATGACGAACAGCGGTTGCGACCATTTCACAACGATTTTGCCCCATCGGGCCGCAGGCTATACCCTGGACGGGGATACTTGGGTGAATGCGGCTTACACCGACATGACCTATCCACAGGGCGACGGCGCTTTGTATTCCACCGTCGAGGATTTCTTCCGCTGGTATCAATGTTGGCGGGAGCAGAAACTTGTTTCGGCGGAGTCGTGGAAAGCCATGACCACGCCGGTGAAGGAACATTATGGGTTTGGAATCGCCGTTGTGGAACGATTTGGCCAAGAGGAACTCGCGCATGACGGTCGTGTGCCGGGCTTTGTCTCCTCGATGAGATGGCTTCCCTCCGCAGATATCTTCGTGGCGTCCTTTGGCAATTTGGATTCGCCCCTTTCGTTTGCAGTGGCTGACAATTTGGTGGCCATGCTGCTGGATAAACCGTTGAACCTTCCCAAAGAAAAGACCGCCATCAAACTGGAAGCCAGCCAACTGGAGCCTTTCGTTGGCCGCTATGAATTCGTTGAAAAACCGGGGGTCATTTGCACCGTAAGCGCAAGCGGTGAGCACCTGTTCCTCCAGACCACCGACCTGCCCAAGTTCGAAATCCTTCCCGAGTCCGGGACGAACTTCTTCTTGAAGGTGCAGCCGGATATCAAGGTGACTTTCTGGAAGGATGCCTCGGGCAAGGTTCCCCGTCTGGTCTCCAAGATGGAGCAGGAGAGCAGCGGCCACGAAGCAAAACGCCTCGAGGAAAGCGATACCAGCACACATCAGGGCGAATAGTTATACCGGAGTTCTCGACCTTCCTGCTGGCATTAGACCCCCCCGAATCCTCATTTTCCCGTTGAATTGCCGGCAGTTATGCGCAATTGTTCATGGGATGAAATCATAACCCCGTGCCAGCGATTCCTCCAAGCCCACAGCACACCAAGGCTCGCGCGCCCGCGGCCCCACCGGAGTCTTTCACGCCGCGAAACTGGCTGGAATGCGGCATGGCCATCTTGAATCCTTCCGGCGGCTTTCTCGAGATTAACAAGCCGTTGTGCCACTGGCTCGAGAAACCGGTCACGGAGCTGATCGGCGTATCTTTCTGGGACATCCTGGCCAGCGTCTCGCCGGACTGGAGCGAACCCATCCTCCAGGCCAGCCGGAACGCCGCGCCTTTCTCCCGCCTGGATCTTAAATTGCCCGCCCGCCAGGAGCAGCCCGCCCAATGGTTTAACCTGGAAGTGGCGCGCGCTCCCCATTGCTTTTTTGTTCGCTTGAACTCCTCCCCTCCGCCCCTGGCCGACGCGCAGGAGGGTCTTTGGGATGGTCCTTTGCGGAACGATTCGACCCGGCGCGATATGTTCGTCAAGTTATTGTGCGCCGAGGCCCGGCTGGAGGGCCTCACCCGCCGCTGGCCCTGCGTCATCTTCAGCCAGCGCCCCGATTTCAGCCTGCAATCCGCCAGCCAGAACATCAAGGAACTGACCGGCCTCGACGCCGCCGGCTGGTGCAGCCAGCGCGACCGATTCTGGGAAGCAGTCCACGAGTCGGACGCCGCCGATTTGCGGCAACAGTTCAAACACGCCGTCCAATCCAAATCGCCCGTCACCAACACCTATCGCATCCGCCATGCCCTCACGGGCCGGGTCGCGCATATATTGGAGCATCGCCAGCCGGTCATCACTCCGCACGGCCTGTTGCTGGGCTACGAGGTTGTGTGGCTGGATGTCACCCGCCAGACCATCGCCGAACGCCGGCTGTCCACCGCCGCGTGGAAGGAAACGCTCGCTGTCCTGACCTTGGGCATGGCCCATGACTTTACCAATATCATCGCCGGCATTCATTCCCTGAGCGAATCCTTTCTTGCCCAGATGGACAACCGGCACCCCTTTCATGAAGGGTTGTCGTTGGTCAAGAAGAACTCATTGCAGGCCAGCCAACTGGTCAAACGCATGGTCAACCTGCATCTCGGCCAAACCGGCGAACGCAATTATCATAACCTCAACGAAATCGCCGGCGATCTCGTGGACTTGGTCACCAAGATTCTTCCCCGCCGCATCCAACTGGTGGCCGATTTGTCCCCGGCACAGCTCCCGGCCTATCTTGATGTCGTCGAGTTCCGGCAGGTCATCATCAATTTGCTCCTGAATGCGGCCGATGCCATGCCGCGCGGCGGGCGCTTGACCCTGCACACCTCCCGCCACGAAGTTTTACCTGCGCTGGAGAACATGAAAGGCACGGCACCACGCCTCCCCTGCGTTTGCCTGGCCATTGAGGACACCGGCTCCGGCATCAAACAACGCCATTTGGCCTCCATTTTTGACCCGTTCTTCACCACCAAGGCCAAAGGCTCCGGACTCGGACTTTACAACGCCCGCCTCGCCATCGAAAAACTCCAGGGCGCGATTTCCGTCGTCTCCAGGGAGGGTGTGGGCACAACTTTCCAAATCTGGCTGCCCGAAGCCGACTTCTCCGAATCCCGCCGCATGGAGGAGGCCGCGTCGCGCAAACACCAGGCCCGCCGCAACCTCCTGCTCCTGGGCCTGCCCGGTGAAATGTTCGATAAAACCGCCGAACTGCTCCGTTCCCACAATTACCAAATCGTCACGGCGGCCTCATCCGACAGTTTGGCGCAGTTGCTTCAGTCCTCCGACTATCATTTCGACGGCGTTTTCCTGCTGGCACAGCCGGATGATCCTGCTTTGAACTCCCTGCCCGCCGAAGTGCGCCAGCAGAATAAAGGCGTCAAACTGGTCTTGAAACTGGCCGGCTGCGACCAGGACGATCTGGACGCCCAACTGCTCAAGAGCGTCGATCTGCTCCTCAATCCCGACTTGTCCGAATCCGACATGTTGTTGAAGCTCAAAACCTTTTTTGAAAAAAGCGGCTGAGTAGCCACGTCTCAGGAGTTGAATACGTCCAAAACATCCGCCCTGCCCATCCTGATTGTGGATGATGAAGAAATCGTCCTGGTCGCCTTGCGCGACACTTTGTTGCACGAAGGTTACAACATCGTCTCCTCTCCTCATGCCGTCCATGCATTGAGCGTTCTCGAGGAACAGAAATTTTCCGTCGTCATCACCGACCAGCAAATGCCCCTGGTTTCCGGCCTGGAGTTTTTGGCCCAAGTCCGTCAAATCCAGCCCGAAGCCATCCGCATTCTCATCACCGCCGTCCTCAATCTCAGCACCCTGATCGACGCCATCAACAAGGCTGAGATCCATCGTTTCGTGGTCAAACCCTGGTCGCGCGAAGAGCTTCTGGCCGCCGTCAAGAGTGCCGTCGAGCGTTTTGATTTCATTTCCAACAACTCCCGCCTCCTCTCCCAAACCCTGGCCATGAATCATGAACTCAAAAAAACCAATCGCGCCCTGGAAGATCAAGTCGCCCGCCTCGCCAGGGAAAATGCGCAAGGAAAACAGCCCGCAACCGGTTGATTTAAGCCAGCGCGCAAATTTGGTTTCAAGCGAAGTCCAGACTGAAGGCTGGCGGAAGCACGGTTCAAAGCAGCGCCCAGGGAGCCAAAACAGAATGACGCGCCAAATCATGCGGCGGAAATCTTATCACTTGCCCCGGTCATTGCAATCCCGCAAGATGTTGCCAGAGCCAGACGCAGTCGCGCCTCTAACTCGGTTGGCAGGAGCTTTCGGTGAACAGCGAAAGAAACCCCAAGGTTGACCTGGACAGCATCGGATGTGGGTGGCCCGGATGTTGGGGCGTTTGGAATGATAAGTGAACACTCTCCCCCGTTGAGGGCAGGCAGGTGAGTAACGTGAAGCTCGTGTGGCGCAATACAAATAGGTGGCATAAGCCATGCTATTGGTTGCCACATTTCAATAAAACCAGTCTGACATACAATGCATTGCTCATTTTACTCTAGTGGCGGCGGGGGCATATAAATGGTTTTGACGGGATAATTTGTATGGATCGGTGCGATACCAGGGAACAAAGCGGCAAGGTTGGTGAACACCAATGGCGTTCGCAGAATATATTTCGGGTCTTCAACCCGCAATTGCAGCAGAGCTTTAGTTGGTGTAAAAAGCCTTACGTCTGCCGCGCAGGGACTTTCACCATTTCTTGGAATCCATGAAATCCAATAAATTGGCACAAACTTGCCGGGCGGGGCTTGGACATAGGCGTTATCCACCGTGACGTCTAAGCGGCAATCGGCGTTCAACGCCGCAACATCCATGTGAACTGCCGCCAGCCATTGTGTCGCCAGTTGATATGCCGTGTTGGTATCAATTCGGCTGACCGGCCATCTATATTTTTCCAGATACTTCTGGCAATCCTCGAGCTGATGTGTCCCTTCTAAATAAGAAAACCTGTTGCTTAGCGACACACAATAAACATACTTTTTTGTTGTGACAGTGCCTACCATTCTATGGGCGTATGCGAAACCAAATGGACTAATATATGATTCAATATTGGATACTGTGATGGGCAGTTCTTCTGGCAATTTTAATTCTTGAGACACTTGATTCGCTTCTTGGACCACCAATTTGAGGGCGGCGTCTCGATATAATTTGCTGGTGAAACTGTGCGGGACATACACGACATGTCCATTAGTATCCACGGCTCTTGGGACGCCGGGCGGCAATGGCCGCCCTGTTTCATCATAATCCGACATTAAGTAAGACGGAACCGGCGGTGCGCCTGTATGAACTTGCTCTGCTGAATGGCAAACTGCAACAGCCGCAAAAACGATCACGAACGACCGGAAATACAAATTAGCTTTCATTGTCTTCAAACAATTACTCTGTGCTGACAGGCGCTGAATAATACCCATCCAGGCTAGTATTTACACCGCTTCGTGTGAGTCCAGAATGACCCACAACATAGATCGGGCTAGTCAGGATGTTGGTGTAGGTGTAGCTGTAATTTTGGAGCGTACTGGGGTTTTGGCCGTGAATAGTGACATTCTTGTTTTGCGGCACCGGAAGTGGAATCATGTTTGCAGCCGGAGTGGAGGCTGCCGCAATACACTGAGCCAGGGGCACAACTTGATTCCAAAGGCCATAAAAGTCAGCCAAAGTCTCCGTCCAAGCTGAGGCCAAGTTTTGAGATTCATTATTGTCAGAGGGCCAACCGATCCAACCCGCGTGGTCTTGTGCCCAACCAACGTAGGCTTGCGGACCGACATTATTCAGCCCCGCCTGGTTCGGGGCGTCCAGCGGAAAAATTCCAAACGCCCGCCGCCAGTCTTTTGCCGAGGCAGTCGCGCAACCTTCCAGAAACACAAAGCGGTAGGGGTTTTGGGTGTTCAGACCGCCCCTGCTGTGGTAATGGTTCCCCAACAAGTTCGCCACTTCGGTTGCGGTCATGAAGGTATCGTTCGCGTAATCACATAGGCGGTTGTTATCACCATGCGATTGACAAAAGAAATTCTTGGTGGCTCCGTCTGCCATGCATGGATACAAGCTGTTTATTACCATCGAACGCGAATTAATATAGCCGGGCCAGCCTTCGCTCGATCCATTCCCGTGTGTGTTGTTTCCCTCCCCGGTATAATTGTCAAAACTGGAATTGTAATTATTGGGGCTGCCGCCATCCACCTCCTGCGGCGTCAGCAAAGTGTCCACCACAAACTGCATGCCCAGCCAGACAACTCCATCATCGTTGCCGTTGTCATCGTCAAACTCATGGGCCATCGCGCCGTTAGTCGGTGTATACATATAGACAAAATCAAAGCCGTTTCCTTGTTCGTTGCTGGTCAACCTGTGCAACACTTTTGTCTTTGCCTCCGAAGCCGGATCTGAAAGCGTGACATTAAAAACGGCATTGACTGTATTGTTGGTAAATATAGTTACTCCGTCCGAATAGGTTAAGTCCCAATTCTCTTCTATCATGCCATCGGATGTGGTGTCCGTAATTGTGGTAATCAGCGTGGGTGGAGTTGTAGAAGGGTCATATAACTGAATTGCGTAGCTTGCATTCTGTTCGGGCAGTTGAGCGTCAAGATATGCAATGCTGCCACTGAACATGGAATCGCTTTCAAAAAACTGCATGACATTGGTAGAATAAAAGGGTGTAATTGTCCCAACGCCTGTAAGTATTGCCGAGTCATCACCGGAAGCGCTCAACGTCAACTGCGCCTGTAGATAAGACTGTCCTGGTGGTTCGTAAGTCGTGTTCCATTCCAGAAGCGTATTGCCATCGCTGGCATTTGTAAAATCTTCCAGCGTCACATCCACTCCATTAAAATACAAATTCAAGGTGCCAATATTGGTCAGCGTATTGTAACTAATCGGCAATTCAAATGAGACCACCCCGAATTCATCTGAGCTTGAAACTTGTTCGAGTGTCAGCGGATTGCTCGCATCGAAGGGGTTCATCCCCAGCGCTTCCTTGATCCGTCCGACCAATCCATCGCCTGAGAGGTCAATGTCCAAATACACCGAGTTGGACGGATCAGGATTGACGCCGTCCGTCATCGGATTCTGCCAATCGGTCTCAACACCAACATGGGCAGGATAATTGCCATCGCCGTGCCAGTTTTCAACATAATCGGGAATGGCGTCGTTGTCACTGTCCATCGGCTGGCCGTAACTGTTTGCCGCGATGTAGTGCAGGCCGATGTTGGCCATGTGGCCGGATGCTTCACTTCCTTCCTTGAATTGATTGGTTTGCGTCGTGTAGTGGTAAAGCCCCAAGTTTGCCGGCGTGTCGCTGCCCGCGCCTGCCAGCGCCGTGCCGGGGGCCATGTAATAATTGCCAAAGGGGCCGCTTTGATACGGCGGCGCCGAGCTCAAAGTCACCTCGTGCTGCCCGTCGGTGAACCCGTTGCTGGTAATCGTTGGCTGGAACTCGCTGCTGTCCTGGCCCCACCAAAACCACGGGTCAAAATAGGAGTCCCAGATCAGGGCGTTGGTGGAAAGCGGCCAGTATCCGTTGTAATCATAATCCAACGGCTGATACTGGCCCTGGTTCAGGTCCTCCACGATGTTCACTTTGTCAAACAGATTGTCCTCAAAGACCCAGTCCCCCGCCGAGGCCGGAATGGGCGTCAGATGCAGCCATTGGCCGCCCCGAAACAGATTATTACAGGCTTGAAACGACAAATCCACGTTCAAGCCCTGATCGTCATAGCCGTATTTGTAATAGGTCGGGTCAAGGTTGATGCTGACGTTTTCAAACAAGGTGTTGTTCCATGTCACCGCGCCGCTGCCAAAAATTTGATCCAGGTAAAAATCATAACCGTCAGGCTGGCCAATGTTGACCTGTCCGTTGTGCAGGCTGCAATCCTGCAAGTTCAGATTGACGGAACTGCTGGCGGAGAAAATCCAAACGTCATCATAAGACAGCCCCGAACAAAAATGCAGGTCTTCCGCCGGCAGGTAGAAATCTGAAAAACGGAAATCCAGGCTTGGCGATGTCGGATCGCCCGGTTCAAAATCAGTGACAAAGGAAACGATGCCGGGCAGCCAGTCACCCACATCGTCCGAGAAGTCCACCTGATACTCGGCAAAATCGATGTTCGGTTCCTCCTGCACCAAATCGGCCGCGGTGAAAATGTTCGGCTTGGTTGGTGTTCCGTGGCTGGTGACGGACCCGCCTTGATTGACATAGAAACCATAAACCGTCCAGTAGCCGCCGCTCCAAATATAATCATTGCGGACGCCAATGGCCGTGCCCGGCAACACCGTGAGGCTGCCGCCGGACAAAATCAAAGATGCGACGGTGTAATCCAGCGCATCATAATAGTAACCCAGGTCCGGCGGCCCGTTTATGTAACGGGCCGCTTGTGGGAAGAAGGTGATCTGCCCGCGGATTTGCGCGTTGGCGGCAATGGCAATCGGCGCATAAGTGCTCTTGTGTTGCAACTCGGCTTGCAAACGCGGGCTGATGTTGGCCGTGCCCGCGCCGTGCAATAAACTGTCCGATGCCAGGTAGTAATGGCCCTGCTCCGATCTTTGGAAAATCCTCCCGGAAGGATTGATGGCCGAATTCTGGTTGACCGTGATGGCGGCATTGCCAAAGCCCCCCCGGATGATGCTGTTGGTCAAACCGATTTTGTAAGGCGTTGCCCCGGCCACCCAGAATTCCTCCGCGTCAGCCGTGACGTGCTCCGCCTCGATTTCGATTGAATTGGTCGAGGCTCCAACAGCCGCCCCGCAACGGGCGAAAAGAACGTTGTGCAGGGAGTCAACCGAGCCAAAGGCCGGAACCAGGTTGGCAATGGCGTAATTGCAATCAAAAAACTGGCAATCCCAAACGTCCAGCGCCCCCGGCGTCACCGGCGTTGTCACCCCCTGGTCGGCGTAGCAAATCCGCAGGTTGCTGATGACGTTGCTCGTCGCCGCGTCCAGATTCAAATAAGCCGCGTCGTTGGTGGCCGTTTGCGGGTCGCCAGTGCTGACCCAATAGAGCCATTCTCCCTGGGAATCATCGTCCACCGAAGTGAGAATCGCCGGATAGTACGGCTCCGTCTCGCAAACCAAAGCCCCCTTGACCACCAGGCTGGAATTGGTGGACCAGTCGAACTTGATGACGCTGCCGCCTCGCAAAGTGGTGGTTCCGTACAGTTCCACCGCTGAGTCAATATAATACGTCATCGCATTCTTAAACGAATAATCCTGGCGCGCTCCAATGATTTGCATCAATAGAGGATCACCCGTTTCGCCGTCAACCGTCAGTTGCGCGGTCCGGCTCGAAACGGATGTGACGCCGTTCGATACCGCCACGGCATAACCCGCGGCATCGCTTCCTTGAACGCAGCCAATCGTATAGCTGCTGGCCGTTGCGCCCGGAATGATGGCGCCGTTGCAAGTCCATTGGTAGGTCAACGCTCCGCTCCCGCTGGCCGCCACGCTGAATGTCACCGTGTCCCCTTCCAGCACCTCCTGATCCAATGGTTGCGAGACTATCGCCAGCAGCGAAACCGGAACCCCTGAGCGGGCCCAAACAAAGACGTTCGTCTCTCCGTTTATTGGCAACTGCGTTGTAGTGCTGTCGCCGTTTGTCCCGTAGAGCAACTGTGCTTCCACCCACGACGGATCGGTTAACGACTGATTGGTTAGCATGGTGTATGCCTGCCCATCGCTGGTATTATGAACGATCACAGTCAGATTTGTCCCGTCCACGCCCCCTGCGGGAACTTCCAACCAAAGAGAGGTCGAATTTGTATAATCCAGCGGAGGCAACGTCGAAGCGCCATATCCTCCGCGCACACTTGTCGCTTGTTCTGCGGCCTGCTGGAACAGGGCGGACATATCGACGCCGCGGTCATCCACGATGTAAGTATTGTTGCTGGAGTTAATTACATAGCACGGGAGACCCGCCAGTGGATTAAAGGGACTCGGAGGAAGCTTCCCCTGCAAATCCCAGTATGTGCCCCGAGGACTTGAAGGCACCGTTGAAAAATTGGACACAGTTTGGGAGGGCGGCGGCAAGGCGAGAATATTGGAGATCATTTCCATCGCGCCCGGATCGTTCGCAAACTCTGAAATTACCGGGTTGGGCCAATTGGTTTGCGCCCGGCCGGGAAGGTTTGAGCCGGCGAGAATTGCGAGTGTCAGATGGATACAAATCGTTACCGGCAACACAGGCAGATTTTTCATATCGTTCCCTTTGATTGGTTCACATGCGTGTGAAATTGGGCATCTGCTTGACAAAACGCTTGTCGCTCTTCAGCGGCCGTTTTACAAGCAATATCTTAAACAAAAACACGCCGAATTTTGCGCAGGCAAAGCACAAAATTGGGTGAATCGGAGGGATTATCGAGCCTATCCTGCTTGTCATCCTCTTCGCGGCGATTTCATGGGAATATTTTCACCTGGACAGCATTTGTCCATGTGGTTGTGCCATGATAAAAATCAAAAAGACATAATCAGCCATGAAGAATGACAAAACCGCAACGGCACGGCGCAGTGCCCAAAAAAGCCGGACGGGCCAGGCGCGGGCGCGGCTGTGCCGCCGGGCTTGGAGGCTGCGCGGCAGCGCAGCCCTGCCGGAAGAGGGGCGAGAACCGCTCCTCTGTCAACCGAATAGAGGAAATAATTTAAAATTGCCAAAAATGCCCAAATCCGTGCAATCCACCTTTCGTCAGCCGCGCCATCGCGTCACGCCAAAGCCGGGCGACGGCGGAAGCCCGGCGACGGCGGATGTGACGGCTCCGTGCCGGCTTGTGTCGGCTGTTGTGACGGGTTGCCCCATGCTTAAGTCCTTGACCATCAACAATTGTGACGGTGTGACTGCTCCAGACCCCCGGACGCCTCGACCCAGGGGCTGGTATGGGGGGTGTCCTAATCCTAATCCTAATCAGTGCGGGACATTCCCTCAATTCTGTGCAACGATCCAGTTCGGCCCGTTTCGATCTGTTTCGACCTGTTTCGACCAAAAAATAAATCCCAGAACCTGTGGAAACCGTAAAAGCCGTAAAATGAGTTTTTGCCCTTTTTCGATTGCAACCTGCTGTCAGCCAATCCATTCCATTCATGATGGGCGGAAAAGATGTTACGGCTTTTACGTAAGAATTACGCATGGGGTATGGGGGAGGGTCTTAATCTCCATCCCAACTGACGCAAAAAGAACTTGCATCCACGGCTCAATAAACCTGTATGATTGGCGCCGGCAGCATGTGAGCTGGCGAATGCAAACGTTGGAACAAAATGCCCATTGATAAAATCATCGTCCTCGAGGATGACCCCATCGTCCGGCGCAATCTGGAGCAGCAACTGCGCCAGCAACGCTACGACGTTGCCTCCACCGAGACCCTTGCCGGCGCCCGCGATCTGATGGCCCGCGACACTTTCGACCTCATTTTCCTCGATCTCCGCCTCCCCGATGGCGAAGGCACCGACTTGCTTCTGGAAATCCAATCCCTGCCCCTCAAGCCTCTGGTGGTCATGGTCACTGGGTTTGGCTCCATCGAATCCGCCGTGGAGTGCATGCGCAACGGCGCGTTCGACTACATGCTCAAGCCGTTCTCCTCCGAGCAGTTGCAAGTCACCCTTAAGAAGGCCGAGAATTTCAACCAACTCCTCAAGGTCAACGCCTACTTCAGCAACGCCGAGGAGGATGATACCGGTTACGAGTTGTTGGGCCAAAGCCGGGCCATGGAAGAGTTGCGCCAACTGATCCGCAAAGTCGCCCGCACCCAGGCCACCGTCCTCATCACCGGCGAGAGCGGCACCGGCAAGGAACTCGTCGCCCGCGCCCTCTACCGCCAAAGCCCGCGCGCCAACGCCCCCTTCATCAAGGTCAACTGCGCCGCCATCCCCGAAAATCTCATCGAAAGCGAATTCTTCGGCCACGAAAAAGGCTCCTTCACCGGCGCCCTCAACAAACGCGAAGGCCGTTTCGAACTGGCCCACTGCGGCACCATTCTCCTCGATGAAATCAGCGAGATTTCTCCTCAAGTCCAGGCCAAGCTCCTCCGCATCCTCCAGGAGCGCGAACTGGAGCGCGTCGGCGGCAATCGCACCATCAAAGTCGATGTCCGGGTCCTGGCCACCACCAACCGTCGTCTCGAGGAAGGCGTCGAGCGCAAGGACTTCCGTCAGGACCTTTATTTTCGCCTCAATGTTGTTCCCATCCATGTCCCCCCGTTGCGCGGACACATGGAGGATGTGCCCTTCCTCGCCCAACAGTTCATGCCCCGCTTCGCCCGCAAGCACGGCGTCCGCATCCGCGGCATTTCCGACGCTTGCATGGCGGTTCTTCAGGCCCACCATTGGCCCGGCAATGTCCGCGAACTGCAAAACGTCATCGAGCGCGCCGTGATCCTCTGCGGCGACAGCGGCCTGATCGAGCCTGATCATCTCGGCTTTTCGCCCCTTTCGGCCGGCGCATCCGCCGCGCCCGCGCCCGGCTCCAGCCCGGCTGCGTCCCCTGCTCCTCTTCCGGCAGCCGCGGATGCTCCGCCTGCCCAGGACCTGCTCTCCCTGGCCGAGGTGGAAAAGCGCCATATTTTTGCCGCCATGGAAAAGACGGACGGCAACCGCACTCATGCCGCCAAACTGCTGGGCATCAGCGTTCGCACCCTGCGCAACAAGCTCAACGAATACGGCGTCCCTGCTAAATACGGCGAAGCCCCCGACTCTGCCGAGCAGCCTGAACTGCCAATCGAACCCTGATAATTTATGACAAAAATACAAAACATCACCGCACTCGAAATACTTGACTCACGTGGCAACCCGACCGTCATGGTCACAGTCACCCTCAACAACAAAATCACCGCCTCGGCCTCCGTGCCCTCCGGCGCCTCCACCGGCATCCGCGAAGCCGTGGAATTGCGCGACGGCGACTCCAGGCGTTACGGCGGCAAGGGCGTCCTCAAAGCCGTGGCCAACGTCAACAAGACTATCGCGCCCAAGCTCAAGGGCAAAAGCCCCCATGCCCAGCGCGAGATTGACGATCTGATGCGCAAGCTTGACGGCACGGACACCAAAGCCCGGCTCGGCGCCAACGCCCTTCTCGGCGTCTCGATGGCCGTTTGCCGCGCCGCCGCCATGGATGCCCGCCTGCCCCTCTATGCGCATCTGCGCAAGCTGCACGGCGCCAAGGCCTCCGCGCCTTTTGTCCTGCCCGCCCCGATGATGAACGTCATCAACGGCGGCGCCCACGCCACCAACAACGTCGATTTCCAGGAGTTCATGCTCTTCCCCGTTGGCGCGCCCTCCTTCGCCGAGGCCCTGCGCTACGGCGCGGAGACTTTCCACACCTTGAAGAAGATCCTTCAAAAGCGCGGTCTCGTCACGTCTGTCGGCGACGAAGGCGGCTTTGCGCCCAATCTTAAAAGCAATGACGAGGCCGTGGACGTCATCGTCGAAGCCATCGGCTCCGCCGGTTACAAGCCCGGTAAGGACATCGCCATCGCGCTCGATCCCGCCGCCAGCGAATTTTACGATGCCGGTTCCTATGTCATGAAGAAATCCGACGGCTCGCGCAAGTCCCCGGCCCAGATGGTGGAACTCTACGCGGAATGGGTGAAGAAATACCCCATCATTTCCCTCGAAGACGGCATGGGCGAGGAGGACCGCGACGGCTGGCTGGCCATCACCAAAGCCCTCGGCAAAAAGCTGCAACTGGTCGGCGACGACAACTTTGTCACCAACCCAAAAATCTTCGCCCAAGGCATCCGCGACGGCATCGCCAACGCCATTCTCATCAAGCTCAATCAAATCGGCACGGTGTCGGAGACATTGGAGACGGTGGCCATGGCGCAACAGGCCGGCTATGGCGCGGTCATCTCGCATCGTTCCGGTGAAACCGAGGACGCCTTCATCGCCGACCTCGCGGTGGGCACTGGCGCGGGCCAGATCAAGACCGGCTCGCTCTGCCGCTCCGAGCGCATTGCCAAATACAACCGTTTGCTCGCCATCGAAAAGGAATTGGGCAGGAAGGCGCGCTACGGCGGGGCAAGCCTCCTGGCAAAAAAATGAGCCTGTTTAAAGTGCATGGCCCAAATTGTCCTCAGCACTTTAAACGCCAAGTACATTCACGCGTCGTTTGGTTTGCGTTATTTGCTGGCCAATTTGGGCCAGTTGCGCCACCAAACGCGCCTCATCGAATTCGACATCCAACAGCGCCCGGTCGATGTGGTGGAATCCATCCTAGCCGCACAACCACGCATCGTCGGGCTGGGCGTTTACATCTGGAACGCCACCCAGGCCGTTGAAGTCGTCGCCATGCTCAAGCGCGTGCGCCCGGATGTCACCGTTGTCTTGGGCGGCCCCGAGGTCAGTTTCGAAACCGGCGAACAGGAGATCGTGCGCCTAGCCGATTACGTCATCACCGGCGAAGCTGACCTGGAATTCGCCGCCCTCTGCCGGCAAATTCTCGCTGGAACGCCCCCGCCGCAAAAAGTCATCCCCGCGCCATTGCCCGACCCCGCCCAACTCGCGCTGCCTTACGAATTCTACGACGAGAAGGACATCGCCCACCGCATCATTTATGTCGAAGCCTCCCGCGGTTGTCCGTTCACCTGCGAGTTCTGCCTCTCTTCCCTCGACGTGCCGGTGCGGCAATTCCCCCTGCCCCTCTTCCTGTCCGAACTGCAAAAACTGCTCGACCGCGGCGTGAGCCAATTCAAATTTGTCGATCGCACCTTCAACCTGAACATTGCCGTCGGCAAGGCAATCCTGCAATTTTTCCTCGACCGCTACCGCCACGGCTTGTTTCTCCACTTCGAGATGATTCCGGACCGGCTGCCGGAGCCGTTGCGCGAAGTCATTGTGCAGTTTCCGCCCGGCGCGCTCCAGTTTGAAGTCGGCATTCAAACTTTCGACGAAGCGGTTTCAAAAAACATCAGCCGCCGCCAGGACTATGCCCGCCTGGCCGACAACATGGAGTTCCTACGCCGGAAAACTGGCGTTCATATCCACGCCGATTTGATCGCCGGCCTTCCCGGCGAAACGCTGGAAAGTTTTGCGGCCGGGTTCGACCGCTTGCTCGCGCTCGGTCCGCAGGAAATCCAGATCGGAATCTTAAAGCGACTACGCGGCACGACCATCACGCGGCACGACCAGGAATCGCAGATGGTTTACAGTCCCCATCCGCCCTATGAAATCCTGCAAAACAAATTCCTGGATTTCCCCGCCCTGCAACGCCTCCGGCGCTTCGCGCGTTATTGGGACCTGGTGGGAAACAGCGGCAATTTTCTGGAAACGACGCCTTTGCTCTGCCAGACCGATTCATCCGCCTTCGCCGCCGTCATGCGTTGGAGCGACTGGCTCTACGGGAAAATTGGCCGTCGGCACAGCATCGCCCTCGACCGCCTGGCCCAATTACTTTTCCAGTATCTCACCGAAGAATGCGCCCAGGACCGCGCAATGGTCGCTCAGACTCTGTGGCGCGACTGGCAAAAAGCCGGCCGCCGCGAGAAACCCGCCTTCCTCGCAGCATTCATCCCCGAAGCAGAAGTCCCGGCTCCCCGCGCCAAAAGTGAAACCCCGAAGCGCCAGGCTCGCCACTTGGGATTGAGCCAGATTCCTCCCTGAACCTTTCTGCAACATTGAGCTTTGAACGTGAACCGCCAGACCTTAGTTTTCCCGGCGTGGACAACAGTCTGCCAACGGTCACCATCATTATCGCCGCGCGCCCCGATCTAACCGAGGTGCGCGCCGTCGCTGCTGTCCGCCAGCTCGATTATCCGCCCGACAAACTGGAGATTATCCTCGCCCGCGGCAAGCAGCCATCCATGCAGCGCAACACCGCCCTCCGCGCCGCCCGCGGCGAAATCATTTATTTCCTCGACGACGATTCCCGACCCGCTCCGCAAAACCTGCGCCGCGCCGTGGAACAATTCAAATCCCCCAATGTCAAAATGCTGGGCGGGCCGAATCTTTGTCCGCCCGACGCCCCGGCCATCGAGCAGGCTTTTGCCCTGACCATGGGCAGTTGGCTGGCCTTCGGCCCCAGTTGCGCCCGTTACCGCGCGGTGAGCCGCCCCCGCGCCACCAGCGAGAAGGAGTTGATTTTGTGCAACCTGCTCGCCCGCCGCGACGCCTTGCTCGAACTGGGCGGGTTCAATGAAGCGCTCTACCCAAATGAGGAAAACGCCTTGATGGACGAACTGCAAAAGCGCGGCGGCAAACTGCTCTATGACCCGGAGTTGATTGTCCATCGCCGGCCCCGCCCCTCGTTCGCAGCCTTTTGCAAAATGTTGTTCAATTACGGCCGCGGCCGCGCCGAACAATTCCGCCTGCACCCCACCTTCGGCTCCGCCCCCAATTTCGTCCCACCGCTTTTTTGCCTTTTTCTGGCCCTGCTCCCGTTTCTGCCCAAGTATGTTGATTGGGTGCTGGCAGCCTATGGCGCGGCGCTTCTCCTCCAGGCCGTGGCCGTGCTGCCGCTCAAGAAATGGCTCTGGCTCCCGGGAATTATGTACCTGATCTTCATCAGTCATGTCTATTACGGCCTCGGTTTTTGGCGCGGCTGTATCACAAAACTAAAAGCGCCCCTTCCCGCCGTCGCCGCCGAAGTCCGCTTGGAAAAGCTTTAGCGATTCGTCGGCATCAGGCTCCACAGATTCAGGCCGGAGCGCGCCCCGCCCCGGCGCAACGTCTGTCCCGCAAACGGATGCGGCCAGATATTCCACTCCACGTTTTCATCCATTTGGCTCAGAACGAATGTCTGTTGCACGTTGGAAGTGGCGGCATTGCACATCAGAGTGGCGAAAAAGGCGGCGTTGTCTGGAACGTTTCGCGGCAGGCGTCGGCCGGCGTCATGCGCCGCCACCATCAAAGTCAACAGGCAGGCCGCCGCCGGAGCCAGCCAGCGCCACACCTCCCCTCCAAACGGTAAAACCGGCGCCGGCGCGGCCGTTGCGAAAAGCCGCCGGGCGATCTCAGCCGAGGGGCGACGCGGCGTCCATGATTGCAATTGTTTCTCCAAAGCACTGATCTCTTGCATACGTCCTTCCTTTCAGGCAGAGCCGCAATTTATTCAGCCCGTAGCGATAGCGTCCCGCCACTGTGTTCGGCGATATCTTAAACAAACGGCCAATGGCGTCAAACGTCATGCCATGCCAGATTTTCAACACAATCACCTCGCGCTGTTCAGGCGGCAGCTTGGCCAGGCACCGCATGGCCTCGGTTTCCGCCTCGCTTTCATCGGCCCGGCGCTCGAACCATCGTGCCGACTCCAGTTCGCGGGCCAGCCGCCGCCAGAGCTTGCGCCGGTAGTTCAAGGCCTGATTGCGATACGCCCGCAGCGTGTAATGCTCCGGCTCCTCCGGCCGTTGCTCCAGTTTCAACAGCGCCACAAACGTTTCATGCAGAACGTCCTCCGCTTCACTGTGGCTCAAGCCCAGGGCGCGACCATAAAGGATCAATCCCGCCGCCTTTTGTTCGTAAAGCGACTGGCGCCATCCGCCGTTCAGTTCTGATTCATTCACGCCGTTGCAACAGCCCTGCCGTTCTTGCTCTTGTAAATCAGACACCTCAAGAGCCGGATTTGTATAATCTTTTTTATTTTTGCGGCTTTATTCTTTGCCGCGTCCGGCGCTATAATGAGCGTTTGCTGTGATGATGATTCGAAAAATCAGAAGGTTTTTCAGGTTGGCTGAGGCGCCGTCTTCGGCCAACCCGGATGTCATCAACGTCCACGCGCATGCCATGCCCGTCATTTACCGGCGTCACGCCCGGGCCAGGAGTTACGTCTTGCGCCTGTTCTCCAATAAAACCGTCGTGGTCACGATGCCGCGGGCGGGGACAAAGGACTTCGCCCGGGACTTCGTGGCCAGCCGCAAAAGCTGGCTCGAAAGGCAATGGCGCATCCTCGAATCGCGCCATTTCCCACCGCAATTGCTCCGGCCCGGCATGGAAATTCTATTCCGCGGCGAACCCGTCGCCTTGCGCGTGCAACGAGGCGGCTTGGACTGGCAACTGCGCTTTGGCTCCGAATCCGCCCCCCTGGCGGACTCGGACGGCAACCTCCGTCCCGCTCTGGAACGCCATTTGCAACTCCTGGCCAAAACCGAGCTGGCCGCCCGCGCCCGGGAATTGGCAGCCGCGCATCATCTCGAGGTCAAACGCGTTGCCGTGCGCAATCAGAAGACCCGCTGGGGTTCCTGTTCCCACAATGGCACCATTTCCCTCAACTGGCGCCTGATCCAGTTGCCCGCCGCCGTGCGCGATTACATCATCGTCCACGAACTGATGCATCTGCGCGAGTTGAACCATTCCCCCCGCTTCTGGGCCGAAGTCGAAAAGGCGTGCCCGAACTATCGCGCCGCCGAGGACTGGCTCAAAAAAAACTCCGGCCAAGTCGGCTTCTAAGGAGCCATCCTCTCCTGATCTTCGTTATCTTGTCCCTTTCGTCCCTAAAGAATCGCCTGCACCACCCCGCCCTCCACCCGCAAGGCCGCCCCGTTGGTCGCGGCGGAAAGCGGACTGGCCACGAACGCCACCATGGCCGCCACTTCATCCGGCGTGGCAAACCGTCGCAAAAGCGAAGTGGGACGAACGCTCTTGAAAAAATCCTTCTCGACCGCGGCGGGCGTCATGTTCCGATCCCTGGCCATGTTGGAAATAAACCCTTCGACCCCTTCCGAGCGCGTCGGACCGGCCAGGACCGAATTCACCGTCACGCCCGTGCCAGCGGTTGTTTCAGCCAGGCCGCGCGCCAGCGCAATTTGCATCGTCTTGGTCACGCCGTAGTGGATCATCTCCGCCGGGATCTGGACCCCCGATTCACTGGAGATAAAAATAATGCGCCCCCAATTCTTGGCCTTCATGCGCGGCAGATAGTGCCGCGACAACCGCATCCCGCTCATGAAATTCGTTTCAATCATGGCCAGCCAGTCCGCGTCGCTGATCTTCTCGAACGCCTGCGGCACATACATGCCGAGGTTATTGACTAGAATGTCAGCATCAGGGAATCGCCTGACCGCATCGGCCGCGCCCGCCGCTTGGCTCAGATCAGCCACTAACGCCTCCAAAGCCGCCTCCGGGACCGCCGCGCGAATGGCCGTGATCGCCTCCTGCACCCGTTTCTCGGAGCGCCCATTGACGACGACGCGCGCCCCTTCCGTCGCCAGCGCCTTGGCGATGGCGAAACCGATGCCCGCCGTGGAACCAGAAACAAAAGCCAGCTTATTCTCCAGTTTAAAATTCATGCCCTCCAAATTAGACCAGCGCTGGTACCCTGTCCAATCAGCCAGAAAAAGGTTGCAAGCTTTTCCGCCTTGCCTTAATCTATAGTGTATGACAAGTGATTCCATAGTGAACGTAACGGAGGCCCAGGCTAGGCTGAACAAGCTTGTTAATTCGGACAGCTTTGCCATCAGCCGCCACGGAAAAATCGTTGGCATCTATCTCTCCAGGGACCGCATCGAAGCCCTCATTGAGACCATGGAATTGCTGAGCAAGCCGGAATTTGCCGGGGCTCTTAAAGACTACGAATCTGGCCGGATGAAATTCCACAGCACAGCGGACCTGGATAACGCCATGTCCGAATGAAGACTCGCGTTGTCGTGGGCGGGCAGGTCAAAGGCTTTCTGGAATCCCTGGCTTCGGGGCCACGCCGAAAGCTCTGGCGTGGCATCAAGGACCTCGCGCAAGAAAAAGGTGACATCAAGCAGTTGGAGGGCCGGCTCGCGCCCTACTGGCGTTTGCGCGTGGACCGGATGCGGGTGATTTACGCCCAGCGGGCGATTAAAGGCGAGCGCTGCATGGTATGTTTTTTCGCCGATCACCGGGCTACGGTGTATGCCGTGTTGGAACAGTTGCTGGCCTCAAGCATGGTCGCGGAACTGAAGGACGCGCCGGCGTAGCTAGGATTCGCAGTTGGAGAATCAGATTTCACTCTTCAACCTCTGAATTTTTGCGCCTCTTGCGCGTTTTCGCGGCGGAGTGCTTGTATCCCAACCTGCGGCCCTCTCGGTAAATCTTTGCGGCTCAAAATGTTGTGCCGGAATCATGCCGATTACAAAATAATCCTGCATAAACTGAAAATAACTGTTGATTTGATGAATAACTATACTATCATATCTCCCGATGAATGGTTAATTGAAGCCATGATGAAAAATTAAAATGACCGCCCAACCATAAACACCCCTCAAACTACGAAAGCCCGCAACGGTAAAATCGCCCGCCTGCCCTCCCATGTCCGTGAAGAATTCAATGTCCGATTGGAACGCTCCGAGCCTGGCCCCCGCTTGCTCGCATGACTGAATGCGCTGCCGGAGGTGCAAGAGATGGTGCGGAGAGACTTCGGCGGCGAACCCATCTCCGAACAAAATCTCAGCCAGTGGCGGCGGGGCGGTTTCCAGGATTGGCTCACCGGCCGGGACTTCTTTGACGACGCCCGGAATGCGGATGGCTCCGCCCCGGGGTGCAAACGGCTCTCAGCCGACCGGGCGGCTGCCGTCCTGGCAGCCCGTTATGCGCGCTTGATTGAGCGATGGAACGGGGAATGCACCCGGGATTTCGAAGCCAGGGCGCGCTTGCTGAACGGACTCTGCCGCGGAATCACCGAATTACAGCGGGAAGCCCACAGGCCTACCCGGGATAAGTCCGCCGAAACAAACACGCTGATACATCCTGCGTGCGTACCAGTCGCCTTCCATCGGAACGGCCTGCGGACCCCAATTCGCCCAGATGCCGAATTTGGCGTCGCGGAACCACTCCGGACAGGAGTAATTGGTCAGGGAATTCATCGTGCCGGAATACTTGCCGGGGTTGATTTTCGGATCAGCGGCTGATGATCGGACTTGAGCCAGGGCCAGCAAGGCCGCAAGACAGATGATAAAGGTCAGGCGTTTCATCTCGAATGAAATTACTGCAGCCCGATCCTGGGATCTAACCTTCCTACTGTCCACTTGGGCCGGGTAATCTGTAGCCAAATTTGGCTGATTGATTCGCAAAAACCGTGTAGTGCCGATCCGGGCTGCGGCGCATCATCTTCTCATGATGGCACAAAGCCGCAATCAACAAGCCGCCAAAAAGGCCGGCGGAAATGGAAATGGTCACTCCCGAGGCCACGCCCTCATCACGGACGACGTGGCCTTTGGGTATCCGAGGGATTTTCTGGAAAACAAGTTCGTCTATCTCGTCATTTCCCCGCGGGCCGGAGGATTGTCCATCGGGGTCAACGTGAACCCGATTGTGAAATGCAACCTCAATTGCATGTATTGCGAGGTTGACCGCGCCAAACCTGCGACTATGCCGCACTTTGATGCCCAGAGAATGGCCGCCGAACTGCACGCGACTTTTGGATTGGCTTACACGGGCCGTTTGTGGGAAACGCCGCGCTACGCCAACTTGCCGCAGGAGCTGCTGCAAGTGCGCCACGTGGCCTTGAGCGGTGACGGCGAACCCACCTTGTCCAGCCATTTTGTGGAGGCGTTGCACGTCATCACCCACCTTCGCCTGGTGGGCGGATTACCCTATTTCAAGATCGTGCTCCTCACCAATTCAACCGCCTTGGACCGGCCCAGGGTCCAATATGCATTAAAGTTCCTCACGCGAACGGACGAGATTTGGGCGAAACTGGACGGAGGCACGCAGGAATATCTAAACCGCCTGAACGGCTCCACCGTCCCGCTGGCAAAAATCATGGACAATATTCTCTTGGTAGCCCGCCGCCGCCCCGTCGTAATTCAGAGCCTGTTCCCCGCCATCGACGGCGCGCATCCCCCCGCCGATGAGATCAAGGAATACGCGCAGCGATTGAAGGAACTGAAGGACTCGGGCGCGGAGATTTCCCTGGTGCAAATTTATTCGGCGACGCGACCGATGGCCAGGACGGGCTGCACCCATCTGCCGCTGAAATCGCTTTCGCAGATTGCGCGCACCGTTCGGCGCGTGGCCGGGCTGCGCGCGGAAGTCTTTTAGGTCAGGCCGCCACCATGAGTTGAGGCAGGCCCTGCATGGCGCCCTGGATGCCCAAGACGATTTGTTCCACTTTTTCCACGTCCAGACCCAGCGTTGCAGCGGCCAAGTTTTTGGCCTGAACGTCTTGGTCTTCCCATCCGGGAGCGGCACCGCACAGGAGGACTGCGCTATTGGCCAGATAAACCACGGCGGATAGCTGAATGGAAGGCTGGATGACGGGAGAATGATGGTCGGCCACGGCCTGGACGATCAATTCCGGCAATGACCACCGTTGCAGCAAGCAGGCCCCGACTTCGCTGTGGTCGGCTCCCAGCACGGCCTTCTCCGCCTCGACCCGCGAGAGTGACTGTTCGGTGATTTTGGTCCGGATGTCGGCGCGGGCCTTGGGGGTCAGCACTCTGCTTATGACCGCTTTGCCGATGTCGTGCAATAAACCGGCCGTAAAAGCGGTGGAGGGGAGGAAGTTGCCGTAGGACTCCACCGCGGCCAAGTATTCAGCGCCCAGAGCCGTATTGAGCGAGTGACTCCAAAGACCGTTGGCTTCGGTGTCGTAACCCGGCGCCGCCATTCCCAAAGAGCCGCTGAAACCGATGGCGCAGACCATGCGGAAAATCAAGTTGTCACCGAGCAGCAAGAGGGCTTGATCGACGGAAAGAACCGGCTCGCGCAAACCGCTGCTCGCTGAATTGCAAGCCCGTAACAATTTGGCGGTAAGGATGTTGTCGCACCGGACGGTTTCGACGAGTTCGTCCCGATGCAAGTCGGGTTGATTGAGTTGAATGACCAGTTTTCGAGCCGTTTCCGACACAACTGGCAGGTCTTTTGCGTGCGCCACTATTTCATCGGCTGTCATAACGATCTCACCGTCAATTCCTTATATGAGCGCCCAAGTTGAGAGAGATGTGTTCCTAGCCCTCGGCCAGAAACTCATGCTCCGCCAGACTGGACAGCGGATTCAATTTCCATGCATCAATGCAGACACCTTCCACTATCGGCAGGCGCCGACAAAACTAAAGGGCTTTTGTTGACTGTTCAAAATCCACCGGCTCCAGTTTGGGAGCGAGCAGATGAACGATGGTTGCGCCGGTGATATAGGCCAGACTGGCGGCGAGAAAAATCAGGCGGTAATTACCCAAATCATGGCTTGCCTCAGCCAGCTTGCGGACATGGGCAATAAGAGTGAACAGAATCAATCCACCCACCGAACCAGCCAACCCGGCCAGGCCCGTGACCGAGCCGACAATGCGGCGCGGGAACATGTCCCCCGCCAGACTGTAAACATTGGCCGACCAGGCTTGATGAGCCGAGGCCGCGATGGCAATGAGGGCCACCGCCAGCCAATAGCTGTTGGTGATGGCGGCGAAAAACACCGGCAGAACGCAGGCCGCGCAAATGAACAGGGTGGCTTTTCTGGCCCGGTTGACGCTCCAGCCAATTTTCATGAACCAGCCGGAAAGCCATCCGCCCCCGATGCTGCCGAACGAAGCCAGCACATAAATGACCGCGACCGGTGCGCTGCGCGCTTTGAGACCCAAACCGAAACGGTCCGAGAAGAAATAAGGCGTGCCAAAAAGATAAAACCACCAGAAACCGTCACTCATAAATCTGGCCCCGGCGATGGCCCAGGCCTGGCGATGCGGAAACAAGCGACGCCACGGAATTTTGACGCTGGGTTCGGCGGGGTCGCTGTTGATGCAAGCCAGTTCGACTTCGAAGACGCGGGGGTGATCCTGGGGCTTCTTATAGATCAGGAGCCAGGCGATAATCCATGTAATGTCAAAAATGCCGGTGATTAAAAATGCGCCGCGCCAGCCCAGCACATGACCGCCAACGTAAAAAGTGCCGCAAAGAGCGACGACGGACGGCAGGCCAAACGGGACCAGAATTCCGCCGACGTTGGAGCCGGAGTTGAACAGGCCGGTGGCCAGGGCGCGCTCCCGTTTGGGAAACCACTCGGCAGTGGTTTTGATGGCGGCCGGGAAGTTGCCGCCTTCCCCCAAAGCCAGAAGGATGCGCACGATGAAAAAACCCGTGAGGGTGTTCACCAACGAATGACTCATGGCCGCCAGGCCCCAAAAACCGCAGGCCAGGGCAAAACCCCATCGCAGACCGATGACATCCATCAGCCGTCCCGCGAGCATCTGGCTGACCGCGTAAGCTGCGGTGAAAGCTACCGTCATGTCGTAGTATCTTTCCTGCGTCCATCCCGGAATCACCTTTTCCAGGTCGGGCGCCAGGTTGCTGAAGACGCTGCGGTCAATGTAATTGGCCGTCGTCACCCAGAAAAGCAGGGCGCAAATCACCCAGCGAAAATGGCTTGAGGCAGGACGGTTTGAAGCGTTGGCGTCCATAATAGATTGGGCCTAGCTTGCCTGCTTCGCGGTGGATGGACAACCTTGTTTGGTGCAAAAATCCTTGAATCCTGGGCACCCTGCCACGTTCGGCCAGCACGCCCCGGACACACAATGGCTATGAGGCCACGACAGGCGGCAATGCGGCGTCAAGGGACCCAAGAATCCACTGCGGCTCCTGGTCGAACACCAGCACCCGGCAGGGATACTGTTTCTGATTCGCCAGGGCGACGGTTTTGCAAAGGAATGTCAACCCGTGCCCCGCCGGGATCTGCCAGACATTGGGGGCGATCCTTAGAATCTTTTTGTCACCATCCGAGACTGGGGACTCTATCTTTTGCAGAAAGTCCAGCCATTCAGCCTGCCTTGCCTTGGGATCATTGGCGGCAGCTTTTGGAGATTCGATTATCAAAAGGAAAGAACTCATTTCCATAGATCAGACGCAAAAGAAGCGTCGGTGTCAAGGCTCCAAGGTGCCCGGTAGCGCCTTAATTCCATGGTTGTAGTGTCGGCGCTATGCCTCGATTGTTAAGCCACAGGCTCAACAATCCATCGCGAAGCATTGATGTGCCGCGAAGAATCAGGGCATAAGACGCAGACGCAAGGAAAAGAAGACAGGATGGGGAATGGATTCGGATTTTCGATGCATGCTTGAACCCCTTTAACTCTACAAAACTCTTTGCGGTTTAGCGCCTTACGCGCTTTGCGCTTTGTCTGAACAGGACTTGTTGGTGGCGGCTTGTCGCGAAACGACCACGAACATGGATTTGTTGGTGGACAGAACGGGCAGTGTGGCGGAGAAAATGTGGACATGCTCGGATCTGAATTCTCTCCTGATTTTCAACTAGACCGCTATGTTGGTCGACTCTTGACACCAATATCCCAGGACTCTTTCATGAGCCAGCCGTGCGCCCGGGAACGATCGCTTGATTTGGGCTTGAAAGAAGCGATGGACAACGGGCAGACTCGTTTCAATCGGACTATTAAATTGAATAGACATCCCTGCATCATGATCTCTGTCCTGCCCGCCGTTTTTTATCGCATGGTTCATGAGTAAAGCCGCTCAAAAACCAGGCCGGTGGTTCTGCGCCATCCCGATGATCTACAGCGACGATTCCGGTTTTTGGGACCGGGACGCCGGGCTGGTGTGCCAGGGTTTTCGAAAGCTGGGGATGGATTCCAAATTCATCGCCCTTGGCCAACCTTCGCAGCGGGAGGATGTGCCGTTGATCTTGAGCACCCTGGCGCAGATGATGGACGCAAATTGGTGGCGGCAGTGGAACCTGGAAGGCGTTCTTCTTTACGCCTGGGCCTTGCCCCGCTATGAACCCATTGCCCGGGCCATAAAGACCGCCGGCCTAAAGCTCAATCTCGTGTTGGACAACGACGGCATTGTCCACCCGCGGGTCTGGCCCCGCAGATACCTGGAAAAAAAGTATTATACCGAAATGGACATGGGAAAGTGGTTCCCGGCAGGCTGGGCGCTTTTAAAAACGGCGGTGGCCGCTTTCCGGGCGCGCCATAACGGAACCTTGCGGCATCTGGAACATGGCGATTTTTTCACCCTGCCGTCGCCTCTGGCCAAGCAACGCTACAGCCGCTTCCTCCTGGCCGTCGGGCGTCCGGACCTGATGGAGCGGGTCAGATTTGTTCCGTATGCCATGACGCAGGACATGAGCTACAGCCCGTCCATTGGCAAGCAGCCACTCATCATCGCCGTTGGGAGATGGCAAAGCCCCTTGAAGGGCGCCCCGGTGCTGGTCCGGGTTTTGGAACGGGTACTTTCCGAACAGCCGGGATACTCCGCCTGCATTATCGGTGGCGGAGGAGAGTGCGTCAGAAAGCTGATGCAACCCCTACACGGCGGCGGCAAGTCGCGGGTGGACATCTGTGGCCGGGTCAGTCACCAACAACTGTCGGGCCACTATCAGGAATCCCAGATCCTTCTTTGCACTTCCCCCTACGAGAGTTTCCACATGGCGAGCGCTGAAGCCTTGTGTTGCGGCTGTTCGGTGGTCGGGGACGTCAGAATTTCCGCGATGCCGTATTTTTGCTCCGCGAGTTCGGGCACGCTTTCTTATGATCGGTCGGTGAACAATCTCAGTGACGCCTTGCACGCTGAGATTGACGCCTGGCGGCGCGGCGAGCGCGATCCCGTCCAGATTAGCGCCACCTGGACGGCAAGGCTGCACCCGGACCGGGTGGCCGGGCAGTTCCTGAACCTCTCGTGAGCCGGGACGAGGCCGCGCTTAATCCCGGAAGTTCTGAAAACTCAGCGCCACGGGGAAATCGTGTCCCCGCACGGCTGCGATGACGGCCTGGAGATCGTCCCTGCTTTTGCCGCTGACGCGGATGGCGTCGCCTTGAATTTGGGTCGTGACCTTCAATTTGGTTTCGCGGATGAAGGCGGTGATTTGTTTGGCCACGGCCTGTTCGATGCCTTGCTTGATTTTAATGACCTGGCGGGCGTGGCCGAGAGGGGAAACATCCGGCGGCATGGATTCGACGCTCTTCAAGCTGATCTGGCGTTTGGCCAGTTTGCCGATGGCAATTTCGTGCAAAGCCCTGATTTTGAACTGATCTTCCGCGGAGAGCTTTATTTCGTTTTTCTCCAGCACGATGTCCGCCTTGCTGCCCTTGAAGTCGAAGCGGTTGGCCAGTTCCTTCCTGGCCTGGTTGACGGCATTCTCGATCTCCATTGAACTGACCTCTGAGACAACATCAAATGATGGCATGGCAGAATACTAAACGGATGCCGCCGCGGATTCAAACGGGTTTTGACGTTCCCATCTTCCTAGTCAACGGCGGCGCCGGCATCGCCGCGGGCATGGTCGCCAGCATGGCCCGCGCATAATCTCGGTGAAGTGATTGACGAGAATGGGGAAAACCTGTTATTCTTAAATGATGGCGTGTTTCTTGAGCCTGAGGCAGAGGCAAATGGTCGAGTGCATGGCACCCGGGGCAGGCGTAGTGGCAAACCACCTCATGCATCCCAAAAGCACGGTTTATCGTGCAGGCAACGGGCGCGAACCCGGCGTCCGGGGCTGGGGGCTATACTTGGAGCACAAGCTCTTTAAAGTCCCGGGTAACTTTGATTATTGATGCATGGAAACAAACTGTCCTGTGATTTTTGGAAGTGATGGCTATGTCGGCCGCGCGTTCGTCGCTGAAATGCGGCGCCGGAACAAGCCGTTCAACACGCTTCAACACACCGCCCAAAGGATATGGAAATGGCTGGAAGCATTCAAGCCGTCGCTGGTTATAAACTGCGCCGCTTTCGTCTGCAAGCCTTCAGTGGACCTGAACGATGACCAC
Organism: Limisphaerales bacterium; assembly: GCA_052325505.1. GTDB lineage: Bacteria > Verrucomicrobiota > Verrucomicrobiia > Limisphaerales > Palsa-1400 > DASRLE01. Next base: position 39,314 of record JBKQUS010000136.1, read on the forward strand.
AAAGCGGAAACTCTTTTGGGCAATCTGATTTTCCCCACCATCCTTGCCGACGCTTGCGATGTGACAGGAACGCCCTTGTTGCATGTATCCACCGGATGCCTTTACATTCGGCAGCCAAAGGATGAGTTTCCGGATGCGAGACGGCGAAACCTGGCGCCCTTAACATGCAATGAGGATGCCTTTGCTTTCAAAGAGACCGACGAGCCGATGCTGACCTTCGACAAAGGCGCAGGCTTCTACGTCGGCAGCAAGGAGGTAGCCGAGCGCGTTGTGCGCCAGCATGAAAAACACTGGATTTGCCGCATCCGGCTGCCATTCGACCAATTTGACAATCCGCGCAACTACATCACGAAACTGTTGACGTATCCCAAGATCCTTGATGCGTATAATTCCATCTCACACCGGGGCGACTTCGTGAAGGCTTGCCTTGATCTGGTGGAGCTCGGCGCGCCATTCGGCACCTACAACATGACGAATCCGGGCGCGGTTTGGGCCTGTGAAATCTGCGAAATGCTGCGCAAACAGGGGCTGAAAAAGGACTTCCAATTCTGGGATTGGAACGAATTTATGATGACGTGCGCCAAGACTAAAAAAAGCAACGCGGAACTGGACGTCTCGAAATTGTTGGCCACGGGCGTGAAAATGCGCCCTGTGCGCGAGGCTCTTGAGGATTCAATTAAACGCTGGCAGCCAGCTTCAACCTGAAAGAAATTATGTGGTCCCCCCATACCAAATGCAGAGCTTGCGGCAACACCGAGTTGGTCGAAGTCCTGTCGCTCGGAACTCAGCCACCCGCGAATAATTTTGTTGACCCACGCTCGGAGCGCGAGGGCAGCGCGCCTTTGACCGTCGTGTTTTGCCGTCAATGCAACCTGGCGCAACTCAGCGCTGTTGTCCGCCCTGAGATACTGTACAAGGATTATTGCTACGTGACGGGCGCAAGCGATACGATGAAGTCGCATTTTGAACTGCTTTTAAACGATGTGACCCGCGAATATTCTGTGCCGCTCAAGCCGGGGCAAAAACCTGCGCGCGGAAAGCTCCTTGAGATTGGAAGCAACAACGGCGGGTTCCTGGAATTTGCAAGCTGCAAATCAAACTGGGAAGTCCTTGGCATCGAACCTGCGAAGAACCTTGCCGATCTTGCCAATGCTCGCGGCCTCAAGACCATTGACCGGCTGTTTGGCGAGCCGGAAGCGGTCCAGCTTGCCGCTGCCGGATACAAGGCCGACGTGATCGTGGCCCGCCACGTCTTCGCCCACATTGACGACTGGAAAGGCTTTATCCACGCCCTTGAATTTATCAGCCACAAGGACACGCTGGTTGTGATCGAGGTTCCCTACGCCGGCGACATGCTCAAGATGAACTCATGGGATCAGATTTACCATGAACATCTGTCGTTCGTGTCCATTACAGCCATCGTCCGATTGCTCAACCACACCCAGTTCTATTTGCACTCGGTAAAAAATTATTCCATTCATGGCGGTTCCATCGCCCTGTTGTTGCGCCGGACGGACGGCCCGCCGCCGACGGGAGGCGTTCTTGAAGGCGTTTCAAACAGGTTGGACGAGGAGAAAACCAACAACCTTGAGGATAGATGGCTGCACTTGGCGGACATGCAGGCAAAGATGCGGTCTAATTTGACGGAAGAAGTCCAGAAAGCCAAACTCAATGGCAAAAAAGTCTGCGGGTTCGGCGCGAGCGCGAAGGCGACCGTGTGGTGTAATGCCTGCGGGTTCACCAGCAAAGACATTGCCTTTGTCTGCGATTCGACGGAGCAGAAACAGGGGAAGCTGATTGCTGGGACGGACATAAAGGTTGTGCCGGAGAAGGAACTGCTGGATCGCAAGCCTGACTACGCCATAAATTTCAGTTGGAATTTCCACCGGGAAATCGCGCAGAAGCACAAGGCGTTCACCGAGCGCGGCGGCAAATGGATTCAGGTTGTGCCAGAGGTGAGGGTTTTATGCTGAAGACAGTCCTGGCCGCGTTGCCCGCCAATAACGCATATCTCCGGGCTTATCCCTTGTCCGTCGCCCGGGTGTGGAAGGAAGTTGGGCAGTTTTTCAGGAGAGGACCATTCGTCCAGTGCTGAAAAAAGTTGAGTGGTTGTATGTGAAGCCCTCGTCGTCCAAAACATGACGTTGTCCGCGTCAGGCTTGGATTGGAAAAGATGGTGGCGCTCGGCCATGCTGGCGGGCGTTCTGGGAACGGGGATCCGCATGGGGGCAAATCTGCTGCTTATTCCGCTGGTGGTGATAAAGCTGTCTTCGGCGGAGCTGGCCTTGTGGTGGGTGTTTGTTGCGCTGGGCAATTTCGGAAATCTGGCGGATTTAGGTTTTGGATCGACCGTACCGCGCATTTACAACTATTTATTTGCCGGGGCGGAAGATTTTGAAGCGGAAGGGCTGCGCGAGGCGAAAGCCGGCGGGCAACCGAACTTCGCGGGCATCAGCCGGCTTAACGCCACGGTGCGGTCTCTTTATTTGAAGATTTCGCTGATGGCAGTTGGTTTGCTGGTAATTGGGGGGACGATATTTTTGATGAAACCGGCCGCGGAAAGCGGCTTTCCGCATAAAGTTTGGTGGCTTTGGGCGGCATTCCTGGTGGCCATCGGCTACAATCTGGCCACCAGTCATTGGGTGGCGGCGGTGCAGGGACTGAACCGGATGCGTGATTTGCAAGTGGTTTATGTCTGGGGGGGACTGAGCTATGCCTTGTGCGCCGCGCTTCTGCTTTTTTGCCACATGGGTTTGGCGTCCATGGTCATAGCGACACTTGTGAAGGGAGCTATCATGCATGGGAGATGCCATCAAATCTTTCGAAAGATCGTTCCCAAATCAGAACAACCTGCGGCGTCGGATCCTCGCATTGTCCAAAAGATGTGGCCCAATGCCTATAAATTTGGGGTTCTTTCCATCGGCGCCTACTGCATTGCCAACGGGAATGTTTTGATCTGCAGCCAATTGCTGGGCAAGGAAATGACGGCGTCGTTCGGGCTGACGGCGCAGATTGGAAGCTTTATGATGAATTTCGCCGCGCTCTGGCTGGTGGTGAAATGGCCGGAGATTGCCATTATGCGCACCCAAGGACGATTGGAAGAAATGGGGGTGCTGTTCGCCAGGCGGCTGGCTTTGGTGATGGTGTCGTTTGTTGGCATGAGTTTGATCTTTCTTGTGGCGGGGAACGCCTTGCTGGCATGGAAAGGGACGCATACGCGTTTGCTGGCGACGCCCTATCTGGCCTTCTACTTGATTTATCTGACGCAAAATCTTTTTTACGTGCAGTTTGGATATCTTGCCTTTACCGAAAACGTCGTGCCATTTTTTAAGATTAGTTTGTTCACCGGACTTGGCGTCATCGTGAGCAGTCTGATTCTAACTTCGCTTTTTGGTCTTTGGGGATTGCTGGCCGCACCTTTGATAACGGAAACAGCCTGCAGCAGTTGGTACACCGTGCGGCGCGGTTTCCAGGGGCAGCCCTTATCCGTGCGGCGTTTTTGCCACGCGGTGCTTTATGCCGACTTATGAAAGGCGTCTGTCAAATTTGCTTCAGTCAAGCGAACCATGCGAAATATCGCTTTCGCGAAAAGATGTTCGGCTGGGGCGACGAATTCGATTACTTTTGCTGCGCCGAGTGCGGCTGCTTGCAAATCGGCCGGGTGCCGGAAGATTTGAGTCGTTTCTACCCCTCCATTTATTACAGCTTTCATTTGCAACCCATCCCGCGGCATGGACTGAAATCCTGGCTGGGAGGCAGACGGGATTATTGGGCGGCAACGGGCCGCGGACTTTTGGGATTTTTGGCGAACAAGCTGGCTCCAGCGCGGATCGAGGTGTCCTCCATGGGCGGGGTTCCCGCGCGCAAGGAAATGCGCATTTTGGATGTGGGTTGCGGGAGCGGAGAGCTGCTGATTATTTTGCATCGCGCGGGGTTCGGGCATTTGGAAGGGGTTGATCCGTATTTGTCCGGCGACGCGGAAGTTGTGCCGGGGCTGTGGGTACGCAAGCTGACTTTGCAAAAGGTGTCCGGCGATTTCGACCTCATTATGCTGCATCACGCCTTCGAGCATGTGGAATCCGGGCGGGAACTCCTGGCCGCAGCCCGGCAACATTTATCGGCCAGGGGCAGAATCTTGCTCCGCATCCCGACCCCGGAGTCCGAGGCGTGGGAGCAGTATCGGGAGAATTGGGTGCAGGTTGATGCTCCCCGCCATCTGTTCTTGCACACGCGAAAGAGTTTGGGAATATTGGCCGGGCAGACGGGTTTGGCGGTCGAACGGTGCTGGTGTGACTCGTCAGCCATGCAGTTCTGGGCCAGCGAATTATACAAAAGAGGCGTGAGCCTCTATGACCAGGACGGGCATTCGAGAAAAGCTGAAAATTATTTCACAAAAGCGCAAATAAGAGTCTTTGACGGGCTGGCAAGGAAGGTAAACGCATCCGCCCGGGGAGACCAGTTGGTGGTTGTGTTGAAAGCTCTTGATCCCAAGCCCGATTCCGCATGAACCCTTCCCCAGACCAAATCACCATCGCGATTACGGTTTACAGCAGGCGGCAGTATATCAAGGAGGCGATTTCCAGCGCGCTTGATCAAACAATCCCTGTGCGCGTCATCGTGCTCGAGGACTGCGGCCCGGACCCCGCGCTGCAGGATTTCATAAAGGACGAGTTTGGTTCGCGGATTGAATACATCAAAAATCCGAAACGACGCGGAATTTTTGGCAACTTGAACGCCTGTATCGAGCAATGCCAGACGAAGTGGCTTTCAATTGTGCAGGATGATGACTTTCTGGCGCCAACTTTTGTCGCGGCCATGCTCAGGCTCGCGGGCCACGCACCCGGTCTGGATTTCTATTTCGGGCAAACGATCATCGTCAACCAGCGGAGCGAGCCGCTGCCGGATAATCGCTGTCTGCAGCTCAAGCAGCCTTGGGTCAGGCTGGGGTTGGCCGACGTTATTTATGGTTCGGGGCTGGCATTTCCGGGGCACCTGTTTCGGGTCTCATCGGCGAGAAGCCTGGGCGGGTTTCGGGAAACCTCCCATTTTTGTGGCGATTGGGAATTGTGGGCCAAATTGATCGCCCGCAATGGCGCGGCGCAGACGTCCGAAGTCGTGGCGTTCTTTCGCGAACACGATGCTTGGGACAGGGGCACCAACAAGATACTTCGTAGCGGAAAAAACATACCGGTGACCATTGTGCAACACAAACGAGTTTTGGCGCTTTTTCCTCCGGCGACCCGGCCAAAATTTGACCGGGCCGGTTACCTGCGGCATTATGCGATCTCGGTCGTTTTCCTTCTGCGCTATGCATCGTCATTTTCACCCCGGCTGTTGCGATATTATTCCCGCATGCTATTGCTCTCGCCGGCGCCGCACTGGCGGTATGCGGTTTTTCAGCAACTGGCCAGGATGGGCGGTCCGGGCTTTGTCAAGACAGCCTCGGCACTGTGGAATCGTCTCAGGTCGTCAAAAAGGAACAGTCCTTGAAGCGTCGCGGAGGTTGAGCGGATTCCAGCGTGTTTACCGGCTTTTCACCTTCTGATAGGTGGAGAGGAAGAGTTGGGCCATGCGGACCGGAGAGAGATAATCACGGTGCTTTGCCAGCGAGGACGGCGTGACCTTGCCGCGGGAAAAAAGCGGGTGCGCGGCGGCCGCGCGGATCATCGCAGTAAACTCGGCCTCGTCGCCTGAAGTAAAGAGAAGCCCGTTTTCGCCCGGGATGACGTAGTCGGGAATGCCTCCCACCTTGCTGCCCACTACGGGCACGCCGGCAACGACGGCTTCCTTCACCGCATTTGGACTGGTGTCAGCCCTGGTTGGAAACAACAAAATCGTGGCCTGGGACAATTCGTCGGCGATCTGGGCGGGCTGCAGGTTGGATTTAAATGTCAGCCGTTGCCACAACTCGGGGGCTAATCCCGCCTTCAATGAGGCCAGGAAACGCTCGTTTGGCTTGCCGATGATGACGGCTTCGAAGGGGAATTCTGAAACCAACTCATTGAGAGCCAGGAGGAGCAGGTCGGTTCCTTTGCCATAGCCCAGCGTGCCATACGTCAGAAAGCGAAGCGGCGCGGTGGCGGGTTGGCGTTGGACGTTATGGAAGATCCAATTGGGGGCGTGCTCGATCTGGTGGAGGGTCAGGCGCGGGTATCTGGCTTGCAGATAGGAGACGGCAAACTTCGATTCCGTGCTGACGTTCCTGGCCCGGGAGAGGCAATGCTTTTCCCCCCAGGCGATAAGTTTGTCGTGGGCCGACGTGGCAAACAATTCCGCGAACCAGGTAAAAAGCCCCTGCATCGTAACGAGTGAAGGATACCCCAGGCGCGTAGCCACCAGCCCCGCCCCCCTTTCGCTGCCCCAAGCATGAACAAGGTCCGGCTTGATCTGCCGCAAAGCGCGCCGGATGAGCAAGGTATCGAGCCAAAACAAGGTCGGACCCCGCGTCCCGCCCAGATACTTCAAAAGATGAAACGTTACTCCATGTCGCTGGAAGGAAAAGCTGCGGGAAATGTTCTTCCGCAAAATGATGACGTGGACCTGGAGGGCTGGATTCTTTTCAAATTCAGCCAGCAACACCATTTCCCACGTTGCCGGATGCTGGCGGGGAAGCCCGCGCAACGACTCTGGAATATCCGGGAGCCACTCGATTGGGAAATCGGAGATCCAGGCGACAATCGTTGGGCTTGTTGATGACATTAAACTTGCGCAATCAGGGTGTCGCTTTCCGCCCATGGCGTAAAGGCAAAAGCCGCAAAAGAGGATTGTTTGCCGGGACCTTTTCGGTGAACATCGCGCCATGACAGCCGGTATTGCCAGATGCATCGGGACAGGAAGTAGCGTGGTGCGGCGCTCTCTTTCCTGCCTGTGGCGTTTGGAGGCGCAAATCAAAGGAGTCCGCTTCGAGGGCCGGGTCATGTTTGCCGGGCGGCCCCTGCTCAGCGTGGCCCATGATTCCAGTTTTATCATCGGACGCGATGTCGAAGTGGCCAGCGCGGTGCGGGCCACGGTGCTGGGATGCTCTCAGCCGTGCGTTTTGCGCACTCTGGCCCCGGGCGCCCGGCTGGTTTTCGGAGACAAGGTTGGACTCAGTGCCGCGGTGATCTGCGCGGGTTTCTCGATTGAAATCGGTCCGGGCACGCTCATTGGAGCCGGGGCAATGATTATTGATAATGATTTCCATGTCTATTCCGAGCAGGGCTGGTGCGACGAAGTGCAAGCCGGCGCACGGCCCGTCAAGGTCGGGCGGGAAGTGTTCATCGGAGCGCGCGCCATCATTTTGAAGGGAGTGACTATCGGGGACCGTGCCGTCATCGGAGCCGGCGCAGTCGTGACCAAGGATGTGCCGGCGGATCATGTCGCGGCCGGCAATCCAGCCGTCTCCTTCCCCAAGCGCCGTTAACCTGATTCCCCCGCGGCTTTAGATTTGGCACTCTTTCAGTGCTGGGCACAGTGTCCGAAAACCGGGATGCAAATGCGCGTTATGGTCAGCCTTTCGCCAAGCCGCCATGCCTCCGCTTGCGGGGCGACGGTGCAAGCCCGTTCACTCATCCTTTGCCGCCGCTTTTTATCTGATCGTAAATCCAGCGATAGGTCTTCTCCATGCCGTCGCGCAAGCGGATGCATGGCTCCCAGCCGAGATATTTTTTGATGAGGGTATTGTCGGAATTCCGGCCATTGACCCCTTTGGGCGCCTTCAAATTGTAGCTGCGCTTCAGCTTGATCCCGGCGATGTCCTCCACGATATCCACCAGTTGATTGATGGACACCAACTCGCTGCTGCCCAGGTTGATCGGCTCCAAAATGTCGCTGGCCAGGATGGCTTGGATGCCTTTGAGGCAGTCGTCAATATACATGAAGCTCCGGGTTTGTTTGCCATCCCCCCAGATTTCGATCTCATGTTTGCCAGCAAGCTTAGCCCGGATGACCTTGCGGCAAATAGCCGCCGGCGCCTTCTCGCGTCCGCCGTCCCAGGTGCCCAAAGGCCCATAGACGTTGTGAAAGCGGGCCACCCGCGTCACCACGCCGAAATCCTCCCGGAAATGCCGGCACATCCGTTCGCTGAACAGCTTTTCCCACCCGTAACCGTCCTCAGGCATGGCGGGGTAGGCATCGGCCTCCTTCAAGGCGGTGACATTGACGTCCCGCTGCTTGTCCGCGTTATAGACGCAGGCCGAGGAAGCGTAGAAGTAGCGCTGCACGCCGGCGGCCTTTGCCTCCATCAGCAAATGGGTGTTGATAAGCACGGAAAGCATGCACAACGCGCGGTTGTTTTCGATGAAACCCATGCCGCCCATGTCGGCGGCCAGGTCAAAAACAGTCGCCGCGCCCTGCAGGGCCTGATGGCAGGCGTCGCGCTTTTGCAAATCGAGCTGCAGATTCTCCACATCTGGAAAAATCTGGTACCATTCGGCGAACGGTTTGATGTCCACCGCCCGGATTTCCTTCACACCCTGGCGGCGCAAATCGGCGACCAGATGACCCCCGATGAAACCGCCTCCACCACAAACGATGACTTTTTTTGCATTCATGAGCAGGAGGCGCAAACTAGCGCAATGCCTGGATACTTCAAGGGAAATGTTTCCATTTATTCGTTCAATTGGGCGCACCGGGGAAATAGACTACGCTCCATGTCTCCGGTCCGTTGATGACCCTTTCCGTCACGATCTGCCGGGCGATGACCGAGCCGCCATCGCGTTGCAACCACTGCTCGAAGTCCCCGGGGTCGCCGCGTCCGATCAAGTCATTCCTGACTGCAATCCAATGGAGACTCGATTCCTGGCGGCGGTCGCCCTCCAACACATGCACCACCCGCCGCTGGCCGAAGGGGCGCCACCACGAACTCTCCGCATCATTGCCGCCTTCGATCAAACCGATGACAGGGACCGACGCCGGAATGCTACGCCTCAAGGAGGCAAAGAGATCACTACGGCAGCGGTACACCGAATAGACCGTCCGCGCGCGCTCGATCAGCGCGTTGCCCGGGAAGCGTTGCACGAACCAGTCAAAGAATCGTTCCGCCGGCCAAAGAGGCCGGGAAGGGGTCAATATGACCGCGAGCAAGGCGATCAGGCTGGCGCAAATGGCGAACGCCCGGTACCAGCGTTGCCGTATTAAACAACCCTGCCCACGGTTCAACAGCAACGGAAGCATCAGCAGAGGATAATAAGCGGCAATCAGGCGGGACGTCGATTCGCTGCCCAGTTTCGCCATATAAACCGCCAATGCGACCCAGGTCAGCAGCCCCATGACCAGGCCATGGCGTTTCACCCGCGGCGCGGAAAATACGTTCTTCCAGGGTCGCGAGCGCACAGCCACCGCCAGGGAAATAAGGGCGATGACAGTAATGCCGATGCCCATGCCGGCGGATTCTTCCTGCGGCAGTTCGCGAAAACCCACGCCGAAATGGGGAAAACCATCTTTCAAAGTTGTTTGGAGATCTTCAGGAAAATGATCCCAAACCCAGATTTCCACGGAGCGGGCCACAGGCATGAAGGGGGGTTCCAAACTTTGCAGGCCCAGTTGCAGGCTGTTGCCCAAAAACCCGGCCAGGGGCTTGTCCACTTTGAGATGCGCCACGTTGTTCGGGTCCCCGGCCCAATCGCCCGCATAGTGCTGGTTGAGCGCGGCGGTGGGCAGAAAGGACACCAGCACACTCAGCAGAACGACCGCGATACTGCTGGGAAAGCGCTTTTCCGCCAGCCCCAACGTCGGCCAGACCGCCCACGCCACAGGCAATAACAACGGCAAATTCGAAGCCTTGACCCCGGTGAGCAATCCAGCCGCCAAAAAGGCCAACCACAGATTGCGGACATTGCCGGACCGCCGCGCCTCCAGGGCAAAGTAAATCGCGGCCAGGAAATACGTTGCCGCGATGGTGTCATTGGAGATGCTTCCCGCCTGCATCGCGTAACACAAGGCCGCCGGCAACAGCCACATCCAGAACCACGCCACCCTCCGCGCCACACCGGCGGCGACGAACACCAGGAAAACAAGGCCCGGCAGCAGCAGGTAGGCAATGATGTTGATCAAAAAGAAAAGCCGGTCGCTATGTGTCAATACAAACAACGGCATCATCAGCCATTCAAAACCTGTGCCGGCCAAATTCATGCGGTCGTTGGGCGTGGCGATCCAGTGCCAGCCGGAAGCGGCCCACCAATGCAGCATCCGCGGAAATCGATAGGTCAAGGCATCGTAATTGTTTGGCGCATGCACAGCCCCCCCCGCAAGCGCCAGGATGGCCGTCAAGAAAAAGAGCAGGGGCAGGAGCCGCCGGAAAAGGCGCAAGATTCGCCGCGCCCCTTTTGCGCCGGCCGCGGCGCAGGCGGCACAGGCGGCGCGGCTGGCCCGGCGGGGCACTTGATATTCGACCGCCAGCACCACGGCCAAAGCCAGGAAGAAAACCACGTAGCCGGCCAGATTGACCTGATGCAAAAAGGATAAGATCCAGCCTGCGGATACACAGGCTGCAGAACCGAGAATCCACAGTTTGATCAGTCTAATCATCTTGAATTCCCACAATATCGCCCATCGCCGCCGTCGAAATCGAGTTCAAAGTCGCAGGCGCCGTCAATCTGGTATCGGATATTTTTTCAAGCGGGTTAACTGGCAAAAAACCCGCGCGACAAAGAGGGGATTATTCTTGACATAGCGCTTCCACAACCGCCTCGGCTCGCAGCAAAGCCGGAAAAACCATTCCAGCCCGGTACGCTGCATCCAGCGTGGCGCCTGGCGGACTGTTCCGGCAAGAAAATCAAAGGCCGCCCCCACGCCGAACATCAATGTCACATCCAGTTTTGGCAGGGACGCCGCCATGAAACGCTCCTGTTTGGGCGTGCTCAATCCGACCCAGATCGCATCCGGCTGGGTTTGGCGGATCGTTTCCTGGAGCGCCGCCTCTTCCTGCTCATTCAACGGCCGGAACGGAGGTTCGTATGTTCCCGCGACTTGCAACTTGGGAAATCTCTCCAGCAATTTTTCCCGCAACTTCTGCGCCGTCCCGGCCGCCCCTCCGTAAAAGAAATGGCGCCAGCCCATTTGTTCGGACAGGGCCATGACCGCGAGCATAAGGTCCGGGCCATAGACGCGGGTCATGTGTTTTTGCCCCCGCAGCCACCCCATCCAGACCAGCGGCATGCCGTCGGGCGTGCAGAGAAATGCCCGGTTGAGGATTTGCCGAAGCTCCGGATCCGACTGCGCCTCGGACACGCCATGCACGCCTGTAATGCAAATATAGCCCTTCTCCTTTTTCTCCAAGGCGCGCCGGATGCCGGCCACCGCCATGTCCAGGCTGATGGCGCTGATGCCGACCCCCAAAACATTGATACGGGCGATCGTGGGGAGAGTGGGGGAAACAGTCGGCATCAGGAGAGGGCATTGTATTTGAAGATGCACCACAGCGCCCAGACCCCGTCCCGCCAGGAAATCTTTTTGCCGTCGGCGTACGTTCTTCCGTAATAAGAAATGGGAACTTCGTAAATGCGAATGCCATGGACGCGACGCACCTTGGCCACGATCTCAGGCTCAAAGCCGAAGCGGTTCTCCTGTATTTTAATGCCTTGGATGACTTCCCGCCGGAAGACCTTGTAGCAGGTTTCCATGTCCGTCATGTTCAAATTGGTAAACATGTTGGAAAGAGTGGTCAGGACACAGTTTCCAAGTGAATGCCAGTAGTAAAGAACGCGCGTGGGGCCGCCCCCGGCGAAGCGGGTCCCGTATACTACGTCGGCTTTGTTGGCCAGGAGCGGCGCCAGCAGTTTGTAGTATTCCTCCGGGTTGTACTCCAGGTCCGCATCCTGCACGATGACGAAGCGGGCTTTCGCCAGAGTGAACCCCGTTCTCAAGGCTGCTCCCTTGCCACAATTTGTCGGGTGGTGAACCACGCGGACGGCCGGGTATTCGGCCGCGATCTGGTCCGCCATTTTGCCGGAGCCGTCGGTCGAGCAATCATCCACAATGATGACCTCCTCCACAGGTCGTTGCGCGCAGACGCAACGCACGATTTCCGTGATCGTGGCCTTTTCGTTGAACATGGGAATGACCACCGATAAACACGGGGCCACGTCCGCATTATCGAGAATGACAGGAACTTTATTGCCTGCGGGGCTCATCTTGATTTCTAGTCGTCGAGGTTGGATAATTCTGTTCCATCGCCAGAGGCTACCAATCGGACGGAGCTTTTGCAACACGCCATGATGGGCTGATGGGGCCTGCCACATCGCCGCTACCTGGCCGTCGGCGGAGGATTCATTGAATAGAGAATCACGTGCGGCGTAACGAACAAGGCCGAGAAATTCTGGTCACAATACCGGCGGAACGGGCTGTCAGGTTCGGTAAAGCCCGGCAGGTCGGCTCCGATTGCAGGAGGCGTCTTCCGCAGCGCCTGGAAAAGCCGGCCAGCCAGCGCCAGCGGCCCTCCCAAACTTTTCTCGTTGTGCCAGCTTTCTATATCCAGTATCAGGACATGGGTAAATCCGATCTTGCGCAACTCGGTGAATCGCCCGGCCATATCTTTTGGTTGATTCCAGAGCGCCAGGATGTTGCGATTCAGCCACACGACGGGAGAACAACCACAAGGATAACGGTACACCACCACGACGCGCGCCTCCGGCGGGAGAAGCTGGGCGGCGCGCTCGATGTCGGGATAGTCCGGAACGCGCGAAGTTTTCAAATCAATGGTGAAGGCCGCCGCCACCAGAACGTGCAGTATCAGCGCCGCGCCCAAAGCGACCCGCCAAGCCGCGCTGGCGCGCAGTTTATCCATCAGCCAATTGAAGCCAAAAGCCGCGGGCACCGCGCCCCAAGCCAGCATCGGCAGCATGTATTGGGGTTCGGCGATCTTGCGGACCACCAATATGACATAAAAAATGTTCGACCAGATGATGGCCCATTTGATCCGCCGATCCATTGCGGGCCGCTGCGCCCGCATGGCAAAAGCCATTCCTATAAAACCCAGCACTCCCAACCCAAACGGAAACAGGCAGCCGAGCAGGAATTTGTAAAATGAAAAACTGACCAGGCTTGTCCAGGCCCCCCGATTATTGATGATAAACAGGATCGTTGCTGAAGTGGGGGGCGCAAACCGGTAAAGCACAACGGTCCAGAGGATCAGGCCCAACAAGGGCGCCCATCCCCAAGCCAGGGTAATTTGCAAGAAGTTCCGCATGGACTGGCAATTCCTAGCAATCAGCAGCGCCGCTAAAATCGGCAGCCCAAAGGGAATCACACTGAGCTTGGCCAGAACCGCGAATAGAAAACAACCGCTTGACGCCGGTAATTTGCTCCGCAGCGCAAACCAGAAGGCCGCCAGCATCCCGGTGGTGCAGAGGATGTCCGGTATCGGCACTTGGCCGAAATGAAGTATCAGCGGTGCCATGGCCCAGATGGCGGCGCCAGCCGCTGACGGGGCCGGCGGCAGCCAAAAACGAAGAATCCAATACAATAATTGGATGGCGATCAACGCGAAGACCGTGGAAACAAGGCGCACCACCGCGCGTTCATGGCTGGTGAACAGCGCCAGCGGCCATCCGATCACGCCGTGAAAGGGAACTTCCTGCAGCACGGCCGTATAAGGTTGCGCCTCATAACCCTCCATGCTGTCGGATACTTTTGGCGTCACGATCGAGCGCCAGCCTTCATGGAAAACGTGCCGCGCCATCTCGAAGGTGTGGTTCTGCCGCTCGTTGTGGGCGGAAAGAAAGGGGGCGTCCAACTGCGACAGCATGATCGCCGCAAATAGAAACTGAAAGAAATGCACTGACCAGTTTGCCGGTTTTTCCCAACGACAAAAGTCTGCCTGTGAATCCCGGCCTGACACTCCCTGATACATTTTTAAATCCTATTTGAACCCATTGCCAAGTCCAGATTAAACCCCCAAAATGCAAACCGTGTCATTTCCGGCATTCGCGCCTGTTGGGGCGGCGCAGTTGCATCCCGGCGGAAAGGCGGCCCAGAGCAGGCCGCAATACACTTGCAATTAGTCTCCGTTCAGGCAAGGTGGCGTCCAAACCAGGGATTCAGCCTGGAAATAGAAGAGATCGAGACAGAACAATCTGGATGAAAACGATATCTGTTGTCGTACCATGCTTTAATGAAGAAGAGGTTCTGCCTCATTTGTTCTCCCGCCTGACGGCTGCGGCGGAAACATGGGGAATGCCGTTCGAGATCATTTGCGTGGATGACGGCTCGCGGGACAGCACCTGGAAGCTTCTGCGCGAGCAACAGGCCCGCGATCCGCGCTGGCGCGGCCTTTCCTTTGCGCGCAATTTCGGCCATCAAGTGGCCGTCAGCGCCGGTCTCTATCACAGCAGCGGCGACGCCGTCCTGATTATTGACGCCGACTTGCAGGACCCGCCGGAGGAAGTGCATCGGTTGATCGGGAAATGGCGGGAAGGCTACCAGGTCGTTTATGCGGTTCGGACCAAGCGCAAAGACAGCTTGATCAAGCGATTTCTGGCCTGGGGCTTTTACCGGGTGATGGCCAGGGCGGTGCCGTTCAATATCCCGGCCGACAGCGGCGATTTTTGTTTGTTGGACCGGAAGGTGGTGGACACGCTCAACGCCATGCCGGAGCGCAATAAATATTTGCGCGGTCTGCGCGCCTGGTGCGGATTCAGGCAAATCGGGGTTGCCTTTGAGCGCCACGCCCGCGTCGCCGGCTCCCCTCAATACACCATGAGCAAATCATTCCGCTTGGCGTTGGACGGCCTTTTTTCCTTTTCCGCGGTTCCATTGCGCCTGGCTTCGCACCTAGGTCTACTGGTTTCGACCATTGCCCTAGCGGGAGTGGTTTTCACCTTTTGCCAGCGTGTCTTTAAGGACTTTTTCACCCGCATTGGCCTGGCGCCGGGACCCGGCTTTGCCACCATTGTCATCTCAATTCTGTTCCTGGGCGGCGTCCAATTGATCTGCCTGGGAATAGTGGGCGAGTATCTCGGCCGCATTTATGATGAAGTCAAAGGCCGTCCCCACTGGCTCATTCAGGAAACCGCCGGAATAGAAACCAAGGCCCCTCCCGGCTCCGCTTCCGCCATGCCTTTCCCGTCTCATTCCGGATGAAAGCCGTCATTGTTTCATTTTTGAAGAGCCGGAGACTGTTCGTGGTTTATTGCATTATTGGCGTGAGCGGCGTCACCTTGGATTACATCAGTTTTTTTGCGCTGGTCAACTGGGTTGGGGTGTATTATCTGCTGGCCAACGTCGTCAGTTGCAGCTTGGGGATTATCAACAGTTTCCTGCTGAACAGCTTCTTCAATTTCAAAGTAAAGGACCGCTTGCTGGCCCGGTTTGTCTCCTTCTATTGCGTGGGACTGCTTGGCCTGGCCGTTTCATCGGCCCTGTTGTATGTGCTGGTCTCGCTGGCACACATCAACCCCAATTATGCCAAATTGTGGACGCTGGTGGTGGTCGTGCTCATTCAATACAATCTAAACCGGCTCATTTCCTTCCGCAAATAATCTATGTCCCAACCCCATCAGGAAAGTGTGGTCGTCATTGGCGGCGGCTTTACCGGCTTAACCGCAGCTCTGCGACTGGCGCAGGCCGGACGCCACCAGTTGACGCTCATTGAGCGGGGGGATTCCCTCGGCGGCTTGGCGGGCGATTTCGCCCTGCAAGGCACCCAGATCGAAAAAGCTTATCACCATCTTTTCGGCGTTGACCGGAGCATTCTGGAATTGGTGGGCGAGCTGGGGCTGACGGAAAGCCTGATCTGGTGCGATAGTTCGGTGGGTTTGTTTTACGACGGAAAGATTTATCCATTCATGTCGCCCTGGGATATTTTGATGTTCCAACCATGCCACTTTTGGAACCGGCTCCGGCTGGGATTGGTAGCATTATATTTGAGACAAGCCAGGGATTGGCGTCCGTTCGCCGGCCAAACCGCCATTTCCTGGATGCGGCGGGCCTGTGGCCGGCAGGTCATGCAAGTGGTCTGGGAGCCGCTGCTGCGGGGCAAGTTTAATCGCTACGCCGAGGTGGTGTCCATGGCCTGGCTCTGGGCCAGGATTCATGTTCGCGCCAACTCCCGCGATCCGGCCGCTTCGGAAAAACTCGGCTACTTCCGGGGCGGATTTGCCGTGGTCACCAACAAGCTGGAATCCGAACTGACCAAAGCCGGCGTGGTTATCCGAAAAAACACCCAGGTGGACGCGTTGAGAGTCCATCAGGGCCGCCCTTCCCTGCTCATCAACGCCCGGCAGGAATCCTTCGATCACTGTATCTTCACCGGCCCATCATCGGCCTTCGCCCGGCTTCTTCCCGGCGAAGCGGACCCGGGTCTGGAGGCTTACCGGCGGAAGCTTCAATCCATTGATTATCTTGGAGCCATCAGTCTGGTCTTTGTTTCCAAGCAGCCCGTCGGCGATTATTACTGGCTCAACATCAGCCAGTCAGACGCGCCGTTTTTGGTGTTCATCCGCCACACCAAACTGGTGGACAAGTCGTGGTACAATGGAAATGAAGTCTATTATATCGGCTCCTATCAACCGCATGACAGCCCTCTGTTCTCCATGAGCGAGGAGGAAATCACCGCTTTGTGGTTTGGTTTTCTGAAGAAGATTATTCCTCAATTTGACCAGACCCAGGTTGTGGAGAAGCATCTTTTCAAACTCAAATACGCCCAGCATATCGTGGATACGGCGTATCAGGCCAAAATGCCGGATTACAAAACGCCGCTGCCGGGCGTTTACCTCTCCAATTTTTCACAAGTGTTTCCGGAAGATCGCGGCACCAATTTTGCCGTGCGGGAGGGACAGCGCATCGCTGACTTGCTTTTGCAGGAAACAAAACCTTAGCTTCCTTTTCCATTGCCGCCATGGAGCAGAACAACAAAGCGCCAGCGCAACCCGGCCCAGAAACATCGGAATCCCTCGGCTCCTGCCTGCCGCGCGAGTGGGCTTTGCTTTGGATCCTCGGGTTGGCGCTTATCCTGGCTGTCAGCCGACAAAGTCTCTGGATAGATGAGGGGTCCACGGCTGCCGTCTCCAGCGCAGCCTCGCCGCATGAATGCTGGCAGGAACTGCTCCGGGTCAGCGGTTCAAGCGTTCAGATGCCCTTTTACATGTTTTACATGTGGGGCTGGGTGAAACTCTTCGGCAACAGTGAATGGGCATTGCGCGCCGCGGGATTGATCTGGCTTGTGCCGGGTTTGGTTGCAATGGCATCAGGGTTTCCCCGACGCGCGCAGCGCATGGCCGTCATGCTGGTGGCGGTGACAAGTGCGTTCGCATGGTATTACGCCGGAGAGGCAAGGCCATACGCCATGCAGTTGGGCGCCAGTTGCCTGATTTTTGCGGCGCTGCACCGGCTGGGCCGGGATGAGTTGAGCGAAAGGCAGCAGTCCCGCTGGCTCTCTGGATTTCTGTTCGGCTTTCTGATGCTCTGCGGCAGCAATTTGCTCGGCGTAATCTGGTCATTGGCAGTATTGGCCGCAGGCTTTATCCTGATTCCCCGGCGGCGCCTGCTCGACTTGTGGAAGAACGGCTGGCCGCGTTTGGTGCTGGTCTGCTTGCTCTTGTTGGTCCTGGGTGGGTTTTACCTCTGGACATTGTCCGCGGGAGCGCGAGCCACGGCAATCGGAAAAACCGACTGGAGGGCGGTCGCTTTTGTGTTTTATGAGCAACTTGGCTTGGCCGGCTTGGGGCCGGGGCGCCTGGACCTGCGCGAGGGTGGCATTGGGAGCCTGCGCGCCTACATCCTGCCGTTGGCAGGGTATGCCGTGTTGTGTGCGGTCCTGATCGTCAACGGCATCAGGGAAGCCTTGCGCTTGGAATCGGCCAGGCGGGTTCTCCTGCTCGCCTTCGCTGTGGCGTTGCCCGCGGTGATTTTGCCGGGGGTGGGTTTTGCCACGCATTTCCGGGTCTTGGGCAGGCACTTTACGCCGTTGATGCCAATTTGGTTCTGCCTCCTGGCCCTGGGTCTTGCGGCTCTTTGGAGCCGCCGCGATGGATGGATGGGAAGACCCCTGTTGGAAGCCTACCTGCTGCTCAGCCTTTGTTCCTGCCTGTCTGTCCGGTTTGCCGCCCGTCATCAGCGCGACGATTATCGCGACGCCGCCCAAACCGCCATAGATGCCTTGCGCCAGCATCAGGGGGTATGGTGGAACGCGGACAGTGCCTGCGCCCGCTATTACAAGCTGCCGCTGGATACTCAGGCGAACGGGGAAAACGCCGCTATCCAAATATACAACACTCCCGCGGCTGACCTCGCCAGACTGGCAAAACCCGACGTTGTCATTACCTCCAAACCGGACATTTTCGACGCCGACGGCGCGCTGGCTCAATATCTCGCGCGGAACCATTATCGGGCGATCGGAAAACTTCCGGCGTTTACGCTTTGGCGGGATTGAGTTGGGCAAAAGGACTCTGGCAGGTCACATTCTGAAAATTCACGCGGATACTTTCGGCCCCATCCGCAGGCGAAGCTTGATAAATTTCGTCATCCACGGTTGGAACCGGCGCCCAACAATCAGGCGGGCGGGAACGAGAGCGCCACTGCCAACAAACATCCACCAATTGTTTGCATCTTTGTGCCCACCAGCGCGCTGCACGATTCAAGTATCGACATGTATGCAACCAATTACGAAGCCGGAGAGGATAAAAAACACCATGACCGCAATCCCTCCCAAGGCCTGGATCCAAGCCAGAAACCATGCGAAAGGCGCCCTCAAAGATTGAAGGGGACCGGCAGCGTGGCAGATCAGAACCGAAGTGGCGCGATGCTGGTCCGCGCCGTTTCGGTTTGAGGTTGCGCCCCTCCAAACTGGATTGCGCTTTGACTGGCTTGGGCAGGGTTTTACCGGATTAATCATTATGCGTTTTCCGGACAAGTCAGTTTTGCCAATATTCAGCGCGGGTTTATATTTTCGGCCTTCCTGATGAACTCCAGCGCGTCAACGACAGTCATAATGCGGCAGGTCTTGGCGACAATTTCCAAAACCGCTTCCAGGTACCCAGGCGTGCATCCGTAGCAGCCAGGGCGTTCACAGATTTCGTGACCGTAGAACACAAGCCAGCCTGGCTGCGCTTTGCATCCATCCACCGCCTCTTTTACGCGATCAAGCGGGTTGTTTTCAAACAAGTTCTGAATCAGCAGAAGATCCAAATCCACCCAATGCCGGTTAACCCCCACGTAAGTTCCGCGGCTGCTTGTCGCATATTTTCGCATTAGTCGCTTCAGCCGGAGGGTCACTTGCCCGCCCGGATAGGCAAAGTTGCGCAGAGTGCATCCTGGCAACATTTCCTCCGCCCGCCGCCGATTCTTGCGTATTTCTTCCTCGAATGCGCCCAGGCTCGTTTGTCTTGCGCCGACGTGCGAGTAAGTGTGGCATCCAAGCTCATGCCCTTTTCCGATCAGGGCGCTCAGATCCTCTTTGATGAAAAGATCGCCGTAGTAATCCTCAGTGCCCATCAACCCAAGAGAGACATAGTAGGTGGCGCGAGCGCCGAACCGTTCCAGGATGGGTCCCCCGTTAAGGTAGGCGGAACGGGGAAAATCGTCGAACGTAAAGGACGCAATCGGACCCGGCAAAGCCATGCGCATCCGCCGCCGGAACACCCACTGGTGAATGCTCGGCCGGGGCGAATAGGGGCTGAGACGCCGGCGCAAAACCCGGATGACTCCACTCATGTGGATGTCTCCGTTTTCAGGGAAATGAAATCAAACAGCGGGGCGTCAGCGGCGTCAAACGCCAATTCCGTCACGCCGTCGGATTGGTTGACCTCCCTGAAACCAAGATCGTCAAAAACCTTTCCAGCCGCCGCATTGCGCTCGGTCTTCCGCCACCGCGCCCGGAACGGACGGGTGGGATAGCGTCGCAGAAGATGCGAAAGAAAGGCATGTTCGATGCGCTTGGATTGAATGCGGCAACTGAAAGCCATATCCGTGAGCATATTTTGCTGACGGTCCATAATCGCGAATCCCACGACGCCGTAGGTTCCGAACCGGTCCTCGACCTTGATGGCCAAGCTGTCCTTGCTCTTGTCGGCCCGAATGAGATCGAGTTGTTCCCGAGTGTATCGCGCGCCGGAGAAATTCATCTGGTTAGTGCGCTGGGCCAGTTCGTGCAGGCGTGGAAGAAGTGCTTCATCAAACGGCAGGACTTGCACTTGGATTTTGCAATCGCGCAGGAAGGCCTCGTAATCTCCCGCAGCCTGCTGGAGCGCCTCTTCCCGGCGGTCCTCCTCGCGATAAAACAGTCGGCGCTTGGCGCTTTCAGCCGTTTGCAGCGCCTGGCATTCCTGCCGCCAGAGCAGCCAATTCGCATCGGCGGCGTCAATGACCTGCACTTCCGGACAGAGGGCGCTGACTTCCGCGCGTTCAAACGGAGAATCATCGACGTAGAGCAGACTGTTGATCCCGATGTTGAGGGCTTGGGCGATGCGCCGGACACCTTGTCCCTTTGGCTCCCAGGAAATCTGTGGTTTCAAAATATATTCATCCAAACCGAAGCGCTGCAACACTGGCATCGCGTCATTGGGATTGTTTTTGCTGACGACGGACAAGAGGATGCCGCGGCGATCCAGTTCGGCAAAGATTTCCTTGATGCCGGGCTTGAGGCGGACACGGTCCGCACCATCCTCGACCAGGATTCCATCCCAGATCGTATTATCCAAGTCCCATACGATGCATTTGCAGCTCCCGGTCTTCCTGGCAGGAACGAACGAAGTGTCACGCACGAAATCCATGCAACCGAAATAGAGCAGGGGCCGGGCTTCGCTGTCGCTGGGGGAAATCTCCAGATGAAACGGCAGGCTCAAATCGACGGAGGCGCGGATGGTTTCGACGGGGAAGCACATGCGGTGCAGACCCGGCGGGACGATAAACCGGGCGGAAAAAGGAGTTGCCGTTGCCTCATTGATCCGGGAGCGCACGTAAAATGTCAGGGACACCTCTGTGTCGGCGGGGTTGTAAACTTCAATGAGGAAGTAGTCGGGAGATTGCGCGCTGGCGCGGCTTTTGGCCCAACGCTCGCGGTATTGGCGGAAGCGCCAGGCGATGGACTTCTTGATGCGCCCCGGCACCGGCAAATTACGGACCACCGCTCCAAGCCAGGCGTTGAGGCCCTCGATCCGGGTGGCGCGTCGCCGCGGTATCAGTCCGGTAGTGCCATCAGCCCAAATCTTCCCCCATTTCTTAAATTGAATTTTGAGCAGCCATGGCGCAATGCCATCCACACCCGACACGCATACCATGCCTTCGGTGAATCGGCGGCAGGACCAATCGACCTGCCGCTTCTGATAAAGATCGCAAGTGAGGAAGCAGTGCGGGATGGCGCACTCAGTACAATGCTCGCCCCAGGAAATCATGGAACGGGCGGTGACGTGTCGGCTGAACTCCGACCAGCGCTGGCGTGTCTCCACAGGAATCGCATCAGCCGTTTCCCAGAGATTGTTCACTTCACTCTCGTACATAAAATGGCCACTAAATTGATAGGCGCAGGCATCGAGCGGGTAAAGCAAAAAAGGCCGGGACGCGGGCGGGGGCAAAGAAGGTGGAAGAGGCGGAGTGAAGGGAGGCAGATTGAACTGACCACACCGGCGTTTGACTCGCTTTCTAATGGTCACATGAGCCTTTTAATTATTTTTGCTGAAAAACCGGACCTTTTAAATGTGTTGCCCGCCCCGAGCTGAATCCGCAAATGCTCACGCATAGTTTCAAATAGACGGATTTTCAGAAATGCAATAGCGTGGGCCCGGATTGAAAATTTGTTTCTCAGTTTCCGATCAATCATTTGAGCGGGCAAAATCCATCGGCATTCTGAACGTTTCGCTGGGGTTGCTCGAAGGATTGGCAAAGCAATCTGGAGTTGAAAAACTGGTGGTTTTCAGCAATTCGTCCCTCACCCTGCCGGATGCCGTCGGCCACAAGCAGGTTGTCAGGAATTATAATTCGCCCGCGCACGGCAGGCTGGCCCGCCTTGTCTGGGACCAATGGCGTGTTTACCAGGCGGCCGCAAAGACCGGTTGCGACTGGCTGTTCCTGCCCAAAGGATATGCCTCTTTCATTGCCGCGCCGCCCATCAAGCTGGCCGCCTACGTTCATGATGCAATGCAGGATTTCTATAGTTCGCATTACCCAGGCACGGTTTCGAGGGCGGAAGAATGGTACTTTGACCACTGCATGGCCGCAACGCTTCGCCAGGCATCCATTATCTTCACCAATTCCGATTTTTCCCGGCGAGAGGTGTTGCGAATGGCGGCAAAACTCAAGCTGCCTGCCCCGCCGGTCACTACAGCCGGAATCGGATTCTCCACACCGGCAAAGCCGCCTTCGGCAAAAGAAGAAAATTACATCGTTGTGCTGGCCAGCAAATGGCCCCATAAATTGACGCGCGTTGCGTTGGATTATTTGCGCCACTGGCGACAACAGGCCGTTTATCGCGGCGCGATCCACTTGGTGGGCCAGTTGCCGGACAACTTGGCAGTGGCCGATCTTCCAAACTGCAGGTGTTTTCAGCGGCTGCCGGAGTCCGATTATATTCCCATGCTGAAAAACGCGCGGGCACTTGTGTACTTTTCCGAGTACGAGGGTTTTGGCATGCCCCCGATCGAAGCCATACTCCAGGGAACGCCACCCGTTTATTCACGGATACCCGCAATGGAGGAAAGTTCCCAAGGCTGCGGATTTCCTTTCGACAATGATTCAGAGCAAGACTTTCAATCGGCTATGACACGCGCTCTGACTTGCGAAGCGGAGACGGTCGGGCGCTGGGCAAATCTTCTGCTGGCGCGTCATAGTTGGCAGGCCGTCGCCGAACGAGTGATGACCGGGTTCACCATGCAATGATCAGCCTTTAAAACCGTCCGCGAAACCGCTGGCTTGCGGTGAAATGAGCGGAAATTCCCTGGTCGAAAGCCCACAGGAATGACGATAAAACTTATCAAAGCAGGAGCGGCGGTGTTGAATCAGACGCCGGCAGCAGGCGCAGCCGTTCGCCAAATGAAACATGCGGAACAGGCTTCCGCTCGCGCTCCTGGACGACAAAAGCCATCAACCCGGCCGCAACCAGTCCCGGAACGAGGGTCGCGGCAAACAAGCTTGGATAATGATGATGAAAAGCGCGCAACAGAAAAAAGGCCGTGGCCGGTCCGGCAATTGCGCCCACGGTATCCATCATCCGTTCAAAACCGATGGCCCTGCCGTAGGTGGAGCGGTCCACCGCCGCGGCCAGCAGCGCCTTGCGCACGGGGGTGCGGACTCCCCGCCCGAGCCATGCCAGGCTGCGCGCCAGCAGCACATGCCAAGCCTCCGTTGCCAGGCCAAACGCCGCCGTCCCAAACGTCGTCACCAGATAACCCGCCACGGCGATGGGCTTGCGTCGCTGGAGTTTGTCGGTGAAATAGCCCGACCCCATTTTGGCGAAGCTGGGCACGCCGTCGGAAATGCCTTCGAGCAATCCCAGCCAGGCGGCAGACGCGCCCAAGGTCGCCAGGAAAGCGGGCAGGACCGCGGTGGCCGTTTCGTGCGCCCAATCGCTGAACAAGTAGGCCAAGCCAACACCCAAAACCGTCCGGTTGAGCCAGTGCCCGGTGGGCCGCTTACTTTCACCGGGGATGGCCACGCCCTCAACTGCCCAGCAGCCTGGCTTTCAGCACCTTCAGACTTCGCGTGGGATGGCGCACAATGATGCGATGGAGCGAAAAAGGCGAGGTGGCAGGGGTGTTGACGCCGAAGTCCGAGGCGCAGGCTGTTCGGTATCCGGCCTCGATCACCAAGTCGCGCACCTTTTCGTTCCAATTGCCGTACGGATAGCAGAAGTCCTCGACCGGCACGCCGAAGGTGTCTTCGAGCTTCTTCTTGCTGGTGATAATTTCCTCGCGGGCATCCCTGATGCTCAAGCGGGTCAGGTAAGGATGGCTCAGCGAGTGCGACCCGATTCTGTGCCCGGCACGGAGCCAATCCCGCACCTGCGCCGCATCCATCAACGGCTCGCGCACTTCCCCTTCACGCATCTCCCATTGGTTGAGGCGACCGATATGATTGGCCACCAGGAACTGGATGGCGCTGAAGCGGTGGGCGGCCAATGGTTCGAGGGCATGCTCCCAGACGTTGCGGAAACCATCATCAAAGGTCAGCACCATGCGGCGTTGCGGGCCGTGGCCGTCGCGGGCGGCGCCGGGCCGGCAGGCCACAAATCCAGCCTGATGCAGCTCCTTCAGTTGTTGCGCGAAACGCTCCGGGGGGACATAAAGGCCCTTGAGCCGCGCGCCCGCCGGCGGGTCGGCAATCTTATGGTACATGAGCACCGGAACCCCGGTCTGGAACAAATCCAGAAACGGTTCCAAGGTGTGAAACGTGGTCGGCGTTTTCTTCATACGTCCGCCATTATGATACGATAATGCGCATAAGAAAAGGGTTGTCGCACGGGCATTTTTGACGGGGAAAATGCCAAATGGATTGGCCGGCGCGCCTTGTCGTCATTGGACATTTTCCATTTTTGGGATGGCTGTTTTCAGCTTTTAATCCTAATCTTAATCCTGATCTTGGTCCCGTTTGGATTTGCCCAAGGAGATTGAGATGGAACACCATTGCTTGAGCTTGCCCGAAATCAGCGTTTTGATGCCGACCTACAATTATGCCTCGTATTTGCCCGAGGCGATTGGCTCCGTGTTGGCGCAGGACTTCCAGGATTTTGAATTGCTCATCATTGACGATGCCTCGACCGACAACACCGCCGGGGTCGTCAAACCTTTTTGCGTCCGGGACGCGCGGGTCAATTTCATCATCAACCCCTCCAACCTGGGCATGGTCAACAATTGGAACGAATGCCTCAAACGAGCCAGGGGCCGGCACATCAAGTACGTGTTTGGCGATGACAAGCTGTCTGATCCGCAGGCCCTGGCCAAAATGCTGGCGCTGTTGCGAAACAACCCCGGCGCAATGCTGGCGGCCTCGGCGCGCGCGATTTTGGATGACAATTCCAACGTGATCGATGTTTGCCGGCCCTTGCCAAACGGCTGTCACAACGGCCGGCAAATCATAACGGAGTGCCTGATCGAGAATGGAAACCTGATCGGCGAACCCACCTCGGTCCTTTTTCGCAAAGAGGACGCCCAACGCGGCTTCGAAACAGCTTACCGGCAGTTCGTCGATCTGGAAATGTGGTTTCATTTGCTGGAGCGGGGCGATTTGGTCTATACGCGCGAAACGTTGTGCGCTTTTCGGCGTCATGCCGCACAGCAAACGGCGGTGAATAACGCGACGTATTCCATCAAAGAACCGTTGATGCTGGTGGCGGCCTACGGCACCAAGCCGTGGATTCCGGCGCGGCAGCGGCTAGACATTCTCTATCGCGCGCGCCGGGGATTGCGCAGGGACCCCGGCGCAAGACCGCAGTTTCTCGAACTGGAGCGGCAATGCGCAGGCGGTTTCGGAAAGCCGGGTTATTTCCGGGCCTGGCTGAAATACATTTTTGTCCGCCCGCTCGAGAACTTGAAGCGTTCCCGGCAAAAGCGATCATTCAGGCGCACAATTTGCGGACTGGACAATTTGCCGGGAAATAGGGAAGCATCAGCACGGCCCGGAGACCCGAATCACTAGCGATGTGGCGGAACCCGGGCGCACCAAACAATGAATTTGTTCAAGAAAATCCTGCTCAAGCTCAAGATTGTTTCCAAACCGGCATATTATGTGTCGCCCCGATCCATCATCAAAGCGCCGCATTTGTTGATAGGCGACGGCGCGGAAATCGGCGACTACGTGGTCATCCAGTCTCCCCGGGGCAGCGTGACCATCGGCCAGTTTACACAGATCAATCATTTCACGGTGATTTATGGCGGGGAGGTTCACATTGGTAACAATGTCATGATTGCGCCGCACGTTATGATCGCCGCTGGGGACCACGATTTCATCCAAACGGAGAAACCGATGCGGTTTGCCGGGGAATTGAGCAAAGGCCCCATCCGTATCGAGGACAACGTCTGGATTGGCTCCAATTGCACCATCACCGACGGCGTGACCATCGGGCGCGACGCTGTCGTGGGCGCGAACAGTGTCGTTACCCAGGACGTCGGCCCCTACGATATTGTGGGCGGTGTGCCGGCGCGGGTGATTCGCAACCGGAAGGATGCCCCGAAGAAAGCCCGGGACTAACCTTCGATGTTCCTTCCACTATCAAAAACCGCGCGCTGGCGGAAGGCGTTTCGGGCGGCAAATTCCTGCCTGGAGCAGTCCGCGGCCGAACCGGAGCGGCTGCGGCTGGTGCTGGGGGTGGGCCGGAGCGGGACAAGCTGGGTCAGTCAGGTGCTGTTCAAGACGGCCATGCGCTGTCGTTGCTTCTCGGAGCCGCTGTTCCACCTTAAGCCGCCACTTCCTTTCCACAAGAAGGCCGATCACACCGCTGTCGGGTACGAGGATCTATCACCGGAACATCCGCTGGTTTGCGCCTGGCAATTGCTTGTCCACCGGCAATTCGGCGGGCCGGAGGTGCAGGGTTTGGAGCGCAATGATAGTGATTGGGAAATCTGCCTGGTCAAGGAGGTCCACGCCCTGCTGGGCAGTGAGGGCTTGCTGCGCCTTTGGAAGGCGCCAACCGTCTTCATCCTGCGCGATCCGGTTTATATCGCAGACAGCTTGTTTGCCGCCCAAACCTTGCGGACTATTTATTTGGAACACGAAGCCGGGGCGGTGCGGCAGAAGGCTTTTTTGGATCGATTCGTTCCGGGTCGGCGGCCGGCGGTGGAGCGTCTTTTCGCCGAAGCCGCCGGAAAGGATGAGCGACAGCGGATCATTCTGGGCAAAGTAATGTGCATTCAATTGCTGCACGAAATGTTCCTGGCGCTCGCCGCGGAGTTTCCCTGCGCCAGGGCCTTGCGCTACGAGGACCTCTGCGCCGCGCCTCACGAAGCGTTCCCTGCGCTGGCCGCCGCCTTGTCCATTCCCTGGGATGCGGCCATGGCCGCCTACCTTGCCAGGACAACCGAAGGCGATGCCAATTCGGACGATCCCTATTCGGTCATGCGCCACACTGCGCGGCAAAAGGATCGGCCCATCAATTTTCTGTCCGCAGCCGAAGTGGCATCGTGCCGCAAGGCTCTGCGGACAATGAAGGGTGACAGTGGCGGCGCGGGCTGTTAACCTGCATCGATGCCGATGGAAAACGGAAACTTGGATTGGCGCTGGTTTGTCGGGCCTGCGGACACAGTCTTTGATGTCGGCGCAAATGTCGGTGCCAAGACGGAGCTTTTTTTGCAACACGCCGCGCGCGTTGTCTGCGTCGAGCCGCAACCGGAATGCGTGAAGGCGTTGAAGAAGCGTTTCAAGCACGACCGCCGAGTGACCCTCGTCGCCAAGGGCCTGGCTGAAAAACCCGGTTCGCTGGACCTGTCCGTTTGCAGCGAAGCCAGCACCATTTCCACTTTTTCGGCGGAATGGAAAACCGGTCGCTTCGCCAATTATAAATGGGACAAGGTGGTGCGGGTGCCGGTGACCACGCTGGACGAGGTGATCCGCCGTTACGGCGCGCCGGCCTACTGCAAGATTGATGTGGAGGGTTTCGAGATGTCGGTGCTGCGGGGCCTGAGCCGTCCGGTGCCTTTGCTCTCGTTTGAATTCGCTCGTGAGTTCATGGACCGGGCCAGGGCGTGTGTCGATTATTTGCGGCACGTCGGCTTTCAACGATTTAATTTCATCCTGGGCGAAGGCTCGCAATTCGCCTGCCAGGGCTGGCTCGATGGCAATGCGCTGTTCGACCACTTGGGCCAAATCGCTGATCCAGAGTTGTGGGGCGACATTTACGCTCAATATGGCGAACACTTTGCCGGGACGCCGCCGCAAAGGGCCGCGGAGGATGCGCCCCCCGCGCCTGGCCGGTTGGGAGACGCTGTGTCGTTTCTGCGGCGGTGCTTTGGCGCGGCGCCTTCCGGGGCGGAACCGTCGCTGGAGGCCATCCACAATTTCAATCAGAGGAATCGCGATCAATGGGTGGCGGCCAAAGCCGCGACTGTTCCGCCCGGTTCGCGCGTATTGGATGTCGGCGCCGGCACCTGTCCTTATCGCCCGCTTTTCGCCAAGTGCCAGTATCAATCGCAGGACTTCAAAAAATACGAGGGGGTTAAATTGGGCAATACCCGCGAATACGGCCAGATTGATTATGTTTCGGATATCACGCAGGTCCCGTTGCCGGACGGGTCGTTGGACGTCATTCTATGCACCGAGGTTTTGGAGCATGTGCCGGAGCCCATCGAAGCATTGAGGGAATTGGCCCGCTTGCTCAAACCCGGTGGACGGATGTTTTTAACCGCGCCCCTTGGCTCCGGTCTGCATCAACTGCCCTTTCATTACTACGGCGGATATACGCCGGAGTGGTACCGCCATTTCGCCAAAAAATTTGCCCTCGATGTTGTGGAAATCACGGCCAACGGAGGTTTTTTTAAATTGCTGGCCCAGGAATGCGCCCGTTTTGCCTGGACGTTTGAGGAACATCGCCATTGCCACGGAAAAAAAGGGAAGGCGTTGCGGAAATTGTTCGGCGAATCGCTCCCCCGCTATCTTTACGCCCTAGACGAGCGGCACCGTAATGAACAATTTACCGTCGGTTACCATGTGGAATTGAGAAAACCGGACGTTCCAGCCGGCAAAAACCCATGACAGTGATCTTCTTCAGCAAAGACCGGCCCCTCCAGTTGGATGCCGCCTTGCGCTCGTGGCAAAGGCATTGCAAAGACGCCTCGTCCATTTCAATAAAGGTGCTTTACAAGGCTTCCACTTCACGACTGTTGTCGCTCTACCGCCGGCTCATGCTGGAGCATCCCGCAGTGGATTTTGTGCGGGAAGAGGAGTTTCGGCGCGATGTGCTTGTTTTGCTGGAACAGCAAGACTATGTCGGATTTGTCGTGGACGATTCCATTTTTGTTCGGGACTTTTCCGTGGCCGATGTGACATCCGCACTGGCCAGGCATGCCGGAGCCTTGGGCTTTTCGCTGCGGCTGGGACGCAACACGGTTTATTGGTACATGATGGACCGGCTGCAGAAGGTGCCGGAATTCGAGGCGGAGGAGGAATTCGCCTTGAAATATCGATGGCCGGGCGCGGAGTGGGACTTTGCCTATCCGTTGGAGTTATCGAGTTCGATTTATCGCGGCGAACAGATTCTGCCCTTGCTGAAAGACCTCGAGTTCAAGAATCCGAACACGCTGGAGGAGGCCATGTACCAAAACATTGGCAGGTTTCGGGAGAGCCATCCCTGTTTGCTGTGTCCGAAAACATCGCTTGCGTTTGCCGTGCCGGTGAACCGCGTCCAAGAGGAGGTCAAGACCAACCGCGCCGGGTCGAACCCGGTTTTTTCGGCGGAGGCGCTGGCGGCCTTGTTTGCCGAAGGACAGCGGATCGATACAGCGGCGCTGGACGGCTTCACGCCACGCGGTTGCCACCAGGAAGTCGAGCTCAAGATCACGCCGTCGGCGGAACCGGTGCCCTTGGTCAGTGTGATCATGCCTTGTTACAACCAGGCCCAATATCTTGCGGAAGCCGTGGCCAGCGTAATAGCGCAGACGTTTACTGACTGGGAAATCATCATTGTCAACGACGGCAGCCCGGATGACACCAGCGCGGTTGCCCGCCGGTTGATGAAGCAATACGAGGGACGGCGGATCCGCCTGCTGGAAAAGAAAAATGGCGGCCTCGCCACGGCCCGGAATGCCGGCATCCGCACCGCGGCCGGGGCCTATATTTTGCCGTTGGACGCGGATGATAAAATCGCGCCGGCGATGCTGGAGAAAACAGTCGCATTGCTGGAGGAAAATCCCGCGATTGCGATCGCTTACACGGATATCGCGCATTTCGGCGCGACGGAGAAGATCGTCGAGGCGGCGGAATTTGACTTTGGAAAACTGGGCCTCAACAACCAGTTGAATTATTGTTCGCTCTATCGCCGTGAAGTTTGGGAGCAGGCCGGGGGTTACAGGTCCGGGCTTTACGGATACGAAGATTGGGATTTTTGGATCAGCGGCGCTGAGCAGGGCTTTGTGGCGAGGAGGATACCCGGCGCATTGCTGCAGTATCGCGTGAAAGATTCCAGCATGTACACGGACGCGCTGGCCCATGACAAGGCCTTGCGCGCCCGCATCGTCCTGAACCATCCCGGACTTTACGATGCCAAAAAGCAGGAGGAAGCCAGGGCCATTTGGAGCAATCCGCCGTTGCCACCGCCTCCGGGCGCGCCCAAAGTTTCGGTCATCGTGCCCACCTTCAACCGCCCCGGGCGTCTGCAGGAAACGTTGCGCAGCATCGCCGGCCAGACGCTGCGGGATTTTGAAATTATTGTTGTCAACGACAGCGGGGTGGATGTCGCGGCTGTCATCGCCCGTTGCGAAGCGGGGGTGGAGATCGTTCATCTCCGCCACAACGTAAACCGGGGGCTGGCGGCGGCGCGCAACACCGGCTTGCGCCACGCCCGCGGCCGCTACATCGCTTTTCTGGATGACGATGATATTTTCCTGCCGGATCATTTGCGATCATTATCGGACTTTTTGGAAAGCAGCGGCAAAACAGCCGCCTACACGGACGCTTGGTGCGCGGAGGAAGAACTGGCGGAGGGCCGTTACCGGGTGGCGCGGAGGGAGGTGCGCTACTCGGCCGATTGGGACAACGACCGCATCCTTGTCCAGAACCTTGCGCCGGTGCTGTGCTTCATGCACGAGCGAAGCCTCGGCGTTGCGACAGGGGAGTTCGACGAACAATTGACCACGCACGAAGATTGGGACTACTGGATCCGGCTGTCCCGCCTTTGCGCGCCGGTCCACATCAAGAATGTCACTTGTGAGTTTCGCCTGCGCAAGGACGGCTCCTCCATGACCAGCGGCCGCCGGGCCGATTTTCTTCGCACCACGCGGATGGTCTATAAAAAGCATCATGCTCTTGCCGCCGGCAACAAAACCCTGCGGAAGCAACAGCGGCGGTTCCTGCGCGGATTGGAAGACGAACTGGGCGCGCCCCGCCGGTTATCGTTCGGCGCCCTGCTGCGCCGGCTTGTCCGGGGCCGGGCGCCGTAAGGAGGCGATTGCTTGAACCCGCCCAAAATCAGCGTCCTGATCCCGACCTACAACTACGCCCGCTTTTTGCCGGAGGCGATTGAGTCGGTGCTGGCGCAGGACTTCGCGGACTTTGAATTGCTCATCGTCGATGATTGCTCCGCCGACAACACCGCCGCCGTGGTCCAGCCCTTTTGCGCGAGGGACGCGCGGGTCCGTTTTTCAGTCAACGCCGCCAATCTGGGATTGGCCAACAATTGGAACCACTGCCTGGATCAGGCCCGGGGCGAATACATAAAGTTCTTGTTCGGGGACGACAAGCTATGTCACTCCCAAGCCCTGGGCAAAATGATCGCCTTGCTGGAAAGGCATTCCTCCGCAACGCTGGCGGCGGCGGCGCGGGTCATTCTGGATGAAAAGTCCAAAGTGGTGGATGTTTATCAGGATCTGGCGGAAGGCTGTCACAATGGCCGGAAGATCATCACGGCTTGTTTGATGGAAAACGGAAAAAACCTGGTGGGCGAACCTTCCGCAGTCTTGTTTCGCAAATCGGATGCCCGGCGCGGTTTTGATGCGCGACACCGGCAGATCGTGGATGTCGAGATGTGGTTTCATCTGCTGGAGAAGGGGGACCTGGCATACACCCGCGAACCGCTCTGCGCCTTTCGCTGCCATCCGCTCCAGCAAACCGAGCGCAACACGGATTCCGGTGTCGCGTGGAAAGAGCATGCCGTGTTCATTTCCAGCCTTGCCGTCCAGCTGCGGTTCCCGCGCAAAGTCGTCTTCCCTATCCTGTTTCATTTGCGCCATTCGCGCCGCAAGAGCCGGGATGCGGCCAGCCCGGAAATGTCGGAATGGCAGCGGCGCCTGGCCGCTCGCTGGGGCGGGGGATGGCGTTGGTTTTATTGGGTGTATTGCCTTCGCTACCGAATCGCCAAGCCGTTTCACAACCTCATCCACTCCGTGCAAAAGCGTTTGTTCCGCCGGTCTTTCAAGCCTACCTGGGTTTGTTCTTCAAGACCGGAATCCAGCGCCCGATCTGGTTCCAGTAACGACGGCGGGAAACCGGCGTGATCGGCGCGGCAAAGATTTTCTCGAAATGGTCCAGCAATCGCTCGTGGCCGAAGAATTCGTTCGGCTGGTTGTTGTGAAAATAAGGCTGGCGCAGGTATTCCATGTATTTGGCGTCGTCCTGGTCCAGCTCGATGATCTTTTCAATCAGGGCCTCTTCGGTCGGGAAATCAAAATAGTTGAGAAAACTCCGCGTATTGAACTCCTTGCCAATGCGCGGGTTGCCCCAATAAATCGGCAGGCAGCGCGCCCACATGGCTTCGGTCAGTTTCTCCGTCGTGTAGCCGGCGGTAGAACCATTTTCAAAGGCGATGTTGAACTTGTAAGGATGGAGAAATTCCAGCTTGTGCGGCTGGCCGGCGGGGATGCTGCGGCCGATGTTGTTCCAAGCACCGCCGCCGGAATCGACTTGTTTGTACTGGCTGAGGCGGTGGAAAAACTCGACGCGCTTTTGGGTTTTCCTCCGTTTGGCATTGCTGACCACGAAACTGCAGAACTTGGTTTTGGCGCGCATGATCCCGGCGATTTCCTCCTCGCTTTTAAGCAGCTTCAGCGCATTGGTTGTCAGGACGTAATAGGGCAGGCGCATGTGCCGCGGGTCGTCCAGATAACGGCAGGTAAAGGCGTAATCGCACTCGCGGAAATCGGGTTGGAAGGATTCCACGGAGAAATAAATCTTTACGCAGTTATGCAAGCGATGCACGTGCTGGCCGGGGTCGGCGTAAATCAGGAAGTCGGGCTGGTCGCAGATCTGGACGTCGAACCGCTCACGCAGGAGATTGTAAAAGAAATTGCTAGTTTTTTGGAAACCGGGCCAGAAATCGCAAAAATCAAGGCGGACTTTCATCGTCGTTTCAACCGGCGCAGCTTAACAAATCACGATAGAGACGCAAAACCTTTGCGCCCATCTGCTCGAGCGAAAAAGCCTGCGTGACGCGGCGATGCAACTCCTCCGCTTGCTCAGGCCCCAATTGGGGTTCGCGGGTCTGGGCGGCCATGGCGGCGGCAAGCGCCTCCACGTTCTCGGCTGGGACCAGCCGCCCATAATGGCCGGCGTCGAACGCCTCGGGGATGCCGTCCAGGGCCGAGGCAATGACCGGTTTGCCGCAGGCGTGCGCTTCGCAAACAACCAGGCCAAGGGCTTCCGTGCCAATTTGCGGATGGACCAGGCAATCGATGGCGTTCATCACTTGCGGCATGTCGGAGAAATGGCCCGTCAGTTGCGCTTTGTCGCCCAGGCCCAGGCGCGCGATGTCAGCCTGCAGAAGTTCAGCCATGCTGCCGCGCCCAATGACCAGGAACCGGGCTTGGGGAATGTCTTTATGAATGCGCGAGGCGGCGGCCAAAAACTCGCGCTGCCCCTTGCCGCGCGGCAAGTCGTAGCCGCCCACCACCGCGAAGGCATAATCTCCGGGCTGCAACCCCAGTTCGCGCCGTTTGTCCGTCCCATCCGCCGGGCGGAATTGGGCGGCATCGATGCCGCCGTGGATGACATGGATTTTGGCGTGGTTGCCCTGTAGCGGCGGGCGGGCGCGGCGTTCCGGCTCCGGGGATTGCGGCTCGTAGACGCCCTCCCGCAAAACTTTCGCCACAAATTCCGAAACGGCAATCACCGCGTCGCATTGCCCCAGGAGAAACCGCCGGCTGGCCGGCGAGCTTGGGCTTTTGGCCATGTGCCGTGTCAGTACTATTTTCGGTTTTGTCCCGGCCAGGCGCGCGGCGAGGATCGTCGGCCAGATGTCCCGGCCATGATGACCATGGACGATTTGCGCCTGCTCACGGCGGATGAATCGCGCGGCGCGCAGGATGAACTGAAGCTGGTTCGCATGCGGGCCGGTATCGAAAAAGGGCGCGCCAAGCTCCGCAATGCGGGGCGCAAACGGGCTTCCGGCGGGACCGGCAATGACGACCTGCTGGCCAAGGCGATGCAGTTGCGCCGCCAGTTTGACGCACTGGTCGTCGGTGCCGCCGCCGCTGAGGAGGGAATTCAGATGCACGATGCGGAGCGGTTGGGGGGCCGTACTCATGCCGATGGCGCGCCGGCCAGATATTGTTCCACGCCGCGTTCGCAGCGAATTTTTCTTGATCGAATCGTTTCCGCCAAACGCTGCCGGCTGGCCGAGACATGAGCGCGGCCGGATATGGGGTGGTTCAAATGATAGACCACGGCGCGGCCGTAAACA
This sequence comes from Limisphaerales bacterium, assembly GCA_052325505.1. Classification (GTDB taxonomy): domain Bacteria; phylum Verrucomicrobiota; class Verrucomicrobiia; order Limisphaerales; family Palsa-1400; genus DASRLE01. The sequence goes on from JBKQUS010000136.1 coordinate 73,536, forward strand.
AATTTGCGCGGCCGGCCCAGATGATAAAGCCGCGTGCCCACGTCGGAATCCTCGCCAATTCCCCAGCCGGCGTACTCCTCGTCGAATCCGTTGACGGCCAGCAAATCATCGCGCCAAATCCCCATGTTGCAGCCAATGATGCCCCGCTGGCCGGTGTTGCGCCGGACGAACGGAAGCGGCAGCCGCACCGCCTTGGCCAAACCCGTGATGCGGCCCAGGAGAATCCAACCCGGGATCGGTGTGGCGCCGGGCGCAAAGGCGGCGGCGAATTTTTCGCTGACGAAACAGCGCCGGCCTTGCACCCAAAAATTCCGTTCCGCCAGCCGGGCGTGATCGGCAACGAACCGGGGATGCGGCACACAATCGCCATCCAGCAAAACAACGTAGTCGCCCGTGGCGGCGGCGAGGCACTTGTTGAGGATCATTGTTTTGCGAAAGCCGTGGTCCTCCTGCCAGACATGGCGCAGGGGCGCCGGCGGCTTTTGTTGCCATTGGGCAATGAGTTCACGGGTGGCGCCGCCTGAACCGTCATCCGCCAGCAGGATTTCCCCCGGCATTTCCGTCTGGCGCGCCACGCCGCGCAGGACTTTGTCGAGCGCGCCCGGATTCTCGTAAGTCGAGATGATCAGGGAGATTTGGGCGGAGCGCATACGGGCGGGCGCGATTGGAGATGCTCGAAGAGCCGGCTGTGCCGCACCAAGGTCGAGTAAGCGGTGGAGGCGGCGATGAAAAAACCGGGATACCCATCCAGGAATCCCAGCCGGATAAAGTAAGCGCGCACAAAACGCCAGGCGGCGCGAAAAATCGCGGCGGGGGCGGACCAGCGGGCGTTGTCGGCCAGTTGACGTTGCAGGAAGACATCAGCGTAGTAGTTGATCTTGTTCACGTAGCTGCTGATGTCCGGATTGGTATAGTGCAACAGGTCGCCAGCCAGGGTGACGCATGTTCCCTGCGCTTCGACGGCGCAATGCTCCGCGCTGCCGGCCCATTTCCCTTTTTCCCGACGAAACAGCCGCAAAACGCGGTCAGGATACCAATCTCCATGCGTGATCCACCGCCCCAGAAACCAGACTTTGCGGGCAAAGCAGGCGGCGGCAAAGCGCGGCTCGCCGCCGTCGAAAAACCGGGCAATCGACTCCCGCAACTCCGCGGAAACCTCCTCATCGGCATCCAGCGCGAGCACCCATGGCAAAGTGGCATAACTCAACGCCAGGTTCTTTTGCTCGCGAAAGCCCTGCCAGGCATGGCGATGAATTTTCGCGCCGAACGAGGCCGCGATCTTCTCGGTGCCGTCCGCGACCTCGTCATTGAGCACGACGATAATCTCGCCGACCCAGTCCGCCACGCTGGCCAGGCATTTGCCAATGCGGTGGGCCTCGGCGCTGGAAATGATGCAAACTGAAATGGGCAGTTTATTCACAGTTGTCGCAGGTCCCGCGCAGTCAGTAAACGCTTTGTTATCCGATCATGCCGCATGCGATGGACAATTTATGCCGTTGTCCACAGGCAAGTCAGTCACAAAAACAGCCGTTTTTTATCGCCAGACGCGCCGCGCCCCGCTAACAAGTCCCGCATGTCTGCCGGCCGATCAGCACCGGGTTTTTTGGAACGCACGCGAGCCGCTAAAAAAGTGGTCGTGGTCGATTTTGGTTTTTTGGGCGACTCGGTCCATCTTGTGCCGGCGCTGTGGGAGATCAAAAGGCATTACCCGGAGGCTCAATTGCACACCCTGTCGGCCCAGGTCGGGGCGGAATTGCTCCGGCTCGCGCCCTGCGTCGATCGCGTGTGGGCTTTTCCGTTGACGCCCAAAAGCCCGGCATGGTGGCGGCATTGGGGCATCCTTCTGGCGCTGCGCCGCGAACGATTTGACGCGGCATTCAATTTTAGCGGATCAGATCGCACGATATTTGTCACGACCCTGGTGGGGGCGCGGCGGACTTTGGCGCACGAGGCGGGGCGGAAACATTTTTGGAACCACTGGCTGCCGGTGGATTGGGTTGGCCGGGCGGCGCGGGACCTGCCGGTGTTCGAGCAACGCCGGCAAGTGCTGGCGGCAGGCGGATTTGCGCTGGAAGGGCCGCGTTTTGATCTGCGCGTGCCCGGGGAAGACCGGCAGTGGGCGGAGAACGACATGGCGGACCGGCCCGTTCATTTCTCCATCAGCGCGAGCACACCCGTCAAAGAATGGCCGCTGGAAAACTGGATCGGGCTGGCGCAAATGCTGGCGCAAAAACGGCCCTCGATCCGGATGGTGGCCACCGCCGGTTCCAATCCGCGCGAGCAGGCCCGCCTGGGAGAATTGGCCAAGGCGGCGGACGGGGCGCAATTGCAATGCTTGCAAGGATTGAACATTGCGCGTCTGGCCGCGTTATTGCAACGCTGCCGCCTGCACATTGGCGCGGACTCCGGCGCGCTGCATCTGGCCCTGGCGCTGGGCACGCCCACCTTGACGGTCTTTCGCCGACACGATGGATTGGCCGAATGGATGCCCGCAGGAAAAGAGCATCGGCACATCATCGCCGATTGCCGTTGCATCAATGAAAATCGAAGCGATTGCCTGCGCCCCGGCCGGGCTTCCTGCCTGGCGTCAATCACTCCCGCCCAGGTCTGCGGCCAGGCCTGTCAACTGTTGCCGTAAAAACTCTCGCGCTGGCGCGGAATCGCTTCCATACTGGCGGCGCAGGCATGATTGAGTTCTGGCGAAAACTGTGGCAACTGACACGTCCTTACAAGGGACGATTCATTCTCGGATCCATTTTCGGCGTTCTGGGCGGCTTGGCCGATTCGGCGGTGCTGCTAACCGTGGCCTTTGTGGTCAGCGTGGTTTTTTCAGGGTTCCGGAACGAGGACATTGACAAACAGATTTCCAAGCTACACGAATACGTGCCCTGGCTGGCCGACGCTTTGGTGCAAGCCCAACAATGGCTGTCCGCCCATGTCAACGGCTCAAAAATCGGCCTGGTCCTGATGGTCAGCCTGATCCCGTTGGTCATGCTGGCGCGCGGCGTGTGCAATTATCTCAATAATTACCTCATGGGCTGGGTGGCCATTCGCGCGATCTGCGATCTGCGCGCCCGATTGTTCGAGCATCTGCTCAATCTGCCCCTCAGCTTCCTCTCCCGCAACAGCACGGGCGAATTGATGTCCCGCATCGGCGACGTCGGCGTCCTGCAAACCATGATTGCCGTCTCGCTGGTGACCCTCATCACGCAACCGATCCGGCTGATTTCATTTGCCGTAATCCCCTTTGCCATCAACGCCAAACTGGCCGCCATGGCCCTGGTCACATTTCCGCTGTGCGTCATCCCCGTCGTCATCTACAACCGGAAGGTGCGGCGGTCGGGGGCAGCCATACAGACCGAGGCGGCCAATTTGAGCAAGGTCATGCATGAAGCTTTCACCGGCAACCGCATCATCAAGGGCTACAACCTGGAAGAGGTGGTGGTGGAGCGGTTCAAGGCCAACCAAAAAAAGTTCATCGGCCATTTTATGCGCGTGGTCCGCTCCACCGAAACGCCCGGCCCCATTATTGAAGTCCTGGCCGCCTTCGGCGTGGCCATTTTATTGCTTTACCTTGCCGGGTCGGCCAGCCCCACCCAGTTCATGGTGTTTATCGGCGCCCTCATGATGATGTACGGGCCGGTCAAGGCCATCATCCGCGTACAAAGCCAGTTGCACCAGGCGCGGGCGGCCACACAGCGGGTTTTTGAACTGCTGGTCACCCAAACCACTCTGACCGAAGCGCCCCGACCCGTGCCGCTCAAGGCGGTCGGCGCGGAAATTCAATTTGATAACGTCAGCTTCAGCTACGGCGACAAGCCTGTTCTGCGCCACATCCAATTGAGGGTCGAGCCGGGCCGAATGGTGGCCCTGGTGGGAAGCAGCGGTTCCGGCAAGACGACCCTGACCAACCTGCTGCTGCGCTTTTACGATCCGACCGAGGGCATCATCCGCATCGGCGGCATTGATCTGAGGCAGGTGGCCTTGCGCGATCTTCGTTCGCAAATCGCCGTGGTCACGCAGGAGGTCATTCTATTCAACGACACCATCCGCCAAAACATTGCCTACGGCCGCCCGGAAGCCGCCTTTGCGGAGATTGAAGAAGCAGCCCGCGGCGCGTTTGCCCACGATTTTATTCAGGGCAAGCCGCGGGGCTACGATTCGGTCGTGGGCGAAAAGGGAACCAATCTTTCCGGCGGCGAGCGGCAGCGCATCGCCATTGCCCGCGCCATATTGAAGAACGCCCCCATCCTGGTGCTGGACGAAGCGACCAGCTCGTTGGACAACGAATCGGAACGCATTGTCCAGGCTGCCTTGGATCAGTTGATGAAGGGGCGGACAACTATCTGCATCGCCCATCGTCTATCCACCATCCAACACGCGGACGTGATCGTGGTCTTGGATCAAGGGGAAATTGCGGAGACGGGGCGCCACGGCGAATTACTGGCGCGCGGCGGCATTTACCAAAAGTTGCACATGCTCGGCTTCACCCCGGCCGAGGGGCAGTGAGCGGAGCGACGGCTAGAACTCCGTGTAGTGGCCCGCTCGAATCGCGCCGATGGAGGCGTAGAAGTAATTCCTGGACGGTGATGGCACCGATAACGGCGTGGCAAAACTTGTTTCGCCACTGTTGGCGACAGGCTCGTTGTTCTTGACGGGCGGGGTCGGCGCGGTGACGGTGGTGGTGCTGGAATTACTTGGATTCTGAAGGCTTTTCTGGGTTTGCAAAGTCATGCTGCTCATATTCTCGTGTTCATTTGTTTGCCATTCATTCTGCTACTCCCGGAGCAGCGGTGGCAATTGTACAACTAATATCGGATGCAATGAGGCGGGACTTTAGAAAAAATATTCAATTTTTCGTATGTACTTGATTACCAGCCTGGTGTATCACCGGCTCCAATTTGCCTCCAGTGATTTTGAGAGAGCAGGTCAGACCGCGGGCTGCTTGCGCGGGCAACTCCACAGTTAATCCCCCGGTCGGTCTGGGTAAATTTCAACCTGCCCCTGCAACCGAGCAGATCAACAAGCCGGATTCTGTTGGTGCGGACCTCGGCTGTTTTGGCCAGGGATTTCACGGCAACCTGGCCGTTGTCCGGCCAACCCAGCGCAATCGCGTACAGCGTCCTGCCTTTGGTCGTGAAGCGGATGTCATCGGCGGTGTAGCGAAAATTTTCACTGAACGCGCCGCCTTTGGCTTTCACCTCTCCCTCGCCATAAACCCGCCAGGGTCGTGTGCCGTAAATCGCCTCGCCGTTGATGGCCGTCCAGCCGGCCAATTCATGCAACATCGTCTCGACTTCGGGGTCGAGCGAGCCATCCGGGCGAAGCACGACGTTGAGCAGCAGGTTGCCGTTCTTGCTCACGATGTCCACCAACATGTCCACCGTCCAACTCAACGACTGGTACTTCCAGTGCCAGGAAGGCGGGCGGCGTTGACGGTGAAGTCAGTGTTCCCCATAGTAACGCTGAGGCCGGGGTGCTTGACGCGTATTTCAGCCGCAAGTTCACGCCCAAAGCGCCATGGGGGGACACTTGCTCAATGCGGAGAGGCGAAGAGAAGGACGCGGGGATGGCCGGGGCAACCCGGACAATAACCCCGGACAAAGCCAGCAGGTATTGGAACGAACCAAGAAGTGGCTGATAGCCCACGGATTGACGCTCAACGAAAAGAAAACCCGCGTGGGGGACATCCGCCAGGAGGGGTAGTGTTCTGGGTTTCAATCTGACTGGGCGGCGGTCACCACGAGGGAAAATCTACCTGCACGTCGAGCCCAGTCAAAAAAGTCGGCGGGTCTTGCGCGAAAGCTTGGGGGAAATCTTTAATCCCAGACGCAATGGGAAGCCGTTGCGGAAGTGGTTAAGAAAGCCAACCAAGTCCTGCGCGGATGGGCCGGATACTTTCACTACGGCAACAGCACGGAAGTGATGAATCAGATGCAGCGGTACAGCCAGAATCGGATGCGCCGATGGCTCTGGCGCAACCACAACTGTCGCTGGGCACTGTAGGGAACAGAGGCAGCGGATTGGTTGCACCGGAAATGTGGGCTTTATGAACTGCCGCTCACGGCGGCTTGGAGGGCAATCTGATGAATGAGTTCGGAGAGCCGAATATGGGAAATCCGTCCGTTCGGTTCGATGAGGGGCGGAATGGGAATGTGGTACTGACAACTATGGTCTGTTCAAACCGCCTCTTTCCCACTCCGCCTACTCTACTGAAAAAATTTCTGAAAAAGTTGGACAATCGCCGGCTTCCCCCGGCACGTAACCGATGGTTGTTGACACCCGGCTCTGTTTCTATTTCTGTCTTGGGTCATTGGTGAAAAAACTTTCTTTCAAATCCATCGAAGGCTCTGTCACGGCCCCGCGGGGGTTTCTGGCCGCGGGTGCGTTTTGCGACATCAAAAAGCTCGGCACGGGCAAGGGGTCGAACAAAGGCCAAAAACGCGACCTGGCCCTGATTGTTTCGGACCGACCGGCCGCCGTGGCGGGCACGTTTACCACAAACCAGGTCTGCGCCGCGCCGGTCAAATTGTGCGTGGCGCGGGTCAAACGCGGGCGCGCCCAAGCCGTGGTGGCCAATTCCGGCAACGCCAACGCCTGTACCGGCCGCCAGGGCTTTCTCGATGCCGAAGCCATGGCCCAAATGACCGCCTCTGCACTGGCTTCATCGGGCGCCTGCAAAATTTCACCTATCGACGTCCTGGTGGCATCCACTGGCCGCATTGGTGTCCCGCTGCCCATGACCAACGTCAAAAAAGGCATCTTCGAAGCCACCCGCATCCTTCAAGCCACCCCCGATCACGCTCACCACGCCGCCGAAGCCATCATGACCAGCGACACCCAGTCAAAGGAGATCGCGGTTGAATTTCAGCTCGGTCGCAAAACGGCGCGGCTCGGCGGCATTTGCAAAGGCGCCGGCATGATCCAGCCGGGCATGAGTCCCACGGGCGCGCGGCCCGCCTTGCGCTCCCTGCACGCCACCATGCTCTGCTTTTTGACCACCGACGCCACCATCGAGGCAAAGACCTTGCAGGCCGCCTTGAATCACTCCGTCGCAAAAAGCTTCAACCGCATCACCGTCGATGGCGACATGAGCACCAACGACACCGTGCTCGTTTTGGCCAACAGCCGGGCGGGCAATCCCGCCCTCACCGCCCGCTCGTCCGACTTGGGGATCTTTCAGGCCGCTTTGGACCATGTCACGCTGGAACTGGCCAAAAAAATTGTGCTTGACGGAGAAGGTGTGTCGCGCTTCATCACCGTGCGGTTGCAGGGCGCGAAAACCGGGGCCGACGCCGATGCCGCGGCCCGCTCCGTGGCCAACAGCCTGCTCGTCAAAACCAGTTGGTGCGGCGGCGACCCGAATTGGGGCCGCATCCTTTGCGCGCTCGGTTACTCCTCCGCCGGGGTGGTTGAAACCGGTGTCGATGTGGGTTACAGCCTGCCCGGCAGCCCGGAAATTCTTTACTCGCTCAAATGGGGCCGCCCCACCAGCGTCACCTTCAGGGCCTTGTGCCGGATCACGACCGCAAAGGAGTTCGACCTCCATATTCACCTGCACCAGGGCAACGCCCGCGCCTGGATGTATTCCGGCGACCTGACCGAGGCCTACGTCGATTTCAACAAAGGCGACATCACTGATCCGTCATCATTGGGCGGGTGACATTCACAATCCAGATCTATGAAATCCTTGATCTCCAAAGCCGACGTGTTGTTGGAAGCGCTGCCCTACTTGCAACGGTTCCGGTGCAGCACGTTCGTCATCAAATACGGCGGCAGCTTCATGGATTCCCCCGACTCGTCAGGCCGTGACGGCGTGGCGCTGGACATCGTATTCCTGTCGGCGGCGGGCATCCATCCCGTGGTAGTGCATGGCGGCGGCAAAGCCATCACCCGCGCCATGGAAAAAGCCGGCCTGAAAACCAGCTTCATCCAGGGCCTGCGCGTGACTGACGAACCCGCCGCACGGGTCGTCGAACAGGTTCTCTCCCGCGAGATCAATCCGGAGATCGTTGAAACCATCGCCCAACAAGGCGGCCGGGCCAGGGGCTTTTCCGGCACCGACATTTTCACCTGCCGCAAAATGCTGCTCACCGGACCGCAAGGCAAACAGTTGGACGCGGGATTTGTCGGCGACGTCACCGGCGTCAACATCGAGCCGTTGCTGGATTGCCTCCGCAACGGCGTCATCCCGGTCGTCAGTCCCACCGCGCTTGGCGCGGACGGCAAACCCTACAACTGCAACGCGGACTCTGCCGCGGCGCAGGCGGCCATCGCCCTCAAAGCGCGCCGCCTGGTGTTTATGAGCGACGTGCCCGGCCTGCTGCGCGACCCCAAAGACCCGGCCACCGTCATCCCCCACTTGCGCATCGGCGAAGTGGACGCCCTGAAAAAATCCGGAATCATTGACAAAGGCATGATTCCGAAAGTGGACGGCGCCCTGGCCGCCGTGAGAGCCGGCGTCGAGAAAGTCTCCTTTGTGGATGGCCGCTTGTCCCACGCCGTGCTCCTGGAAATCTTCACAAAGAAGGGCGTCGGAACCGAGGTCGTCTTGTGACTTCGGAAAACTCATTTGCCGCTTGAACCCAGCGGGTTGTGCCGGTATTGTGTAAACCATGATTGAGGAACTGGTTGACGTAGATTGCCAGACACGGATTTCCGAGCTGGCGCGGCACGTTATTAACGGCGGCGAAATCTCCCGCCACGAGGCGCTGTGGCTCTTCGACGTGGAGGGATCGGCCGATATCCTAGACGTGATGGCGGGGGCCAACCGCATCCGGCAGCATTTCAAGGGCAACAAGATCCACCTCTGCTCCATCGTCAACGCCAAAGCGGGGGCCTGCTCGGAGAATTGTAGCTTTTGCGCGCAATCGTCCTTTTACCAGACCGGCTCGCCCAAGTACGGTTTCATTGATCCGGAGCCGGTGCAGGAAGCGGCGGACGAAGCGGAGCGCAACGGCGTCACGGCGGTGGGATTGGTCGCGGCCTGGCGCGGACTGAAGGAAGGGCCGATGCTGGATGAGATCTGCGACCGCGTCCGCGAACTGTCCAAGAGCGGCAAGACGCGGCCTGACGTTTCGCTGGGCATCATTCAAAGCCAGCGGGTGGCGGATCGTTTGAAGGAGGCGGGAGTGGAATGTTACGGGCATAATCTGGAAACTTCGAAGCGGTTTTTCCCCAGCCAATGCAGTACGCACAGCTACGACGACCGGCTCCAGACGATTTCCCATTTGAAACGGGCCGGAATCAAAATCTGTTCCGGCGGCATTATCGGCATGGGCGAAACGCGCGAAGACCGCTGCGAGCTGGCTTTCGCCTTGAAGGAAGTCGGGGCCAATGTCGTGCCCATCAACATTCTCAACCCCATTAAGGGCACGCCTTTCGAAAATGTGCCACCGCTCGCGCCGTTGGAGATTCTCAAGACCATTTCCTGTTTCCGCTTCATCCTGCCGCGCCAGGAAATCATGGTCGCGGGAGGCCGCACGGTCAATCTGCGCGACATGCAAAGCATGGTCTTTCATGCCGGCGCCAGCGCCCTCATGGTCGGAAACTATTTGACAACGCTCAATCAGCCGGTGGAACGGGATTTGCAGATGATCAAGGACCTGGGCCTGGACCCCGATTGGGACAAGCACGGTTTTTCCGATCAATAGCAGTGGAGCGCCTGGGTAAAAACATCGGCGGCTATCGCGGCGAGACCCTCGACCTCCCCATGGTCCTGCGCGAAATGGAAAAAGCCGCCGGCGCGAAGAATTGGGTCGGCGACATTGTCCCTCTTGCCTCCGAACCCGCGGCCCAACCCTTGAACTTCGTCGCCTGGCGGCGCTTGATGGAGTCCGCCCCCAAGCGTCTTTATCTATCCGCCGGAATACATGGCGACGAACCGGCCGGTCCGCTGGCCGCTTTGCAACTGCTTCAGGAGGACCTCTGGCCGGCGGACATGGCGATCTGGTTTTGCCCCTGTTTGAACCCGACCGGTTTTCTGCTGAATCGGCGCGAGAATTCTCAAGGCATTGATCTCAACCGCGACTACCGCCATTTGCAGAGCGCGGAAACTCGCGCCCACGTGCATTGGCTGGAACAGCAGCCGGACTTCGATCTGTCACTTTGTTTGCATGAGGATTGGGAATCGCACGGCTTTTACCTCTATGAGCTGAATCCCGATCAACGGGCCTCCCTCGCTGGCGGAATTGTCGAGGCGGTGTCGGAAGTGTGTCCGATCGAGCGGGCGCCGTTGATTGACACTTGGCCGGCGGAAAATGGCATCATCCGGCCCCACGTCAATCCCGCCGAGCGTCCGCAATGGCCCGAATCGCTCCATCTCATCACCCACAAGACCCGCCAGAGCTACACCTTTGAAGTTCCGTCGGATTTTCCTTTGCCGGTGCGCGTGGCGGCGCTGGTCGCCGCTGTGCGCGCCGCATTGCGGGCGCTTTGAACACTCTGACAACCGGGCACGGTCAATCGTGCGCGATGTCGCCGGGCTGCGGCGCTTTATCGCCCGGATGGCGGGGAAAGTGTTGCGCCAGAAGTTTTCCCGCGCGCCGCACGCCATGGAGAATTCCCCCGGTAAATTCACCCTTGCCAAAATAGCCCGACATTTCCTGCGTGACTTCCTTCCAGAACTCATCACCGCACTGCGCATGAACCGCGCTGTCGCCAATGACGGCGAACTTCCTGACGCGCGGAGCGACGAACAGCAAGACACCGTTTTGTTCCTCATTCTTGTGCATCTTCAGGTGATGGAAAACCTTTTCCGCGGCGGCCACCGCATCTTCCGGCTCCTTGCGGCTGATGAAGACGCGGATCTCGCCGCGCATTTTGGCCTCGGTGTCGGCAATCGTCTTGACGATGGCGTCGTGCTCAAGCTGGTTTAAAAATTCGCGCGCTTTCATATCACCAACTTGACCCGGCGCCTCCCCCGCCAAAGCTGCCGCCGCCGCCAGAGAAACCTCCGCCGCCTCCCGAGAATCCTCCACCGCCTCCACCTCCCCAGCCACCGCCGGAATAGCCTCCCCAACCACCGCTGCCGATCACCCAGCCATGTCTTGTGGAGCTGCGAGAGAGAATAACCAGCAAAATGAACAAGCCTGGGACAAGCCAGACCATCATCCCGGAGTTTGGCCCGGTCTGGCGGTGCTTTTACTCGTAAACTGTGGTTCCGGTTCCTTTATATTCATGCCGGGTCGCGGCGAGAATGGCGTTGACCCCGGCAGTCAAGCCTCCGGCGTAGTCCCCCGCCTTGAAACGCGGCTTGATCTCATACTCGGTGATTTGTTTGCAAATCGCGTCAGGCAGCGTCCCTTCCAAACCGTACCCCACTTGGATGAACATCTTCCTGTCCGCAATGAAAACGAACAATACCGCCCCGTTGTTCTTTTCCTTTTGACCCACCTTCCACGAGCGCGCCACGCGGATCGTATAATCATCAATGGAAGAATCCGATTGAATCTTCGGATAGATTGCCACCAGCACTTGATTGCCGGTCGAGCGCTCAAAGTTTTCCAACTGCGTATTGAACTGGTCCGCGGTGGCAGCGTTCACGACCTGCGCGTAATCATTGAAGTAACGCGCGGGCGCAGGCGGAATCACTTCGTCCGCAACGGCCGAGAGACACCAAATCCAAATGATAATGAAACCAAAACGGCTCATGGCGGTCATGGTTTGGCGGGCGCAGGCGCGGGCGTCGTGGCATTGAAATCAAACTGCACCTTGGGCGCTGTTTCCGCTCCGGCTGCGGCTGAGAAATAGGGCTTCTCATGGAAGCCCAATGCGCCCGCATAAAAGACGGCGGGAAAGGACTTGATCGCGGTGTCGTAAGCTTGCACGGCATTATTGAAGTCGCGCCGGGAGACGGCGATGCGGTTCTCCGTTCCTTCCAACTGGGCCTGGAGGGTGACGAAATTGCCCGTGGCTTTCAGATCAGGATAGCGCTCCACGACCACCAGCAGGCGTGAGAGTGCCGAGGAAAGCTGGGATTGCGCCTGATCGAATTCGGCCAGCTTGGCGGGGTCATTGGGGGCGACATTCGGATTGATGTTGACCTTGCCCACCGAAGCGCGCGCCTCGGTGATTTGCGTCAGGGTGGATTTTTCAAAATTGGCCGCGCCGGACACCGTGGCCACCAAGTTCGGAATCAGGTCTGCGCGGCGCTGATAGTCGGTTTGCACTGTAGCCCACGAACTGTCCACCGCCTGCGACAGGCGCACCAAACGATTATAGCTCCCGCCCGCAATGGCGATAATTACCAGGACGATGATGCCCAGAACGACAAGAACACCGCAGCCAATGGCAAGTTTTTTCATAGAATCCTATTCCTGCTCGTAATCCTAACCCAAATCTTCCGGGGGACAATTACAATGGGGGGAGGAATTTGTAAAGAGGCGCCGCGACCTGACAAGGCGACCGGGCGCAAATCGGCTTTTGGCGGCAATAAAAAATGTTTCAATATGGTGCGATTAGGCCGGATTAGATGCGAGCAGGTGCGATTTAGTGCAATTTTTTGACCGGTTCTTTGCATTGCGCAGGGCCACCGGCTCTTGCGGGAGAATCTAAAATTTGAAATTGGAGATTTCATGATTCTTTTTTTGGTTTGAATTTGAAACGGCCTGAATCACCCTGAATTCGGCAGTACAATTAAAGACTGAGACCGCACAGCGGATTGTAGCCCGTCTTGGGGCTGACTCCATATTCCTGACACAAAGCACGACAGCTCTCCGTGTGCAGCGACTTCAATGCAAACTTGACCCGTTGAGCCATAGGTTGACTCTCTTTCCAAAGCATCCGGGAGCCTGCCGGCTCCCAACGCCTCTTTTAAGTGTTACCTATGTATTGAACCAGATGTGTTACCCATGTTCTGAACCTGCACCGCCGGTGCGAATACTCCGGCCAATTCAGGGTAATTTTGCCAATTCGTGTCAAAAATCATTGGCCAGGTTGGATGAAACGCCCTCCTGTAGTATTTGAAACGGACGTCACCGCATCCATGCAACCATTGGACTTTCGCGTCGCGCCATGGGCCGCTCGAAGGAAATCCATCCAGTCTGACTTGGCGCGCAAATTGCAGCCCGGCTCGTATTATAAAATATGATTGTGACGACGAGTCCATTTGCTTAAAATCGAGGGTGGATGGCGAGACATGTTTAAATTCTCCCGACTTGTAATTATTTACGCGATTGCTGCCCCTGTGGCATTGATCTTGGGCTTCCTTGTTGTCTGGCCGGGCTTGCTTCCTTTTGAAATGATAGGCGTGCTCCTGTTCTTTCTTGCGTTGCCCATTTTTTTGGAATGGCACCACGTCTTGCTGATTGTCTTCTGGAATTCTGCATTCAGTGCCACGTTTCTGCCCAGCCGGCCGGATTTTTGGCTTTGTTGTGCCGCCGTTAGTTTTGCGGTTTCATTTCTGAACCATGTTCTTTTCAAGAGAAGATTCCTGCCTGCGCCGGAAATGACCCGCCCGCTACTTTTTTTGGCGGCCGTGGTGCTGGGCACAGCGTGGCTTCGCGGCGGGATTGGCCTCGCGTCTTTGGGAGGGGCGACTTATGGGGGAAGATATTATGTCTTTGTCCTGGGCGCCATCCTCGGCTATTTTGCCTTTACATCCGAGGCGGTTCCCATTGTCAAAAGTCGGAAGATGGCCAATTGGTTCTTCATTTCCGGGACAACGAATGCCTTGGCCAACGTCATTGTTATGCTCGGTCCGGCCTTTTATATCTTTTATCTCATTTTGCCGACCACCCAAGCCGTGGGCCAGTATGCGGCCGAAGCCGCCGGATCCGATGTTGTTCGCATTGGAGGTTTCGCGATGGCCAGCTTCGCCGTCTTGAGCTTTTTGTTTGCCAACTACGGCATACGGGGGCTTTTTGATTGGTCCAAACCCTGGAGGTTCGTATTCCTATGCCTGACGATTGTGGCGGGCGGCCTAGCGGGATTTCGCAGCGCCCTGGTCATGCTCTTTCTCTTGTTTGTCGTCCAATTTTACTTTGAAGGATTGATGCGCACGCGCTTTTTGCCGATTGTCGCGGGGCTGGCCGTCTTGGGTTTTATCCCAATCCTGTTTTTTTCCAGCTCGATGCCAGGGTCCGTCCAGCGCGCCATAAGCTTCCTGCCCGTCAAAGTGGATTCCGAGATTCTGGTGGAGGCACAATCATCGACCGATTGGCGGATCCAAATGTGGGACGTTGTGGCGAAGGAAGTGCCCAAGTACCTGATCCTCGGCAAAGGATATTCCATTAATCCAGAAGAAATCCAGGCGGTGAATGAGGCCTCCCGCATGGGGATGCCCGTCAGCGCGTATGAAACCAATATGGTGGCGGGCGACTACCACAGCGGACCTCTTTCCGTCTTGATCCCATTTGGCATATTCGGAGTCATTGGGTTTTTCTGGGTTTTGATCGGCGGCTATCAGGTCCTTTACCGGAACTATCGTTTTGGCGATGCGAAATTGCGCCGGATCAACTGCGTCTTGTTAAGCTATTATCTGGCCCGTTGTTTCTGTTTCTTCTTTATCTTTGGTGCTCTGAGCACGGACCTGTATCTTTTTATGGGACTTTGTGGATTTAGTGTCAGCCTGAACGGCGGGGTCAAGAGAAGGGCGGCGGTGCCCAAGCGCGAGCCAGTACTGGTTGCGCAGCAAACCCTGGCGATGGACCCGGGATGAATGAGCCGTCGATTGCCGGTTATGTTTAATAAATACAGAGTATTTGCCGCCTACCTCATTGCCATTCCACTGGCATTGATTCTTGGCGTTCTGGCCTCGTCGCCCGACGAGTTGACTTTGATGCTCATCGGCATGCTCCTGTTTTTTCTGGCCCTGCCTGCTTTCATCAAATGGCATCACGCCTTGTTGATCTTTCTTTGGAATTCGGCCTTCAGCGCCAATTTCCTGCCGGGCGAGCCTGCCTTCTGGCTCATGCTCGCAGGGTTGAGTTTTGGGCTTTCGGTCCTGAACCATGTCATGGGGCGGCGGCCATTCCGGTCCGTCCCGGAAATGACCACTCCGCTTCTGCTGCTGGCGGCGGTGGTGATTGGCACAGCGTTCTACCGTGGTGGAATCGGGATCAGAATCCTGGGAGGGGCAGCCCATGGCGGCAAGAATTACATATATGTCTTGGGCGCCATCATTGGTTTTTTTGCCCTGACGGCCGGGGAAGTTCCGATTCATAAAAGCCGTAAAATGGCCGGGCTGTATTTCGTCTCTGGAACCAGCTACGCCTTGAGCAACCTGATTTACACGCTGGGGCCGGCCTTTTACTCGTTTTATTATGTTGTGCCAGCCATTTACGCCGTGGGCCAGGCCCAAAGTGAACTTGGATCGGCCACCGTGGACCGCATCTCGGGCTTCGCGCCGGCCTGCATTGCAGGCCTGTCCTGCCTGCTGGTGCGCTACGGCGTTCGGGGGCTTTGCGACTGGTACAAACCCTGGCGATTTGTCTTCCTCTGTTTAACGGTTGGGGCCGGTCTCTTCGCGGGATTTCGTTCGGCCCTGGTGCTGCTGTTTCTTATTTTTGTCTTCCAATTCTGCCTCGAAGGACTGCTGCGCACCCGTTTGTTCCCGATTCTGACCGGGTTGGCCATCGGCGGCTTTGTAGCGGTGGCGCTCTGCGCCGGCCGATTGCCTACATCTGTGCAACGCACCATAAGTTTTCTCCCGGTCAATGTGGACTCGGCAATCCGGGCGGACGCCGTGGGCACGGTCGATTGGCGGCTGCAAATGTGGTCGGAGGTGTGGCAGGACGCGCCAAAGTATTTGATGGTCGGCAAGGGATATTCCATTGATCCAGCCGAGATGGATGCAACGTTGGACGCCATTCAGTTGGGAATGCTCAACAATTATGAGGAAAGAATCGTTGCGGGGGACTATCACAGCGGGCCTCTTTCCGTGATCATTCCATTTGGAATCGCCGGATCGGTGGCGTTTCTGTGGGTGTTGACTGCGGGCTTTCGGGTTCTTTACTCCAACTACCGTTACGGCGATGCGAGGCTGCACCGGATTAACGCTGTGTTATTATCGTATTATGCGGCCCAGGTTGTCTGTTTTTTGTTCGTTTATGGCTCCTTGAGCAACGAACTGTTTACTCTCCTGGGACCTGTGGGATTGGGCATCAGCCTGAACGGCGGGATGAAGAAAAAGCCCCGGTCTGAATTCCTGCGCGAATCCCTGCCGCAACGGTATGCCATGGAAGTGGAGTGATGTCCTGATGCGCTTTTCCATAATCACTCCAAGTTTTAGAAGTTCCGCCTGGCTCAAGCTTTGCATCGCCTCGGTGGCGGACCAGGGAGTTGAGTTGGAGCATATTGTTCAGGACGGCCTTTCCGACGACGGCACTTTGGACTGGCTCTTGTCGGATCGGCGGGTCACGGCCTGCGCTGAGAAGGATGCGGGGATGTATGATGCCGTGAATCGTGGATTAAAAAAGTCCCGCGGCGATATTCTGGCCTATTTGAACTGCGATGAACAATACTTGCCCGGGACGCTGCAAGCGGTGTCCGATCATTTCGACCGCCATCCTGAAATAGACGTGCTCTTCGCGGATTGCCTGGTGGTGGATGCCTTGGGCGATTGCCTGTGTTATCGAAAGGTGCAGGTCCCTTCCCCATATCATACCATGGTGTTGCATTTGCAAACATTCACCTGCTCCACGTTTTTTCGCAGAAGCATCCTTGATGACCACGGCTTGTTTTTCGATGCGAAGTGGCGCGTCGCGGGTGATGCCGATTGGGTGCTGCGCTTGCTGAAGGCCAAGATTCGGATGGGCATTCTTCGGCGGTTCACATCCGCGTTTACCGACACGGGTGAAAACCTGGCCCTGAGCGCCAGCGCCGTGAGGGAAGCACAGGTGATGGTGAACGCAGCGCCAACTTGGGCGCGGAAGCTGGAGTTTGCCCTCGTGTGGCAGCATCGGCTACGCCGGCTTTTCGGCGGCATTTACCGCCAAAGACCATTTGATTACGAGATTTACACCCTGGCCAATCCGGAGCGGCGGGTTGCGCATCACGTGGAAAATCCAACCTTCGTTTGGAAAAGCCGGCTGAAGTCCCCTTTCATTTGATTGGCGCAGAATCCTTACCAGCACCGAACCACTCTGGCGGTTGATTTCCCATTGGGCGTCCTCGCAAATTTCAAAACCCATCCTCATCCCTCGGCAGTTGAACAGAAGGTCGCCCATCGGAACCGTCACACCGTTGCTCGACACTTCCCGCCGCAATCCCTGCGGCCAAGGCTTGAACCAGTGGGGTTCGTAATGAATGCCGTCTCCGCCAGGAACCGCTTGGCCACAACACCGACGATGGCCCCGTCCACCGCCAGACAGGCGCAATTGAACGGGCCATTCTGGTAAAGCACCGGCAAACCAAAGGGAACAATCCTCCCGCGCGTGGCCGGGAGCAATTCGGCCAGGTTTTGCGCGGCCATTTCCGCCGTGTTGGCCGAATGAAACGCGTCTCCTCAGCCGTAGCCGGTGATGCACAGTTCAGGCAGGCACAGCAGGCTGACGCGCTGCATCGCGCGCCGTCTCGATGGCCCTCAAAATCCGCCGGCGGTTCCCCAGCCAGTCAAACAGGGTTTTACAGGAAATTCCTGCTGGCGGCGGGTTTGTTCGGAGCGGGCTCCTTTGCCCACAAAATGCTGATCCTGCTGGCGGCCCAGAAATTAACTCCCCGGTCCGGCACGGCCAAAGCCGCCAGCGTGGCCGTGGCCCTGTACATTCTCCAGAACATCTTTTACGCGGCGTTCAGTTACATCGGCGGCTGGCTCGTGGACCACTTTGCCAAGAAATGGCTGCTCGCCGCTGGCTTTTCGCTCGGCGCGGTCATGACCCTTTGCGTTAGCGTCGCGCCGGTCGGCTTCTGTAGCCTGTCACTCATATTCGTGCTCGGGGGGATGGGCGTCGCGCTGGAGGAAACTTTGGAAGATTCCTACTGCGCCGAACTCGTTGAAGAAAAGCACCGGGGCATGGCCTTCGGGGAGCTGGCCACGGTCAACGGCATCGGCGATTTTCTGTCGAGCATCATCGTGGGGCTGCTCTGGGCGGCAGCGGGCATTCCGGTTGCCTTTGCCTACAGTGCCGTGTTATCTGTGGCTGGTGCCTGGCTCGTGACGAGCGTCAAAGATGAGAATCCAAAATCATGAATTCCCGCTTCTCCCGCTCGCGCTCCTGCCGCTGTTGTTAAACGTCGCGGCGGAAAATATGCACGGCGAGGCTTCCTCCCCGGCAATGGTCACGCAGACGCTTACGGAGGCTGAAATCCAAACCATGCTGCAGGACAACATCGGCCGGGAGCCGGTCGGTTTGGTGGTGGGGATTGCGGATGAGCATGGCCGGCGGGTCATCAGCTACGGAAAGCTGGACAATGGCACCGACCGCGAGGTGGACGGCGATACGCTTTTCGAAATCGGCTCAATTACCAAGGTGTTCACGGCTTTGCTGCTCCAGGATATGGTTGATCGCGGGGAGATGAAGCTGGACGACCCGGTGCAACGGTATCTGCCTGCCTCCGTCAAAATGCCAACGTATCAAGGCCGGCAGATCACTCTGCTGCACCTCGCCACCCACACCTCCGGCCTGCCGCGCGATGTCAACAATGAGACGCCTCGAAGTTGGAGGAATCCGGGGGAGGGCTACACGGTCGCGCAGTTCTACGACTTTCTATCCCATTGCAAGCTGGGCCGGGCGCCGGGAACCCGGCAGGAGTATTCCAATCTGGGCGTGGCGTTGCTGGGCTATGTCATCTCGCTCAAAGCGGGCAAGGATTACGAGACGCTGCTGGAGGAGCGGATCTGCCGGCCCTTGGGAATGGACGGCACGCACATCACCGTGCCTTCAGAGATGAGGCCGCGGCTGGCTGGCGGTCATTGCCTGCCTGACCGGCGCGTGATGGGCGAGGACTTTTCCTTTCTGCCGGGCGCCGGCGGCATCCACTCCACGGCCAATGACCTGCTCAAATTCATCTCAGCTTATGCGGGGCTGACACCCTCTCCACTGCGCGCCCTGATGCAGGAAGCCGAGGCCTACCATGCACTGGAGGATGGAACCCAACGCCGGCTCGCTTGGTGGGGAAATGAAACCGTCTTCATGCATGGCGGTCTGACCTATGGCTTCAGCGCGGACCTTGCCTTCGATTGCAAAAAGCGCCGGGGCGTCGTCGTCTTGTCAAATTGCTCCAACAGCAGATTCCTTCCAGCAGTCACGGAAAATGAACGCTTGCTGGGCGGCAGATCGCCCTTGCCGGAGCGATTAGCGCCGGCTGATACCGCCTTCGATGACCAATGCTCAGGGCAATACCAGATTGACAAGAACTCGAATATTTACACCATCCGTCGCGAAGGCAAACGGTGGCTGGCTCAATGGCTCGGGCGGTCTGGCGAACGCTACGCGGTCTATGAACTGTATCCTCAATCGGCCTCGGTTTTCCGCAACGACTTCTTCGACACACGGGTGACATTTCTTCCCGCGACCAACAGCCAGGCGCTGAAATTGTTCTTCGTCTATCCGCAGGGCTGCTTTGAGATGACCAAAATCTCCGGCGAAATCCCCAAACCGCCGGCTCCGATTCAAGCGAATGCCAGGCTCTATGACGGCTTCGCTGGGCGATACAGGAAGGCGTTCCTTTTCGGACTGATCCATTTGGGCCCGATCCTCAGTGTGCGCCGTGAGACGGATGAAATGGGCGACCATCTGGTCGCCTCCATACGAGGCTCCCATCTCGAGACCGTTGCTCCCACTTTGAGCGGCGGTTACCTTGGTTGCGAACTTTTCCCTGCAAGTGAAACCAGTTTTTTCAATCCGCAGGCAGGTAATCTGAGGGTCAGCTTCGTCAGGAACAAGAAGGGCAAAACGACCGGCTTGATTGCGGAATTGAACGGCGTGAAAATTGCCGGCGACCGGGTGTCAAATCAGCCTGCGAAGTGAGGCGGCACCTCCGAAGCGGGATACGCATCTGAAGCCGACCGTGTCAGCTCGCGACGGGGGCGGGTTGCCCGTTTCCCAGGTGCCGCACAATGTAGGGCTCAAATTCCGCATGACACTGCGGTGGGATGCGCGCTTTGAACCGCGCCTGGGTTCCTTCATAATCGCGCTCGACGACTTGGGCCACTTGATGCAGGCGCGCAATCACGGCCGAGTCGCCATGCGGCACGCGCAGTTCGACAAATTCGCGGATGGGCCGCAGTTGCGTGCCCAACTCCTGGATCAACGCCGGAATGCCCTGGCCGGTGCTGGCCGACACCGCCACCGCCTTGGGATATTGATCGAGGAACTTTTGCAGTAGGCCATCGCCGCCGAACCGGTCGATTTTGTTGAAAACCATCAGGGTCGGCTTGCCGCCTGCCCCGATTTCGTGAAGCACCGCGTTGACAGCCGCGATCTGTTCGGCGGCCTGGGGATGGCTGATATCGACCACGTGCAAAAGCAATTCGGCCTGGACCACTTCCTCCAATGTCGCCTTGAAGGCCTCAACCAAGCCGTGCGGCAATTTGCGGATGAAGCCGACGGTATCTGTCAAGAATACGTTCTGGTTCGTCGGCAGGCGCAGCCGGCGCGTCGCCGGGTCCAGGGTGGCAAAAAGTTTGTCCTCCGCCAGCACGGACGCGCCGGTCAACGCGTTGAGCAGGGTGGATTTGCCGGCGTTGGTGTAGCCCACGATCGAGGCCAGGGGCCACAGGTTGCGTTGCCGCCCGCTGCGCTGCGTGGCGCGCCGCTGCCCCACTGCTTTCAGGTCTTCGCTGATTTTTTCAATCCGCTCCTGCACCCGCCGTCGGTCGGATTCCAGTTGCGATTCGCCTTCGCCGCCGCGCATGCCGATGCCGCCGGATTGGCGCGAAAGATGGCCCCAAAAACGGGTCAGACGCGGCAGCAGATGCTGCAATTGGGCCAGTTCCACCTGCAATTTGCCTTCTCGCGATTGGGCGCGTTGGGCGAAGATGTCAAGAATCAGCGCCGTGCGGTCCAGGACCTTGCAGCCAAAAACCTTTTCCAGATTGCGGCTTTGAGCCGGCGTCAGCTCGTCGTCGAAGACCACCGTATCGACATCGTTCGCCGCGCAAAACCGGGCAAACTCCGCCGCCTTGCCAGGACCGATGAAAGTGCCGGCCACGGGCGCCTCGAGCTTTTGGGCGCCGTCGCCTATGACCGCGCCGCCAGCGGTGACGGCCAATTCGGCCAGCTCATCCAGGGATTCGCGCGTGGCATGGTTCGAGGCGGATTTGAGTTCGAGGCCGATGAGGAAGACGCGTTCGGTCCTCTTGTTGAGCGAGATCAGTGCTTTCAAGGTTTGAGTGCTTCAACCAACAGTATTATCATAGCATAAATTGGCGCAAAAGCGAGCGACAAGCGGCACGCTTGCGGTCATGGCTCGAACTCTTTGACGCGGAAGGCAGGCAGGGGGCCTTCCTTGGTTGGAATGGCTGTTTTATCCGCCTTGATCAGGTTGAAGACATGCTGAAAGAGATCGGGACTGATCACCACCTCGCCCTCGTCCGCGCCTTCACAGTAGCGAAAGGAGCGGTTGACAGCGTCCCCTATGACCGTGAATTCAAGCCGATCGACTGTCCCGATAAAACCGTGAAACACCTCGCCGCAATGCAAACCAATGCGCACCCGGCACGCGGCCTCGCCCCGCGTTGCCCGTGCCTGGCTGGTAGCCTGCACCGCTTGTTGAATCGCCTGGGCGGCGCGCACGGCTTTTTGGTGATGTTGCGGGTCGGCCTCCGGACTGCCGAAGACAGCCAGCACGGCGTCGCCGACGAATTTGTCCACCGTTCCATCATGGTGGAAAATGGTTTCGACCATCGGCTGGAAATAATTATTGAGCATGTCCACCACGTCGCGGGCGTCCATCTTGGCGCATTGCCGGGTGAAATCGCAGATATCGCACACCAGCAGGGTGATTTCAGACTTGACTCCCCCGGGGCGCAACTTGCCGTCGCGGGCTTGATTGAGCAGGAGCGCGCGCACTTTTGGGGAAAAATTGGCCAGCAAGCGGTCCAGCAACTTGTTGCTTTGCCGCAATTCCGCGCGCATCTGCTGATCGGCCATCGTCATGCCCGCGTATTGGCCGATGGCAATGAGAAATTCCAGGTCCGCGTCGCGGAACGTGTCCGTCGCCACCGGAGTATCCACGCAAATTACGCCGAAGACCTGATCCTGCCACTGCAACGGGGCGTACATGCCCGTCACGACTTGAAACTTGCGCAGGCTGCGGCTCGTGTCGCCACCGGAAGAGCGCCAAATGAAGCCGCGTTTTTCATCGAGTGCCCGCCGGGCCAGCGTTGCGCTGACCGCCGGTTCATCGGGGGAGACATAAGCCTTCAGCAACAAGGCGTCCTGTTGCGGATCGCGCATGAGCAGTGCGCCGCGCCGCGCGCAAGGAATCGCCTCAACGACCCGGTCCATGACCGTTTGCAAAAGCTCGCTGCGGCCGGCTTGTGCCGCCAATTGCCGCGGAAGATCCAGGACCATGGCCAGGCACCTGGCCGTTGCAGACGCGGCCGCGTCATTGCCAAACGTCAAGCTGCGGTCTGTTTTAATTGTTTTCAGAATCATCACGCCAGGATGCGAGAAGTTGGCGTCGGTGCCGGCCGCGACGGGGGCGTCAGGCGTGGCGTCAGGGATGAGCGTGACGCGCAAAGTGGTTTGTCCAATGAGAATAGTGTCATCCGGCCACAGCCGCATTTTCCCGTGGCCGCGGATGTCCCGTCCATTGATTTGAGTTCCGAAGCGGCTGTCCAGATCGGTCAACCAGACGATGTCATTCCTGACTTCTATCACTGCATGCCGGCGCGACACATTGATATCAACGGACAAATCCAAGCCCTGTGTTTCATCATTGCTGAATCGACCGATCACAAGCTTGTCAGGATGGAAATCGCGGACGTTCTCGGCGCCCTGATAGTTCCATGTAATCCGCAACGGCATTTCAAATAATCGGGTTATTGCTGTTTAGTCAGGAAATATGTAACAAACGCCGCCGACACTTGCAATCACCTCCTTGATCCGCCAAACCTCGCCCATTCTGCCGTGACCCAGGAAACGAAATGGGACAAAGCGTCCATTGCCAAACTTCCGGCCAGGCTGCATTGGATCTGATTCAGACATCCAGTGGTGTTACCGGCACCCATTCTATAAATGGACGCGTGAATGAAAAGATCGAATTAATTGGGTGCCCGCGTCAATTAGTGGAAAGGAAGGCGTTGAACCAACCGATGATTGAAATGGATGGATAAATTTAACCATTTTCTCGTTGAGACAATAAAATGCGGTAACTTGTTACCGTTGTGTTGCTGCTTTTGTTACCGACTAAGTCCTTGACTATCAATGGTGTAGCCGATGTTACCGATTTTTCAGACCTATGACTCATATCTTGCGTTTCGAGCTTTCTCGCGGCCTTGCGGCTTTGCGTTGAAGCCGGGAAATCGAGTTGGAATACGGTCTCGCGCCATGACGCCACTCGCTGAGACCCTCAGGATGGCGGGCCTGCTCCCAGTGTTTTGAGTGAACTAACTTTTGCGTCCAACAATAATGAGGGTGCGAACGGGAATGTAATACTCGCCATTCTCGAAACGGACACCCAGTTCCGCAAGTTGCTCCCCGGGAGCCGCCGCCAGCCGCGCTTGGATTTGTGCCAGCGCCGCTTGTGCCGTGTTCCCGATTTCACACCACCGTCGAACGGCCAGTCCTCCGGGCATTTCGGTTTGCCCCGATTCCAGCGACTCAACTGTGAGACCATTGGTCTCGAAGAACTCTCGCCAGCGCTTGGCTGTGTAACTCCGGACATGGGACGGATCATGCAGCACCTCGATTTCGTGGTTCAGGTCATCGAGGACCGGGTTTTCGCTGCCCTCCAGATCAATCACAGCCACGCAGCCGCCGGACCTGGTCAAACGCGCCATTTCCCCAACCGCTTTGCCGACATCGGGATAATGATGCGGCGCCAATCGTGACACAACCGCAGCAAAGGAATTGGACGGGAGAGGCACCTTGTCGGCGTAGGCTTGAACCGTCTCCACTGCCACGTCGCGTTCCCCGGCCAGCTTCTCAAATTGCCGAAGCATATTGGGGGCGGCGTCAACGCCGACAATGCGCGAGACCTTGCCGGCAAACGACAAGGCGAGATGACCGGGACCGCACGCCACGTCACAAACCGAGTCCGGCGGCTTCGGAGCCAGCAATTCGTGCAACCGGCGGATGGTGGGACTGTCGCGGTGGACTTCGCTGACGGCGTACTGGCTGGCAATGGCGTTAAAATGTTCGGGCGCGGAATTCGTCATAAAGCCTTATAATTAGTTAAGAGGCAGTGTCCTTTTGCGTTTCGATGCGTTGCAGCTTTTCGACGGCAAGCTGGTCCAGGTTGCAGAGGCAGTCAAACAACGCGGCTTTGAAAGACGCCGGGCCGCTCGATTTTTCCGCGGCCAATTCCGCCGCAATTCCGTAGCAGGCCAGCGCGCAGGCCGCAGCCTTGTGATAATCCGGCTCCACGGCGGCGAAAGCGCCGATGATGGAAGCGGCCATGCAACCTGTGCCAACGACGCGAGTCATCAGCGCATTGCCATTCTTGACGCGGCAAATTCCCTGAAGGCCAGCCACAATATCGACTTTGCCGGTGATGACCACAGTCGCCTGATGGCGAAGGGAAAGTGCGTGCGCCACCTTCTCCAAATCAACTCCGACTTCGGCGGCATCAACACCCTTTGTCCGGATGTTGGCTCCACTGACACGGGCGATTTCGGAGGCGTTCCCCTTGATGATGTCGATTTTGACCTGGTCCAGCAGCCCGGCCACCATGCGGTCGCGGAATGCCGTGGCGCCTGCGCCGCACACGTCCAGAATGACCGGGATGCCTTTTTGATTCGCACTGGCCGCCGCCGTCTTCATCGCCTCGACAAAATCCAGGGTGGGAGTGCCGATATTGAGTACCAACGCGGAAGCAATCAGTGTCATATCGGCCACTTCCTCAGGCGCATGAGCCATGACAGGCGAGGCGCCAAGGGTTTTGACGATTTGAGCGCAATCGTAAATCGTCACCCAATTTGTCAGGTGATGTACCACCGGGCTTTCCTGGCGCACTTTTTTCAGTAAATCGTAAGCCTTGAATTCTGTGTTCATAACCTCTCTTCGATCTGCACCACTGAGGGGGGCGTGTGGCCCTCCAGCATGATCCAGTCCAGTCTCATTTGCCGCCGGAACCACGTCAGTTGGCGCTTGGCATATTGACGGGTGCGAATTTTGACCAACTCAATTGTTTCAGCCAAAGGCCGTTCGCCCCGAAGATGTTCGATTACCTGGCGATAACCCAGAGCTTGCAGTGCGGTGGGATTTTTGCCCAGACCGCGTTGCAACAAAGCCTCGGTTTCCGCCACCAGGCCGCCGGCAAACATTTCATCCACGCGCCGGCGGATGCGGTCGGACAACTCGCCAGCCGGCCGGGTCAGGCCGATGAAACGGCCGGGAACGGCGGGCGGCCCGGCCTGCCAGCCGGCCCGTTGCTCCGAATAGGGCCGGCCGGTGATGCGGATGACTTCCAGCGCACGAATGACACGGCGCGGATTCTGCCGGTCCACCTTGTCAAACATCGCCGGGTCGCGCTGCTGCAATTCCGTCAATAACGTCTTCAGCGGAGTCGATTCCAGTTCGGCGCGGATTTTTGGATCGGACGGCGGCGCGTCGCCCAGCCCTTCGAGAAAGGCCTTGAAATACAACCCCGTGCCGCCGCAAAAAATCGGCACCCGCCCGCGGGACCGGATGCCGGCCACAGCCGCCCCGGCCAGTGTAACGAAACGGGCGGCGTCAAAGGATTCGTCCAACCCAACCACATCAATGAGGTGATGGGGCACGCGCTGTCGCTGGGCGGGGGATGGTTTGGCGGTGCCGATGTCCAGGCCGCGATAAACTTGCATGGAATCGACTGAAATGATTTCCCCTCCGATGCGTTCGGCCAGTTCCATGGCCAGGGCGGATTTTCCCGCCGCGGTGGGGCCGGCCAGGAACACGGGAGGCACGTCGGGATTTTGTTCCATCTCTACGCTTTGTCGGCCACGGTCGCTTTGACAACCGCGCGCATCGGGATCACCTTTCGCGGCAGCTTCCACAGCAGAATCGCGCCCGCTGCCAGGATGGGGATGCTCGTCAATTGCCCGGGGGTTACCCAGCCCCAGTAGAGTGCCGGGTAGTCTCCGCGAAACGCTTCCACTAAAGACCGGAGCACGGCATAGCAGATCAAATAAAGGGCAAAAACCTGCCCGTCGTATTTTTTGCGCCGAAAGAACCACACCAACAAGAGGTACAATCCCATATTTAAGAGCGAGTCGTAGATTTCCGTCGGATGGACGTATTGGGGCCAGGTCTCGTGGCCGTAAGGGAACCTGATGCCCCACGGCATCGTCGTGGGGCGGCCATAGCAGCAACCATTCATCAAGCAGCCCCAACGCCCGAAGAAACTGCCGAGGGCGATGCTCGGCGCAAGCACATCCGCCAGCCGCCACAGGGGAAGATGCCTGCGGAAGGCGAACAACACACAAGCCAGCGTGGCGCCGATGAGGCCGCCGTAAAAGACCAGCCCGCCATGCTGCACCATGAAGATTTCCGTAATCGGTTTGCCGTCAAACGCCTCTTTCCAGTAAGACACGACGTAGAGCGTGCGCGCGCCCAGAATCGTGCCCACCAGAAGCCAGGGACCGAGATCGAAGATGGTTTCCGGGTGAATTCTTTCGCGCAAGGCGCGTCGGCTGGCCGTCCACAAGCCCGCCATGAACCCCGCAACCATGAAGATCCCGTACCACGTCACTTTCAGACCCTCAAACTGGAACGCAATTGGATGCACTGGAAACAGAGTACTGGCAAACCGCCCAAAGATCAAACCCCGGCAGGGCCTGCCAGTTTCGTCGTTCGGGAGCGCAAAATAATCTTTGACCAGCGGCGCTGTTTTTGAATAAATAGCCCCATGTTGCCGAAATTATTGATCGTTGGTGGTGCTAGTGCATCCATTTTCGTTGCGGTTTGCGTTCTGGCCGCTGATAAACAGACGGGCTACGACACCAGCCTTTTGCCGCCCGCCGCCTCCAAAGCCGGTGTGACCTACGCCAGCGACGTCCAGCCAATTTTCGATAAATCCTGTTATCCATGCCACGGGCCGAAAACGCCCAAGCCGAAAGGCGGATTGCGGCTTGACTCGCTCGCGGCCGTGTTGAAAGGCGGCAAAGAGGGCGTGGTTGTCGTGCCTGGAGACATTGCGAAAAGTCCGTTGATGAGCAGTGTCGCGCATCTGGGCGATCCAGATGACTACATGCCCCCGCCCAAGAACAAAGGCCACATTGGACCGTTGACCAAAGAGCAAATCGGCTTGATCCGCGCCTGGATTGAACAGGGCGCCAAGTAGGGGCATTTCCCCGGCATGACTGCGCCGGTTTTTGCAGTTTGCACGTTGGTTTTTAGGGGCTAAATTGACGACATGAAACCGGAAGCCGTCCTCGACTTTCAAATTAAGAAGTACCGCCAAATGACGGGCGAGCAACGGCTCAAGCTGGCTCTGGATCTACACGAGTTCGCGTGTAACGTTTCCCGACAGGGCATACGGCATCAATTCCCCGAGGCCGACGAAGCGGAGGTCGAGCGGCGCTTGCGCGAACGGATCCAGTTGGCAAAGGGATTGTGAACGAGCAAGAGCTGTTGGTTGACGCGTTGCGACGTCTCAATCGAGTCGGTCTTCCGTATATGCTGACCGGGTCGATGGCAAGCAATTATTGGGGTATTCCCCGGACTACGCATGATTTGGATTTTGTGATCCACCTTCCTGCCGCCGGCATTCCAAAAATGATGCAGGAGTTTGGTGGCGATCTTTCTCTGGATGAGGAATCTGTGCGGGCTGCGTCTCGGCCGCCTTATCAATTCAATGCTATTGACACCCGTTCGGCCTTGAAGATTGATTTCTGGATGGCCCGCCCGGTTGCTTTCGATCAGGAGATGTTTCGGCGGCGGATGAAGGTGATGATTTTTGGGGAACCCGCCTGGATCTCCACCAAGGAAGACGTCATTCTGCACAAGTTATACTGGGATCATTTCACGCCTTCGGAACGGCAATTGGGAGACGCCGCCGGCATCGTTGCCATTCAAAGGGAACATCTTGATCTCGATTATCTCCGGCAATGGGCAAGGGAAATCGGAGTTGGACCAGTTCTTGAGAAAGTTTTGGACGGAACGATCAAGCCCAAAACCACCTGATTGTGTTCGTTTGTCAAACTTACTTTAGCTCAACAAACGAAAGTGCCCGATCCAAGGCAGCGGTTTGTACTCGCCGGAGACGGCGTGTATGATGCCGATGATCATGAAGACCAGCCCGCCCGCCGACAGAAGGAACCATGCCGAAACGCCGATGGGAATCAGTATAATGTTGATGATGGGAATGGCGGCCAGGAAGCCCAGTGCAAATGAAAGGATTAGGACAGAGAGAAACAGGACGATGCCTTGATTGGTATGGTACCTCGCGAACCGTGACTGGGGCGCGGCCAGCAATGGCACCAAGAACAGAATCCCAATGTAGGCCAGCACCGCAAAAATCTTGTTGTGCTCAATGTCCAGCGCGTCCGCGTTCAGTGAAGCCCCCGGAATCGCGGGCGGAGGAACAGAGAGGGGAACAGGCGGTGGCGTGCCGCCCCGTGGAACAGACGCGGCGAAGCCAGCCACCGAGCGGGCCGCAACCCAATCCGGCATGCCCGGTTGCCAAACGAGTGTATCCGGGCCAAGCGAGCTGCTTTGCAAAAGCGCCTGCAGGGCGGATGCGTCAATGGGACCGCAGGCCTGGCCGTTTTGGACGTAGTGCCACATGACGGTAACGTCGGTTAATTCGACCATGCGATGGTCAGAATGTCAAGACTCCTTGTCCTTCGCCAAATCTGTGTTACCCTACGCATCCCTGTGGATATCGCCAAGGAAATCCAAAAAAGGCGCACATTCGCCATTATCTCGCATCCGGACGCCGGCAAAACGACGTTGACGGAGAAGCTCCTGCTGTACGGCGGCGCGGTGCAATTGGCCGGCTCCGTCACGGCCCGCAAGAACCAGCGCGCCACCACTTCGGATTGGATGGAGTTGGAACGCAAACGCGGCATTTCCATCAGCTCGACCGTGCTGCAGTTCGATTATGACGGCTATCACATCAATTTGCTGGATACTCCAGGCCACAAGGACTTCTCCGAGGACACTTACCGCGTGCTCACGGCCGTCGATGCCGTGGTCATGGTGATTGACGCCGGCAAGGGGATCGAGACGCAGACGCTCAAGCTGTTCGAAGTGTGCCGGCAACGCGGCGTGCCAATCTTTACATTCATGAACAAATGCGACCGCCCGACGCGCGAGCCGCTGGCGCTCCTGGACGAACTGGAGCGCGTGCTCGGCATCGGGGCCTTCCCGGTCAATTGGCCCATCGGCAACGGCGCTGAATTTCAGGGCGTCTTTGACCGCCAGACGCGGCAGGTCTTTCTTTTCGAACGCACAGCGGGCGGGCAATTCCGCGCCCCGGTTTCCATCGGCAGCCTGAGCGATCCGGTCATTCGCGGGCGGTTGTCCGAAGAAACTTTTGCCAAAGTCTCGGAGGAACTGGCCATGCTCGATTCCGCCGGGGCCGTCTTTGACCCCGTGGCGGTGCTGGCCGGCCAAACCACGCAGGTCTTTTTTGGCAGCGGCGTCAATAATTTTGGCGTCCAATTGCTGCTGGACGGTTTTCTCAAAAATTCCCCCCCGCCCAAGGCGCGCCTCATGGCTGGCACGCAAATATCGCCAGATAACGCCGCGTTTTCCGGCTTCATTTTTAAAATCCAAGCCAACATGGACCCGAAACATCGCGATCGCATCGCCTTTGTCCGGGTTTGCTCGGGCAAATTCGAGCGGGACATGACGGTCATCCATCCGCGCACCGACAAAAAAGTCCGGCTCTCCAGTTCGCACAAACTCTTTGGCAACGAACGGGAAGTGGCCAATGAGGCTTACCCCGGCGATATTATCGGACTGGTTGGCCATTCTGACTTTGGCATCGGCGACACCCTAACGACGGACCGCAGCATTTCCTACCGGGAAATCCCGCGCTTCACCCCGGAGGCCTTCGCCTGGCTGCACAATCCGACCCCGGCGAAGTTCAAGCCCTTCCGCACCGGCTTGGACCAGCTCTTGCAGGAAGGCGTCATCCAGGTGCTGCAATTGCGCGATGCCACCGTCAAGATGCCGCTGCTGGCGGCGGTAGGCCCGCTGCAATTTGAAGTGGTGCAGTACCGTCTCGAAAGTGAATACGGCGCGCCGTCGCGTTTGGAGGCCGCGCCCTGGACGGTGGTGCGCTGGCTGCCCGCGCCCTTCACGGAGCTAGACCTGGATGCGCTTTCCCTGCCCACCGGCTCGCGCCTGGCCTATGACATGGGGCAAAATCCCGTCATTCTGTTTCCCAACGAGTGGTCGGCCAATTATTTCAGCGAAACCAATCCCAAGGCCGCCTTGTCCAGCCTCCCCATCGGCCGGCTGAGGAATTAGAGTCGTGTTGATATATAGGTCGGAAAAAGGGGTAACGACTTAGCCGGTAACACAAAGGGAAACAGAGAGGTAACATGTAACCGCTTTTCGTCTTTTCGCTGCTCTGTGAGAACCTGTATAAATATAGCCATCTGAAAAGGGAACGGCAGAAATATGTGGGGCAAAAACATGGAACTGCCGCAAAGAATGGCCTGAAATGCCAGATTGACATATAGGTCTGGAAAACCCGCTACATCCGCTACGCGGTTGATAATCAACGAGTTAACCCGCTACACGACCCGCTACAGGGGTGCAACATGTAGCAGGTGTCAGTCAGATCGCGGCACGCTGGCGATACCGCATCAGATGTAATGTCTGAACGGCAGAGGAGCATTGGGCACAGTTGGTCCGCTGATTAAGATTTCGCCAATTGCGTCCGCGAACTTCAGCGTCACCGGGACACCATCTGCGTACCTACAGGAATTATAGTTCAGCTTCGTCAAGCCAAGCACATCTTGAAGCACAGTCTCAATCGGCGATTCGCCTCTGCAGATTTCCACGAAGAGTGGCCGAGGAACCTCTTTACCCGGATATGTCTGCAGCCGTGGAGTAAAACCTCTGAACGGGTCGGTCCTGAACGGGTCGGTCCTATAAAAATGACAAAAGGTGGCGGGCGGGCGGTGTTTAGGATTGTGCGGGGCGGGCGGGTGGGACAAAATTCCGCAGACACAATCATGAACACTCGAAACACCGCCATTTTACTTGTACTGACACTTCTGGCCGCCGGGGGCGCGCCCGTCCCGGCGACGGCCGCGCCGCTCAATCCAGTTTTTCTCCGTTGCGAATATCTCGTTAACCCGGTCGGCATCGATGAAACGGCGCCGCGTTTGTCCTGGCAGGTGGCGTCGAAGCAGCGCGACGAGCGGCAAACTGCCTGGCAGGTGTTGGTGGCCGGCTCGGAGACGGCCCTGGCGCAGGACCATGGGGATCTTTGGGACAGCGGCAAAGTGGCGGGGGACGACACCACCGCCATTATCTATGGTGGACGGGCGCTGGCTTCGGGGCAGGCGTGTCATTGGAAGGTGCGGGTTTGGGACAAGGACGGCAAGGTCTCGGATTGGAGCGAACCGGGGACGTGGTCCATGGGCTTGCTGGACCAGAGTGATTGGCGGGGCCAGTGGATTGGCTATGATAAAATGCGCCAGACGGAAA
The DNA here is from genome assembly GCA_052325505.1 of Limisphaerales bacterium. GTDB lineage: Bacteria > Verrucomicrobiota > Verrucomicrobiia > Limisphaerales > Palsa-1400 > DASRLE01. The sequence goes on from JBKQUS010000136.1 coordinate 105,233, forward strand.
CCAATACGGCCACGTCGGCTGACGCGAAGCACAAGCCGTTGTTCTTGCCGCCACCGTCGTGCCTGCGGACAGAATTCATTGTGTCCAACAAGGTCCAACGGGCGGTTCTCTACGGGACCGCCCTCGGGCTGGTCGATTTTCATCTCAACGGCCAATTGGTGAGCGAAGATCGATTCACCCCCGGCTGGACGGATTACGCCAAGCGCGTCCATTATCGCGCTTATGATGTCACGAAGCTTCTGCGGGAGGGCCGCAACGCCTTGGGAGCGGTCCTGGCCGACGGGTGGTACAGTGGCTACGTGGCGTGGGGCAAGACCCGGGATCGTTACGGAAAGAATCCGCGCTTGCGCACGCAACTCCGGATTGATTATGCCGACGGCTCCCATGACATCATCGCCAGCGGGCCGGAGTGGAAGGCTTCGACAGGGGCGATAACGTCGGCTGATTTTCAGATGGGCGAATCCTTTGACGCCCGGCTGGCGGAAAAATGGACCGAGCCTGGCTTTGACGACGGGAAATGGGATTCGGTTGAGAGCGGGGCGGAAATGGCGCCGGTGATTCAAGCGCATCCGGGGCCGCCGGTGCGGGTCTTTGCGGAATTGAAACCCAAATCCATCACGAAAGTCGGGCCCGGCGCTTATGTGTTTGACATGGGACAGAATTTTGCGGGAGTGGCCCGGCTGAAAATCAAGGGCGAACCCGGCCAGAAGATCACGTTGCGCTTTGCCGAGCGGCTGAATCCTGACGGCAGCATCTATACCACCAATCTGCGCAACGCGCTTGCAACAGATACGTATATATGCCGGGGCGGGGGAACGGAAATCTGGGAGCCGCGCTTCACTTTTCATGGTTATCAGTACGTTGAGGTATCCGGTCTGAAGAAGCACCTTTCCCGGGAAACCATCACCGGTCTGGCGTTTAGCAGCGCCACAACGGATGCGGGCAATTTTAAATGTTCCGACCCGATGCTCAACCGGCTGGCCAAAAACACTTATTGGACGCAACGGGCCAACTTCATCGACGTCCCGACCGATTGCCCGCAGCGCGATGAGCGCCTGGGTTGGATGGGCGACGCGCAGGTCTATGTCCGGACGGCGACATTGCATGAAGATGTGCAGGCGTTTTTTACCAAGTGGCTGGTGGATGTGGAGGACGCGCAACGCCAGGACGGCGAGTACCCAAAGATGGCGCCAGTCATCAAGGGAGAGAACGACGGCGGCCCGGCTTGGGCGGATGCGGGCGTGATTTGTCCATGGACGGTCTATGAGACCTACGGGGACACCCGGGTTCTGGAGAAGCATTACGCGTCCATGGCGCGGTTCATCGATTTCTGCAAGAACCGGTCCGCGCCCGGCTTGCTGCCGCCGGAGAAATTCCATTGCTACGGTGACTGGCTGAACATCAACGATGAGACGACGAACACAGTCATCTGCACGGCTTACTTCGCCCACAGCACGAAGCTCATGGCCCGCATTGCCTCGGCCCTCGGCAAAACGAACGATGCTGTCATGTACAATGATCTGTTCAAGAAGCTCAAGGCGGCTTTCAACCGCGCTTATGTCGGGCCGGATGGGCGCATTGAAGGCGACACCCAGACCGATTACGTGCTGGCGCTGTCATTTGATTTGCTGGATCCAGACCGGCGGCAACAGGCCGCGCGACATTTGGTGGAAAAGATCGAGAGCCGCGGCTGGCATCTCTCCACCGGATTCGTCGGCACCAAGAGCCTGATGCTGGCCCTGGCGGGAATTGGCCGAAACGACGTGGCCTGGCGGTTGATCCACAACGACACGTTCCCCTCCTGGGGCTTTTCCATCCGGCACGGCGCGACGAGTATTTGGGAGCGTTGGGACGGATGGACGCCGGAGAAGGGCTTTCAAACGCCGAAGATGAATTCCTTCGCGCACTATTCCTTTGGAGCCGTGTATCAATGGATGGTTGAGAACATCGGGGGCATTCAAAGCGACGGGCCGGCTTACAAGCACATCCTCATCGCGCCGCAACCCGATGACAAGCTCACCTTCGCCGACACCAGATATGACAGCATCCACGGCCCCATCGAGACGCATTGGAAAAAAACCGGCCGGCACTTCAAGCTCAAGGTGACGATTCCCGCCAATACAACCGCCACCGTCGTCATGCCGGCGGCGGATGTTTCAACCATCCTGGAGAGCGGGCGGCCGGGGGAGAAGGCGCCCGGGGTCAAAGCCCTGCGCTGGCCGCGCGCGCTGGCAACCTTCGAGGTCGGCTCCGGCACTTACGATTTCGAAACAAAGTGAGGCGGCAGGGGTTAACTTCCTGTCGATTCGTCATCAAAACATCGCATAAGGACAATATGAAAAAGCTCATTTCAACCTTCGCTGGCTGCCTCGTCGCCCAAGCGGTTTTCGCCTCGGATCCTGCCTTGACCATTTACAACCAAAACTTCGCGGTGGTGCGCGATTCCATTCACCTCAACCTCAAAGCGGGGGTCAACGACGTCAGCTACAACGAGGCGACCATGCATCTGGAGCCGGATTCCGTCGTGCTGCGCGATCCGACCGGCCAACGCGCCCTGCAAATCCTGGAGCAAAACTTCCGGGCCGATCCGATCTCACAGTCGTTGCTGCTCAATTATTATGAAGGCAAAACCATTGAATTCCAGACCCAGCCGCAGGGCGCGCAGGGCAAAAAGGAAATTATTCGTGGCAAGATTGTGCGCAGCGGCTATGTGCCGCATCAACAGGCGTTCAACCCATACGGACAGGATTATTACCAGTCACAGATGGCCTATGCGTCCGGGGGAGGCGGCCAGCCCATTATCGAGGTGAATGGGAAATTGATGTTCAGTCTTCCGGGCGAACCGCTGTTCCCCGCCCTGCCTGACGACAGCATTTTGAAACCGACGTTGACCTGGCAGTTGGACGCCGGCCAAAGCGGCGCGCTGGATGCCGAACTGGGTTACATCACCGGCGGCATGAGCTGGCAGGCGGCTTACAACCTGGTGGCCCCGGAAAAGGGCGATGCGTTGGATCTGGTCGGCTGGGTCACCATCGACAACCAAACCGGCAAATCGTTCCAACATGCAAAAATCAAATTGATGGCCGGCGACGTCAACAAAATCCAGCCCCAAACGTATACCAGGGCGTTCGGTGGAATGATGTTGGACGCGTCTGCCCCGGGCCAGCCCCCTGTCAGTGAAAAAGCCTTCGACGAATATCATCTTTACACTCTAGAACGCGCCACCACCCTGCTGGACCGTGAAACCAAACAAGTTGAGTTCGTGCGGGCTGACGGGATCCAGTCACGGCCAATTTATGTCTATGACGGCGCGAAAATCGATCGCAACCGCTACAATGGCTGGGATCCCGAAAGCATCCGCAATGACGGCGACTACGGCACCCAATCCAATCCCAAAGTGTGGGTTATGCGCGAGTTTATAAATTCGGAGTCGAACCATCTGGGCATTCCGCTGCCCAAGGGACGGCTGCGCTTCTATCGCCGCGATGCCGACGGCCAAATGGAGTTCACGGGAGAGAACACCATCGACCATACGCCGCGCGATGAAACGATCCGCGTCACCACCGGCAACGCCTTTGACTTGGTCGGGGAACGCAAACGAACCAATCACCACCTGGACAACAAGCAGAAGTTTCTGGACGAAGCGTTCGCCATCAAGCTGCGCAATCACAAGAAGGAGGCGGTGGAAATCCGCGTGGTTGAACATCTCTACCGCTGGCCGTCGTGGGACATCACGGAAAAGTCGCAGACCTTTGCCAAAACGGACGCCCAAACCATCGAATTCCGGGTGGAGGTCAAGCCGGACGCGGAGGAAACCGTCACTTACACTGTACACTATAGCTGGTGAAATATTCCGCAGCTTCTGGATTGGGATATGCTTCCAAACAAACCGATGAAGTTTATGATCGGAAGGAGAAGACTGGCGCGTAATCCGGCTGCGTTCACCAGAACCGAATTGGTAGTGGTCATCTTTATTCTTCTCATTGTGGGTTCGATTCTCATGCCGACCAGTGGAGTAAATCTCAGGCACAAGGCCAAGCGCATCGCTTGTGTCAACAATCTCAAGCAAATCGGCATCGCTGATCGCGCCTGGGAAAACGACCATGGCAATAAGTTTCCAGCATCCACAGCAATGACAAACGGCGGGTGGAATGATTTTCGGGCCAGAACGAACGCGGGTGCTTATTGCTGGGTTTATTATTGGATCATGTCCAAGGAATCAGGCCTAATGCCTTCGGTTCTGACTTGCCCCGCGGATGAAAGGCGTCCGGCTATGAACTTTGAGTCGTTGAAGGATAACAGCCACCTTTCGTACTTCATTGGAGTGCAGGCAAATGACACCAATCCGCAGTCGGTCTTGGGAGGGGATCGAAATTTGGGCCCAGGATCCGTTTCTGCTCCCGATTACGGTTTTTCACCTGCCAACGGAATGGGAAACGATGTGAACATAACAGGTCCTGTGTGTTGGTCGCTCAGGATGCACTCCAGTGGAAGTACTGTGGGGGCTGGCAATATTTTACTCAGTGAAGGCAGCATTCAACAAACCACTAGCGCCTCTTTTCGCAAAACTTGGCAGCCTAGCGCTGGTGAGACCACCAATTGGCCCACTGGGCACATTCCTTCGTCGCCTTCATTCCGCGTGATTTTCCCCTGAAGCCGCCAAGTCGGTGAAGGACGCATCCAAGTCTTTCAGGACATTTACCAACGCCTGTTCAAACTTGGCCACGCAAGCCCCAGGGATGGATCTAGCCCCCTTTTATCGAATGTCCATCATCCGCTTCACGGCTTCGCGGATGGTCGCGAACTTGCCGGCTTTCAACTCCCCCACGTTTCCCGCCACGAGGCTGGCATGGGCCGTGAACAGTTTGCCGGGCCGCGCGAAACTCGTCAGCCGCAATGAACCCTGCGCAAAATCACTAGCCTCCAAGTTGATGGCGCGAGGGTCTCCGTAAGACTTGCTTGTGATTTGGCAGAGTATCCAATCGTTTCGCCCGGCATCTGCCAGCACCACCGCCGGCCGCAATTTGGATGCAGTAAGATCGGAAAAGGGGAAATGAACTATGACGACTTGCCCGGCTGCAAGTGTGCCCATGCCGCATCCTCCTCGGGACGATTCCAGTCCTCAGCCAAAGCCGCTTCACTTAGTAGGGCCGCATCATGCACTTGCGGTTCCTCTTCGAGGATGGTTACGAGCGCGCGTCGGGGGAATGCTACATGCACAGGCTCGACCAACTGAACCTCGCCACTGGGCTGGATGATTGCTTCGACAGTTCTCATCTCGATGAAACAATCTAACACGGCCACGTGCATCTGCAAAGAGGAATAACGTCGACACCGCGGCCAGACGATTTGGCGTTTGAACTGGCGCGGCGAAAACGTAGCATCAAACCGCATGAAGCGGCAGAAAATTCACCCAGCCAACGAACATGCCGAACTGCTAAAAGTTCCTTTCGGGGCGGGCCGCTGGGAACAACGGTGGCGGGTACCGGCGGTTTGCCTTGTGCTGGCCGCAATCACGTTCGCCGTTTTCGGCCAGACGCTGGGGCATGAATTCGTTAACTTCGACGACGATGTTTATGTGTATGAGAACCCGGTGGTTGCCGGGGGGCTGACCCTCAAGGGCCTCGTCTGGGCGTTCTCCTGCCACGCCGCGAATTGGCACCCGTTGACCTGGATTTCCCACATGCTGGACTGCCAGTTATACGGACTGCATCCCGCCGGGCATCATCTGACCAATGTCCTGCTCCACACCGCGACGGTCATCGCGCTTTTCCTTGTTCTTCGGCAAATGACGGGCGCTCTGTGGCGCAGCGCCTTTGTCGCGGCTGTTTTTGCCATCCATCCCTTGCGCGTGGAATCGGTGGCCTGGGTGGCCGAGCGCAAGGACGTGCTCAGCGGATTGTTTTTCATGTTGACAATCAGCGCTTATGTCCGGTATGCGCGCGGCCCGCTGTCGGCCGCTCGATACGCTCTGGTCATCCTCCTGTTTGCCCCGGGTTTGATGTGCAAACCGATGCTGGTGACGCTGCCCTTGGTGCTGCTGCTCTTGGATTACTGGCCTTTGCAAAGGAAGGAACCAACGGGAAGGCTGCTGCTCGAAAAACTGCCCTTGCTCGCGCTTTCGGCTGCGTCCTGCGTGGCCACGCTTTTGGCCCAGCGCGAAGCCATGCCATTGACCGGGGCATTCTCGCTGCCGGCACTCGTTGTCACCGCATTGCTGGCCTGCAAAGTTTATCTCTGCCAGATGGTCTATCCGGTGGGCTTGGCGGTGTTCTATCCTTTTCCGCACCAAAGCCTGCCGGTGTGGGAAGCGATGACGGCCGGGACGTTGCTGGCCATCATTTCAGCCGCCGTGGTGTGGCAACGGCGAAAGCGGCCGTGGCTGTTGGTCGGATGGGTTTGGTATATGGTGATGCTGCTGCCTGTGCTCGGAATCATCCAAGTGGGCCAACAGGGCCATGCGGACCGCTACACCTATCTGCCGCAGATTGGCATTTATGTGGCGCTGACGTGGTTGGCGGCCGAATGGCGGATGAGTCGCGCGGCACGGGCGGGCTTGATGGCTGGCGTCATCGGCTTGTTCATGGTCTGCGCCTGGCAACAAACCACCTGCTGGCAAAACAGCGAAACCCTGTGGGCCAACGCCCTAGCCTGCACCACGGACAACTATCTGGCCCAGGACAACTACGGCATCGTTCTTATGCAAAAGGGAAGATTGGACGCCGCCATCAATTGTTTCCAACAGGCGCTGCTAATCAGGCCGGATTTTGCGGAAGCCCGTAACAACCTCGGCAACGCGCTTCTGCAAACGGGAAAGGCCGATGAAGCCATCGCCTGTTTCCGGCGGGCGCTGCAAATCAGGCCGGACTTTGCGCAGGTCGAGGACAATCTCGGCTATGCCCTTCTGCAAACCGGGCAGGTGGATGAGGCCATCACTCACTGCCAGCGGGCCGTGCAAATCAAACCTAACGATGCGGAAGCCTGCGTCAACCTCGGCAACGCGTTTTTCCAAAAGGGAAGAGTCCAAGACGCCATCGCCCAGTTCCGCAAGGCGCTGCAAATCAAGCCCGGAATGGCCATGGCCCGCAAGGACCTGGATGCCGTTCTCCAACAAATGCCGGCGGGGGGACGTCTTCCATAGTCAGAATCGGCGCACTCCTGACCGAAACAAGGTGGTTTGGCCGAGCATCCTTGTTGGACGGGCGGGGTTTGTTATATTGTACGAAATGCCGGATTCCCTGGATCCAGATGCCGCTTTGATGCTGCGCGTGAAGCGCGGCGACATGAAGGCTTTTGAGGAATTGGCCGACAAATACAAGCAGCCCATCGTCAACCTGATGTACCGGATGCTGCGCGACCCGGATGAAGCCGAGGACCTGGCCCAAAATGTCTTCATTCGCGTCTATCAGTCGGCGAAGCGGTACGAGGCGTCGGCGAAGTTTTCCACCTGGATTTTCACCATTGCGCGGCGCTTGTGCCTGAACGAAATCCGGCGGCGCGGGCGGCATCCTTCCGAATCGCTCGAATCGAGCCAATCGGATCACGAAGAGCAGGCCCCGCGGCAGTATGAAGACGTCAAGACTTTTTCGCCGCCCGACGCCTTCCTGCACGGGGAACTGGCGCAAAAAATTGAGGCTGCGCTGGCGCAATTGCCGGAGAAGCAACGGCTGGCCATTGTCCTCTGCCGCCAGGAGGAACTGTCCTACGAAGAAATCGCCCGGGTCTTGCGGTGCTCGGTTCCGGCGACAAAATCGCTCATCCACCGCGGGCGGGAGACGTTGAAGGAGAAGCTCAAACCCTATTTGCAAAGTGGGGCTTGGGAGGCGGAAGATCCGAAACTCCGCCGGTGACACGGTGTTTTTAACTATAACTGATGAATATGCGCGAAGAAGATTATCAGGAAATCAAGGAAGCCGGCTGGCGGCGGGCGCTGACCAGCGACGAAGAAGCGGCATTGCGGCAATTTCTCGCGGCCCATCCCGGGGCGCGTCAAGCCTGGAATGAGGAAGCGGCCCTGAACCGCCTTTTGCAGCGCTGGCCGGCCCCGGCTGTTTCATCCAATTTTACCGCGCGCCTCTTGCAGGCGGTGCAACGCGCCCCGGTCCGCCACTCCTGGCGCGACTGGTTCGCGCCCGCGCAGTGGCTGCCGGAAGGCCGGGTCTGGCGGGTCGCAATGTGTTCCATGATGATTGGCGTCGGTCTGTTTTCCTTTCATGAGTCGCAAATGATTCATCGCGCCAGAATGGCCCGGGAACGGGCCGGCGTCAGCAGCGTGGCCGCGCTGCCGCCCATGGAATGGTTGAAGGACTACGATACCATCAACGGGATCAGCCGGGTCAAGGTCGCGGATGACGATCTGCTGGCGGCATTGGAGTAAAGACGGGATGAAGCGACGACTTGGAATCCATTGGCTTTGCTTGGCCGGCGGGATCGCGCTGCCGGCGGCGGCGCTGGCGTTGCAGACCAACCTGCCTCCCATCCCCCCCCTTCCTCCCCTGCCGCGGTACCAAAACGCCGGGGCCGGCATCCATTTGCGTCACTTGTCCCCGGTGGAATATTTTCGCGCGCTGCTCGGCATGAGCCCGGCGCAAAGGGAACGGGCGCTGGCCAACCGGACGCCGGCTGACCGGGAAATCCTGCTGGCGAAGGTGCGGGAATACGAAACCCTGCCGCGCGGCATCCGGGAGGCGCGGTTGTGTCAAACCGAATTGCACTGGGAGCTGGAGGGTCTGATGAGGCTGGCGCCGCGCGACCGGACCAACCGGCTTCAGGAAGTCTCGCCGCTCTACCGGCCGATGGTGGACGGCCTGTTGCGGGAATGGGACAAGGTGCCGGCCGATCTGCAAAAGGCCCTGTTGGAGAAGCAGAGTTTCATCGGCGTCTATCTGCGCCTGCAGGGAGCCCCGGCCGCGGAACAGCAGGCGATACTTGACAAACTACCGCCGGAACGCCGCGCGCGTTGGGCGGAGGACATGAACCGCTGGCAGGCCCTGCCCGCGCCGCAGCGGGCGCAACTCTGCGCGCAGTTTAAGCGCTTTTGCGCCATGAGCAGCCAGGAGCAGAGAGAGACGGTCAATGCGCTCTCGGAAACGGAACGGCAGGAAATGGAGGAGGCGTTGCAGGCTTTCCACCGGCTGCCGCCGGCGCAACGGGCGCAATGCATCAACTCTTTCAGCAAATTTGCCACCCTGTCGCCCGGTGAACGAAGCCAGTTTTTGAAAAACGCCGCCCGCTGGGACGCGATGACAGCGCGCGAACGGCGATTATGGCGCGATTTGGTGCATACGCTGCCGCCGCTGCCGCCACTGCCCCTGTCCCTGCCGCCCCTGCCGCCGGGGATGGAGCAGAGGATGCTTCGGCCGCCGCCGCCGTTGCCGCCGAACGTGACCGCGCCCGTCATCATTGCACGGGCCACGAACCAGCCGGGATGATTGAAGGGGGACCGGGGTTCATCTTCTGCTTGGCATTGGGCCGGCGTTTCCTTAGCCTGAACGCGTGACAGCGTTTTTACGTTTCGTGGGCTTGGTCAACGCCGCGGTGTGGTGCGGCTCCGCCATTTTCCTGGTCATCGGGCTGCCCGCTCTGTTCTCTCCGGAGATGAAGCGGCTGCTGACGGCCGCCGGGGTTGGGTTTGCGGCGGAGTCGGTTGTGGCGCGTTTTTTTATTTTGCAGTATTGGTGCGGCGGAATAGCGCTGGCGCATTGCCTGGCGGAATGGGTCTATTGCGGCCGGCCGTTGTGGCGTTTAAATTTGGGCCTGGTGGTGGTTATCCTGTCATTGGGCCTGGCGGGCGGATTGTATGCCCAGCCGAAAATGCGCGCGCTGCACATCACCAAGCACTATGCCCGCACCAGCGAACAACAAACGCAAGCCGCCCGGGCTTTTGCCGCCTGGCATGCGGCCTCCGAGGCGGTCAATTTGCTGGTCATCGGGGGCTTGATCTGCTACCTGTGGCAGGTGAGCAGGCAGTCGGAACCGCCTCGATTGCTGAGTTTTAGCAAAATCCGGGGTTGACAAAGTGAGGTTTATGCTCAATGAGTAATATTGAATGAAAAGCGTTCCTCGTGGGCGCAAGACAGAAGGAAAAGGAAAAGAGACATTATGATTTCGAATGAACGCCCATCCCCTCAAGGGTATCGCTCTTACAGCGCGGGTCCGCCCAAACCGTCGGTCAATGAGGACACGCTGAAGACGGACAAGATCCAGATTGAGCGGAAGACATTTATTTTCACTTTGAAGGAAAACCCCCGGGGCCGGTTTTTGCGCATTACCGAGGATGTGAATGGCCGCCGCGACAACGTCATTATTCCGTCCACCGGTCTGGAGGATTTTCGGCGCATTGTTGATGAAATGACAAAGGCTTCCGCCGAAATCCCGATCAAGAGCGAATAGGGGATTTTACCCGGTTATTGGGAGGCCCGGGGGGACAATGGCCTTGCCGCCCGTTTCTTGGCCCGGCTCACCCCGGCGCGCGGGGCGTCACCCCAAAGACTTTCCAAATTGTACTTCTCCCGCACCTCCTCCCGCATGAGGTGGACGATGACGTCGAAGAAATCCAGCACCTGCCAGGCGGTGGCGGGGCCTCCTTCCACCCGGCGCGGGCGCACTTGGTGATCTTCCCATAATTTGTCGGTTATCTCGCTGACAACGGCGCGCAGGTGAGGCTCGCTGCCGCCGGACGCGATGACGAAGTAGTCGGTGACTGAAGACAGTTTGCGGACGTCGAGGATGACGACGTTTTCGGCCTTTTTATTCTCCGCCAGCTTGCGGCACAACAGGGCCAGTTTCTTTGAATCCATTTTACTGAAGCCTAGCTCATTTGCCCGGAAAGATAAAGCCGATTATTTTTAACGGCTTCCGCCACCGCCGCCGGCGTCAAATGCGCGATGGCCAGTCCCGCCCGGCACCTGGCCCGAATCTCGGACGAGGACACCGCCAGCGGAAAGCCGCGCAAGACCCGGGCGCGGAAGGGAGCGGCCAGCGGCGGCGCGTTCTCTCCGGGACGCGGAATGACCACGAATTCAACCAGGCGAGCCAGTTCCGGGGCTTCGCGCCAATGTGGCAATTGCGCCAACTGATCAGCGCCGACCAAATAAAACAATTCCGCCTCCGGAAATCTTATTCTGTACTGGCGCACGGTATCGATGGTATAGGAAACGCCGCCGCGCCGGATTTCCTGGTCATCGACTTCGGCTGTCGCATCGCCGGCCAGGGCCAGGCGCAGCAGCCTCAACCGTTCGGCGGCGGGGGCGGGCTGTGCATCGGGTTTGAAAGGCGATTGCGCGGCCAAAATGAAAAAGACCCGCGCCAGCCCCAGCTCTTCGCGCGCGGCCTGGGCCACAAGCAAATGCCCGAAATGCACCGGATCGAACGAGCCGCCAAATAAACCAATCTTCATTCGTAAAATGAGATTATGGAGGACAGCGGGAGAATTCAACGTTTTAGCAGGCGGAAATCGCGCATTTTGCGTGAAAACGGGCCGGGGCGGGGATAAACAAGGCGTTCAAGACGGCGGAAGCCGCGATGGCATTGCCGATGCTGCGAATATTTGACATGAACACCAAAATGCCGCTCAGGCGTCCGCAAGGGATGACTTTGCTTGAATCGCTGGTGGTGATGGTGCTGTTGGCGATTCTAGTGGCCATGCTGGCGCCCGCTTTTTCGCCCGTGCATGCCAAATCTCCGAGAATATCTTGCATTAATAATCTGAAACAAATCGGGACCGCCTATCGAATCTGGGAGAACGACAATGGCGACAAATACCCAATGCAGCAGTCGGAGGCTTTTGGAGGAATGCAAGGCATTCTCTCCAACTCCATCAGCGCCGGGAGGTTCGCATATTTGCCTTACGCACTCATGGCCAATGAGATGGGCCAGTCGCCGAAGATTGTCGTTTGTCCAAGTGATGAGCGAGCCTTCAATACGAACTTCTATTGGGGGCGACAGAACGCGCCGAAAGAAAGTGGGTACAAATGGCCTGCCGACGCTGCCTACGGCTCATTCGATAATATCAACGTCTCCTATTTCTGTGGAGTTGGCGCCGACGACACGCATCCGCAATCGGTGTTGGGCGGCGACCGAAATCTGGGGAACGGTGGCGTAATCAACGTGGCCGACGGAGATGTGCGCTCTCCGGAACAAGACCCATTCTACGGCATTTCAGGCACCACAGCGAATCCTGCATTCCCTTGCGGGGCGGATGCAATTGTCAATACCAATGGACAATGGTCGTTCTCTGTCGTTAGCGGGGGCGGCGGACGTGTCGGCAATCGCTCGCAGGCTGTCGCCTGGTCTGCAAAAATGCACTCTGGCGGAAATATTGCGGGCGCAGGCAACATCCTGTTGGGCGATGGCAGCGCGCAGCAATGCACCTCCACCAGCCTTCGCAAGACTTGGCTCAGATATGCAACCGATTCAGGAAATTTTGCCACGAATGACATCATTCACACCACTGCTAACGGGTCCATTCGCTTTATTTTCCCTTGACCCTCAGACACTGCCTGTCCATGGCCTGAATTGACTTTCAGTCGGAGGAGGTGCATTTTGATAAGATGACTGGTTCCTGCCCTCTGAAACCATTTCCCTTCGTTGCAATTGTTCTCGCGTTGCTGGCCTCCATCAACCTGGTCCAGACCGCCCGGGCGCAGACCGTAATCGTGGACCAGTTCAATCCATCGGGCATCGGCGGCAATAATTATGCGGCCGGCCAAATCACCAACGTCTGGGGAAATTGGTTCGGGGATGCTTTTCAATCCCTGGCTTGGGATTCCACCAGCGACGCCAGCAATAATCCCGCCTCGGGTTCGATGAAAATTACCGCCAATTTTGACGGTTCAGGTTCAATCCCGAACCAGTTTGAAGTCTTTGACGGCTTCAACGGCATCACGCCGGCGTTGAGCGCGTTGATCTACTCAAACTTCGAATGCGACGTGCGGTTTGCGGCCGGCTCCGCCACCGTCAGCGTCAATGGCACAAGCATTTTTGGCCATCTGGAATTCGGGGTTGCCACTCCCGGCTACGGCCAGGACTACTTCGGCAGCGTTGACGTGCCCGCCAGCAACACCAACTGGGTCCACGTCAGCATCCCCCTCAATGCCGCAGCCGACACCAATTTGCTGAGTATCAACGATGTCCTCTTTCACATCTACGGACCTTATTACAGTCCCGGCCTGAGCGGCGTCTCAACCCTCTGGGTGGACAACATTGAGTTTACCGGTATCGCGTCGCCGCCCACCAATTGCATCGTGGATTGGAACAACGTCCATCAAAGAATCGATGGTTTTGGAGCATCATCGGCCTGGTTCGGAAATTGGACCACAGCGCAAGCCGACATGTTTTTCTCCACCAACAGCGGTGCCGGCGTTAGCCTGGATGGCACCACCAACTTCTCCTTCAACGGTGTAGATCTTTCCCTGCTGCGCAATCGCATCGCGCCCGGAGGAACCACCTGGGAACAGAGCATCATGCAGATGGCCCAGGCCAGGGGCGCAAAAGTGTGGAGCACACCCTGGAGTCCGGACACACCATTCAAAAGCAACACCAATGTGGAAGGCGGATATTTTGTGGGAACAGCGGCCAATTACCAGGCCTATGCCAATGAACAGGCCGGCTATGTGGCCAGCATGAAGAGGCAATACGGCGTCAATCTTTACGCCATATCAGTCCAGAACGAGCCGGATGCGGATGTGACCACTTATGAATCGTGCAACTGGACCGCCCAGCAGATTCATGATTTTGTTCCCTATCTTTACAACGCGCTAGCGGCCAGCAACGTGGCTGCGACGAAAATCATGCTGCCCGAAAGCCAGAACTGGCAGGATTATTCCAATCTCGCCGTCACCGCCATGACCGATCCGAATGTCGCGGCGGATGTGGGCATTATCGCTGACCACAATTATGACGGCCCAAACGGGCCGGCAATATTGACGAAGAACAGTTACGGAAAGGCGCTGTGGGAAACGGAAATTTCCGCGTTCGGAACATTTGATGGCAGCATCACCAATGGCGTCTATATCGCGCAACGGATTTACCTGTTCATGACCCAGGCGCAAGCCAATGCCTGGCACTATTGGTGGCTGGTGTCGGGCAACTCTGACAACGAGGGGCTGACCGATACCAACGGGATTCCCACCATGCGGATGTACACTCTTGGCCAATACAGCCGCTTTGTCCGCCCGAATTTTTACCGCATCGACGCCAACGCGAATTACAGCCCGCTTTTCATCAGCGCCTACAAGGATTCAACATCAACGGCCTTTGCCATTGTCGCCGTCAACACCGACCCGGCGACGGCCGTCAACCAGACGTTTAATCTGACCAATTTCACCGCCGCTTCGGTCACTCCATGGATTACGTCCGCTACTCAATCGCTGGCCAACCTGGCTCCTGTCGTCGTCACCAATTCTTCCTTTACCTACACGATGCCGGCCCTGAGTGTCGTGACCTTCGTCGGCCAGGCAACCCTGCCGCCGTCCACCATCACGATTTCGAACACTGCTCTCAATGGGACCGGTTTTGTTCTCACTTGGAATTCAGTTGCTGGCGGATTCTACACTGTGCTCAAGACCAATGCCCTGGCCCATTCCGCAACCAATTGGTCTGCCATTATCACTGGCTACCCGCCGGGAGGCGCATCGGGCGGTTCGCTTTCCTACACGGATTCTGCGGTGGCATTGGCCTCGAGTTTTTACCAGGTGCGCAGTCCATGACCGCGGCAAACATCAAGCCGTCGGACCTGCCGCCAGCAACTCGTTCACCTTGGCCATCACCTCAAACGCGTCGGCCACATAAAGCACGTCGGCTTTGCCGCGCGCCCAGCCGCAGTTCGGGTCGAGGCTGATGGCGCGGCGCTCGCCGATGAAGCGCCAGCCCACCGTATGCGGCTCTTCGCCGTGGCAACAGGTGCTCAAACCCTTGGCGTGCCGCGGTGTTGCGCCGGTCTGGCCGATCTGGTTCAGATGCGAAAGGAACGGCAGAACCGCCTGTCCTTCGCCGCCCAAATCCACCAGCGATTTGCTGCTCCCCAGCGAAGCGCGCGTGGCCTTGAGAAAGCCCAGGATCAACTTCTCCGCCTCGGGAACGCGCGTCCGGCCATCCGCCTGTTTTTTCGTCCAACCCGCACCGGTGACGAACAGCAGTTGTGCGTCGGGACGGATGGTTTGCGCGTCAGCCTTCGGCTCCCGGATGCCAACCACTGTGGTGCGTTTGCCGGCATCGGCCAGATTGACCGGAACCAATTCAACCGTCGCCGTGCCCGCGCCGCATTCGCACGCCGTCTGGCTGCCGGGGTCGATGAGCATAAACCATGGACGCTGTGTCCTCGTCAATGTGGCTTCCATGCGTTGGCGGTAGCACCAGCGGTTGACCACAGGCTTCCCCTCTGCGTCGCCGACGCCGGTCACATGGCAATCCACGCGACCGCCGAGCCGTTGCGCCACGCCGGGCAAAACGCGGTTCCATCGTGAAGTTGCCGGGGCGACCACCAGGGTGGCCTGCGCCGCTTTGCAGAGGGCTTCCGCCGCCGGCGCGTCAGTCGCATAGCGCGACTGGCCGAACTCCGCACCCGCCACGCCGAAATACTTCGTGGCGGGACAGGCGGCGATGGAATCCGCCGCCGCTTGAACGCTTTCGCCGACCAGCCCCACGAACAGATTCGAACCGGCGATGGCTTTGTTCAAAGCGCGGGCGGCATGCAACGCTTCGCGGGCGGATTTGGCAAGGGAGCCGTCTGCTTCGACGTGTGCCAGAACAAGAATGGTTTCCATTTTAGTAAGGTTGTGACTTTGGCAGTTCAATCATTTCCTAATCCACTCCACGATTTCCTTCGCGATGTCGCCAGGCGATTTGTCTTTGACGATTTGGGTCGCGCGAAGCTGTTTGGGCAGTGTCACGCTCACGAACGTCAACCCTTCGCCCGAAAGTTTCGCCGGCGCGGCCTTCTGCAATGCCGGCATGACGGCGCGCATATTGGCCATTCCGACCTGCGGATTGTTTTTCGGTTCGGGCAGATTCCCGGTGGCCCACCCCAGCAACGCCGGCGGCCCGGCGCACCTCGACACCTGATGCCGTCCGCCTTCAATGCGCTCCAGAATTTCCAGCGTGCCGTCGGGGTTGATTTTCAATTCGTCCACGCCTTGAAACTGGTCCGCGATGCCCAGCCGTTCGCCCACCATCTGCATCGTGGCAGATGCGCCGCGTGAGGCGGATTCCCAGCCGCCGAAAACCAGCAGCCGGGATTTGTCCAGGCCGGGGATCGCCTGGATGGCCCCGGCCAGCGCGGCGGCAACTTCCGACGCCTCGGTGAATCCGCTGGCCGGACCGTCGAGCGCCACGAGTTCAAACGGCACTTTTTGCGCTACGGTCATCATCACCTGCTGGAGCTTGGCCTTCGGGCCGAGGCTGACGAGCCAGACCTTGCTGCCAGGCGCGTTCCGGGCCAGGTTCGCCGCCTCATAAAGCGCGTGGCCCGCCCACGGATCGAGGATGGCGGGCAGCATCATTTCATTCTTCAGCGCCGGACCGGTTGCGCCAGCCACCGGCTCGAGGGTTTGGAGCGGGTCCGGCACAATGCCGCCGCAGACAACAATTTGAAAAGCCATGCTCATAAAATTCCTTGCCGCGTAGCAGGTGGATAATGGCACGAGACGGTTTTCGCAACATCCACCAGCCATGCGGCGCGTTGTTGCGGCGTGCTGGTGATGACGACCGAAAACGTCCGGCGATAAACTTCGCGTACGCCGCAGAGGTCGAACACGCATTTCTTCCACAGACTTTCGAGTGGATCGCCGAAAGTCTCGCGCTCGCGGTCCTCCGGCGTGTTGGCGGTGTTGAAAACAATCGCCGACCTGGCCTTGAGCAGTCCGTCGGGCATGCCTTCGCCTTTGTCATTGGCCACAAACCGGTAGGCGATTTCCATCCGCAACACGCGGTCGATCCAACCCTTCAAAATCGCCGGCGGCATGCCCCACCAGTTCGGATGCACGATGATAATGCCGTCGGCGCTGGTGATTTCCTTGCAATGACCGGCGATGACAGGATCAAGCCTGGCATTGGCCTGCAATTCAGCAGCGGACAGCAGCGGCGGGAATTGTTCCTGATAAAGATCGTGGAGCAGGACGTTGTGGCCGTTCTTCCGAATAGCTTCCGCCGCCGTGTTGGCGATGGCGTGGTTGAAACTTCCGGGATTCGGATGAGCGAGGATGATCGAGATGTTCATTAATTATCTATCTTTTCCGATCTTACAGGATAAGTAGCCAACCGTCCGAGCAAAAAATTTCCAACTCAATTCTCCGCCGAGTGGAGGCCGCCTGTGCCGGCGCGGAAGGCGATGGTCATGCGTTCGGGGTTTTTGGGCGAGGCGGACGCGCAATTCCACAGGCACGCGCCGCAGTGAACGCATTTCTCGCGGTCAAAGGCAGGCAGGCCGTTTTCGCTGGGCGTGATGGCCTGGCCGGAACAGATTTCGACGCACAGCTTGGTGCCGCATCGCTCGCACTCCTCCGGAAAAACAAATGCGACGTGATCGGCGTAACCGTGCGGCGCCTGCACTTTCCCGCCCATCAGCAATGCGTCCTGGTGCGAGACGAGCAGCTTGCCGTCGTACGGAATCGCCGGCCAGCCGGCGCGTTCCATGAGCGCCGCGTGCGCCGAAACGCCCCGCGTGTAACAGTCGCGGCGAATCTCCCGCACCTCGCTGGCAGGGATGCGCCCGCGAAAATAATCTTCGATGGAGGGAATGCGTTCCCAGGGGCGCAACGGTTTGCCGGGCAGCACGAGCCGTCCGCCGCTCAACCCCGCCAGCGCCATGCCCACCAAGCCGGTGACAACGCCGCTTTGAAAACCATTGCGCGATTTTTCGGCGGCGCGGGCGTCCTGTTCCACCCAGCTCTCGCGGCGGCCCCGCACATAAGTCGCTTCGAGATTCTCCTTCGTGAAAGGTTTCTTCGCCTTGAGCAATTCGAGCACGGCCCCGGCCAGTTGCGCGCCGGTGGCCCAGGCCTCGTCCACGCCGGAGCCGGTGAGGACGTTGGTGCTGCCGCTGCCTTCGCCGATGCGCGCGTAGCCGTCGCCCGCCAGATGCGGTTCACCGCGCCGGCCGGATTCGCCCAGAGTCTTGGCGCCCCAGGACCGGAGCTTGCCGCCCTTGAGAAAATGCCAGAGATACGGGTGCATCATCCAATGCTGAAGGTAGCGGTAAGTCGTGCGCACAGGGCTGTCGAACCACGACGGAACGAAGATGCCCAGCGACACGACACGGCCGGGATGCACATAGAGAAACCCGAAAATTTCCGGCTCGGGGTAGCCGAAGGTGTGCAGCACCGTGCCCGGTTTGAGCGGCGTGTCCTCCGGCAAATCCACCACGAATTTCATTCCCACGGCCCAGTCGCGCGCGTGATTGTTTTTGGGCAGGCCGAAATGCTCGTCGAGTTGCTGGCCGACAGGACCCACCGGCCCATCTCCGACGACCGTGAGCGCGGCATGAATGTCCATGCCCGGCGTGAAGCCCTCCGCGGGAGCGCCTTGCCTGTCCACGCCCTGATCGAGGAGCCGGACACCGACAACTTTGTTGCCCTCGATGAGCGCCTGCGAGACGGGCGTGCCGGGCCAGATCTGGACCGTGCCAGTGCTTTGCACCTGCGCTCCGACCCATTGCATGAATTGCCCCATCGACAACACCAAACCGCCGTTTTTGTGGAGAAACCCGGGCGTCCACGGCAAGTCCAAAGCATCCCGCTCGAAGGGCAGCGCCCAGGTGAATGCGCGAATGAATTTGTCGGTCAGCCGCAGCAGACCCGAACGCCAGCTGGTGCCAACCGGATCGAGCAGGTAAAGCACTTTTTCGTCGCCGACCGGCGCGGCCATGGGGATGTTGGCCTTGTCGATGTCCGGAAGGCTCGCCCGCAATGCGCGGGCCTTGGTGACGATCCCGGAAACGCCGAAACCGATGTCGTCCGCGCGTTCGTAGCAAAGCACCTGGAGCGGCAGACCGGTCGCCACGGCGCTTTCCAGGGCGGGCGAGCCGTCAGGATTGGCCAGTTGTTTGGAGAGCGTGGACAGAAAACCCGCCGTCGCCGGACCGAACCCGACGCAAACGATGTCCGCATCCATGCGCGGACGATCAATGGTCGGGGTTTCTGATGCTGGCTGCGACATTTTTGCGAGTTTATTTCAGGTCATTTCCCGGCGAGCCGGCGTGCGAACGGTTTTGCCCGGATTCCGTCGTGAACATGAAATCCAATTTCCCGGCGTTTCGGTTCGGGTTGGGGTGGCAGCGGCTCCATAAGCTTTTTGATTTCGTCCAGGATGTGGACGATGGCTTTTTCGTGGACGTCCAACCGTCCCGTCAACCGCTGCTCCAACTCCGCAAGTTTCTCCGCCAGTCGCCCATTCTGCGTCAGCACCTCGCGCATTTTCACGAATGCCCGCACGACGAACACACTCATCTGAACCGCGCGCGGACTGTTCAGGACACTCGCCGCCATGATAGCGCCGTGTTCGGTGAAGGCCAGAGGGAGTTTCCGCCGTCCGCCTCGTCCTTTCTTTGATGTTGCAATTTGCAACATCAAACCGGCGAACTCGTCCGCCGTGAGTTGAAGAACAAAGTCTTCGGGGAAGCGATCTGCGTTGCGTTTCACCTGCTGATTAAGCCGTGTCGTGGTCACCCCATAAACTCTTGCCAGATCAGTATCCAAAATGACTCTCTGATCACGAATGATCCGAATGAAGTGTTCGACGGGCTGCCGGGGTATCATGGACATATTGGTTTTCATGTGGTCGCGACCGGATTAGAAAACGCAAATTCCTGTTGAAAAGGGGGTTGAGCGTATGAGGTCGCAATTTGCGACCGCATATCATAAGTCGCGCCAAATGCGACGCGAACGATCTCCGCGTCCATGCGCGGACGGTCAAAATCAGGCTTGTCACTCATCGTGGAGTATCGAGTGTGGCACGGTGTTTCAGGCTGGATAATCCAGCGCTTCGCGCGTCATGACCTTGGTCAGTGAGTCGGCGGCGCGATCTTTGGCAAGTCGGCAGCCGGTCAGGCAGGTGTCCAATTTGGCGCGGAGAGAGACGAACCCTTCCAGTCCGTCGCATTTCACGCACGGGCCGGCTTTGGGCGGATGCGCTTCGCCGGCTTCGGCCACGTCGGCATAGGCGCGGGCCGAACCGTCGATGCCGGGCATGATGCCTTCGAGCGCCGTGAGCTCCTCGGCCGAGTAACAGGTATGGCAGCCCGCTTCGTCCCACGCCGGATGGCGATTGTAGCCGTGGACGATTTCGGCGGCGATGCGCCCCACTTCGCCCGCGGCGCGCGCCGCTTGCACATGGCAGAGGCCGGTGAAAAACGCCACCGTGCCGGCGAGTCCGTCGGCCAGCGCGGGGTTTTCCGCGCCTTTTGTTTCCAGCTCGATGACGTCAAGTATGAACTGCCGCGCGGCCAGCAACCAGCACAGCGCGTCGGCCAGCGGGAAAGTCACGCCCTGCCGCGTCTTGTGATAAAGCTTCACCCCGGCGGCGTCGGTGGCGGTTTGCACATGTTGCAACGTCCAAAGCCACAGCTTCATCGCCGTGCCGAGCGCGCAGGCGCCGGTGCCGGGACGTTCGGACGCGATATTCTTCAGTTCGGCAATCCACTGCTTGAATTGCGCCAGGAACAGGGGATTGGCCATCGTGATGGAAAGCTGTAATCGCTGCACCGCCTCCGGGCCTTCATAGGTGGCTTCCAGTTGCGCGTCCATCCATTTCTGGCCGAGGAAACCGGGGCAATCCTCCGTCACGCCGTAGCCGCCCATGAGGCTGACGGCTTCGCGCATCATGTTCGCGCCGTGGCCGGTATTCCAAAGCTTGCAGGCGGGGCAAAGAACGCTGGCCAGCGAATCGAGTTGGGCGAACCTGGCGAGCGGACCTTCAATGGGCTTGCGCGCGGCGAGCAATTTCAACGCTTCCTCCTGCGCCCTGGCCAATTCCTTGAACGCGGCGCGTCCGGCCAGTTTCTTCTCGGCCAGGATGCGTTCCATTTCCTTTTCCAGCGGGTCGAGCTGGTCGAACAACCGCGCCGCCTCGAACCCCAGCGACGCGCTGGCCTCGCCCGTGGCCCAAATGTCCACCAGACGGTGCAGGGCGTCTTCCTTCTGCTGGATGCCCAGTTCGTAGCGCGGTGTGCCGGGCGCGCCCTGTCCGCCGCGAAACCGCCGGCGCTGATAAAGAATCACCGGCTCGACGGCGGAAAGCAGTTTGGCCGAAGTCATCAAGCCGACCGTGACGCGCGTGCGGCGGAACACGGCTTCAATGATTTCACTGTGCGAGTAATTCGGGACGATGACCCCGTCCTCGATCGCATAGCCGCCGACGATCCGGCTGGCGGGCACTTTAAGATTGAAAACCGGATCGTTGGTGGACGAAAGCTGGTGAACCAGTTTCTTTGTGGGCGTGCCGCGGTCCCAAATGCCCGGATCGCCTTCCTCCAAAATCACCATGCAACTGCCCTTGAGCTTCGGGTCGTCGGACTGGACGGCGGCGGTGACCACATTGGCGAAACCCATGTTGGTGATAAACCGACCGCGTTTCTCGACCTGCAATAGAGGTTCCGAGCCGTCTTTCCATTCCGCGATGCGCACTTTGCCGGCCAGCATCCCAGTCTCGACCCCCACAAACGGAATCGGTTCGGTGAGGGCGAAGGCGGCGCGCACTTGTTTGCGGTTTTCTCCGGGCTTGAGCGGAGCGGCGTTGGCAACGTATTTCGCGCGTTGCTCCGGCGTGCCGCGCTCATGAATCGGGGCCAGGCCGAGATTGCCCGCCAGACTGCATGTGGCCGCGCCCGCATCGACCCAGGACAATTCAAACGCGATCAGCGCCAGGGCGAGATTCTTTGGCCCGGCGATGAACCCGCCCTGTTCCGGATCGAGGAACGCCGCCGTGATGCCGCTTTCGTCGAAGTGCGGCAGGAGACTGGCCTTTTCCGGCGTCCAATCGTGCGAATTGCGGCCGCCGGCGGCGACGAGCCTTGCCACCGGCCCGCGCGCCACGCCCCGCGTCCCTTGCACGAGCATGTGAAGATCATAACGGTCGGCAAAGCGCCACATGATCTGGCGGAGATCGTCGGAGGGCAGGGTGGTCAGCGCCGGGGACAGGGTTTCTTCAGCAATGGCGTTCATATATTTTCAGAAGTTTTCGCGCGGCAAATTTCCAGCGCGGTCATGGCGAACAGCTTCTGCGGGCGAGGAATAACAATCAATCTTATTCCGCTGCACATTCATGCTGTGGTCTCGTTTTCCACCGCTCTCCCGGAGGCCCTGCACCCTGCGCTGCAATCCTTCAGAATGAGGGGAAAACGCCTTTAGATGAAGTGTGTGCCGAGCCGCATTGGCAGGGCTCCCAGGGTTGGTGGCAACATTGTTCTAATGCAAAAAAACTTGCAAAAACGGGCCGTCAGCCCAGAGTCAATCACATCTTTGGACTTAAAAAATTTATGATGAAAAAAACGTGGCTGGGATTGCTGGCTTTGCAGACGACAGCGTTGCTTTTAAGCGCCCCGGCCTTGACGGCGCAGGACAAACCTGCGGTCTCCGCGCCCGATGCCTCCAAGCCCCAGCCTGGTGCAGCCGCCACCGCCAGGTTTTCTGATGAAATGGCCGACAAAGCTTTGCTGGCCATGAAGAAACACGCCGGGGAGCTTCACATCCAGGGGGTCGCCGTGGTGGCCTTTGCCCCCGGGGAAAGTGTTCAGTCGTGGTCATCGAAAATGCTGGTCGTCGGTCACTTGAAAAACTCCCCGGCTCAGAACAAAAAGGGGGACAACCTGCTCGGCATCGCTTATTCCAAGGCCGCGGAAATGGCGGACACGCTGAAAGACAGTGGCAGCGGCATCCGGCCCCCCATGACGGGAGAATATGGCTGGCAGGGCGGAGTGGTCGCCAGGGGTAAAACGGGTATTTTGATCGCAGCCTTCAGTGGAGGTAGTTCGGAGGACGACGTAAAGGCCTCACGCGCCGGGCTGGCGGTCCTGGCCGACGGACTGTAAAAGTCACTGGAACGCTGTCATGGCCTGGACCACCGAAGCCGGTTGCGCCATTCCGTCCGCCGCCAGCGAACCAAACCGCAGAATGAGTTGCGCGTAGCCTTTGCGGCCCACTCCCATGCGCAAAGCCTCCCGCGCTTCGCGACGGCACATTGGATTGAAGAACCCCCACGACAAGCCCAACGCTTGCGCCTGCAAAATGGTCCTGGCCATCGTCTGTCCGGCGGCCAGCCAGCCGTGCTTGTCATCCGTCTTGGTTTTCACCACGGCCAAAGCCGGCGCGGGATCTGAAATGGGACGAACCGGCTCCATGGTCTCATTCCCGGAATCCATGCGACGTCCGCCAAAAGCGAAATACCGCCGCACTCCGCGCCTCTGCCCCTCCGCCACAAAGTCCGTTGAGTCTGCCGCCGAACGTTCCAGGTTCATCCGCAGTTGATCTCCCGCCTGCTTGATTTCCATGACAAGCTGCCGGCTCGTCTCGCTGTGCGCAAAATCCAGCCAGCCGCGTTCGCCCGCCGCAGCTTGACCCAGCGCTCCAAGCATCGTTTCGGAAACCGGGATCCCGCCCAGGGGCGAAACATCCGCGCGGCACTTGCTCATCGCCTCAAAAAGAACCTTTTCCCGCGCATCCCGTTCACGGCAAAAGCCAAAGTGGACCCTTGCCACCAGCGCGGGTTTATCAAGATCAGGAAACAACGCCACCCGGCCCAGGCAGCCGAAATGTCTCAGCGCCAGCTTTAAACACAAAAGGGCGGACCCGCAACCAATGATTAACTCGCGGCCATCCGGGTCCATCGCTTCCGGCGCTGCCGCGTCCCTGGCCATCAACTCCAGTTGCGTCTCTCCCAGCCGGAAATCCCATGGCCTCGACGTGCTCCCGGTGGGGGCCAGAGTCGCGTACTCGGCGGCGAACTCCAGTTTTTGGCGCGGCGAGCCGTCCGCCGGGAAATCCCCTTCCGTTACGTTCCTCAATCTGCTCGCGCTCATGCGGCAACAGCAGCATCTCCTTTGCCACGCCGCGCAATGTCCGGACGCACTCCCTGCCGGCCGGAAATCCTTGTCCACATTTGCCCAGGTTGACCAGAACCGCCCACTTTGGCTTCCTCATCCGGCAAGCAACCACTGAAATCATTCGGATAACTCTTTCGTTTTTTGTTCATCCCCGGCATAATGCAGGGAGGTATTTACATTGTACAAACAATTTTTGTGGGGAAAGTTAATTACAGGCTCAGTTTGCCGGCCATGGCATTATGAAAATCCCATTCCTTTGGCGATTTGTGTCGTTCCCAACCCTCCTCGTTATGGTGGCGATGTCTGCGGTCGCCCAGCCTTCGGGCGGACCTTACGGTCCCGTCCAGCAGAGTTACGCGGTGCCGGCGGACGCAGCGCACGTGTATTTCGTGTCGCCCGACGGGAACACCAACGCTTCCGGCGGGCAACTCCACAGCCCCACAACCCTCGACTCGGCGATTGCCCGCGCGGTGACCGGCGATGTCATCGTGTTGCGCGGGGGAACTTACCGCACCGGCAATCTCGAGGTGAACCAGGGCATCACCCTCCAGCCTTACGCGGAGGAATGCCCGGTGTTGAAAGGAACGCGAGTGGCTGCCTCATGGGAAGCGCTGCCCAAAAATGTCTGGCGCACAAAATGGCTGACCCTCTTTCCGCAGAAGCCGGCGACTTGGTGGAGGCGGGAACACGAGGGTATGTTCACGCCCCTGCATCGCTTCAACAACGACATGGTCTTCGTGGATGACCGCGCTTTGCAGTCGGCCGGTTGGGAAGGAGAACTGGACGCGAACAACTTTTCGATCGATTACGAGAATGGCCACGTGTTCCTCGGATTCGATCCTTCGAATCACGTCATCGAAATCACCGCTTTTGACTGTGCCATCGCGCGGACGACGAAAGACGTCCACGGCAAAAAGTCTGACGGCAAAGGGCTGACCGTTCGCGGTCTCACCTTCACTCAATACGCCTATCGCGCGATTGAAATTGAAGGCGCGGAGCCGGAGGGCGTCGCCGATCCGGCCACGTACGGAAAGGACGTCGTCGGATCCACTTTTGAGAATGTTACCATTTCCCATTGCTCTCGCGCGGCCGGTTATTTTCGAGGCGACAAATTGGTGTTTCGTAATTGCCTCATCACCGACACCGGCACCGAGGGCCTTTACATCATCGCGTCCTCGGATTGCCTCTTGGAAAGGAACATCTTTGCGCGGAACAACGTGGAGCAGATCACCGGTTATTTCCCCTCGGCGGTGAAGATCTTCAATCAGACTTGGCGTGTCGTGTGCCGCGACAACGTCGTGGTGGACCAGCCCCATTCGAACGGCATCTGGTATGACGTTGGCAATCATGACGGCGTGTTCGAGAACAACTGGGTCGAGAATTGCCTTGCCGGATTCTTTCTCGAGATTTCCAAAGGAGCGATTTGCGCCGGCAACGTCTTTGTCAATTGCCAAAACGGCATTCACATCCTCAACAGCACTAATGCCCAGGTCTATCACAACTCCTTCATGAACGCGCCCGCCGTCTTTGAACGCACCACACGCAGCGCCGTGGCCGATCACTTCGGATGGCATCCCAGCACCGGGCCGGGCGTGGATCAGCGTGACGGACACGTCTTCGTTGGGAACTTGCTG
Source organism: Limisphaerales bacterium (assembly GCA_052325505.1). Taxonomy (GTDB): domain Bacteria; phylum Verrucomicrobiota; class Verrucomicrobiia; order Limisphaerales; family Palsa-1400; genus DASRLE01. The sequence goes on from JBKQUS010000136.1 coordinate 130,898, forward strand.
GCTGCGGATGAGAGGTGCCGCGAGCCGCTCCTGCAATTCAAACAAGCCAAAGCGCTGTGCGGCAAACTCGTCAAGCCGCAAGTCTCACAACTCGATTACAACGTCTATGTGCGCAGCGGCGATTCCACCCGGACAAACCTGATCACCTGGTCTCCGGCGCCCGGAGCGAACTGCTCCGTTGAACTCCACACGCTTGAGGAATTGCGCCGGCTCCATCCTGAATTCGAATCGCACGGCATTTATCTGAGCGACTATTACGGCTCGGTTTTCAAAAGCCCGGCGCTAAAGCGTTACGAATTGAACGCGAGCCTTGCGAATCTGCCTCAGGTGCCTCCCCTGCCGGCCCGCGTTCAGGAACGCCTCGCGGGGCGGCTGAATCAATCGCACACTCCCGGAGCATATCCGCAATGACAGCCTGTCCTGCGGTTCAAAATAGCCCGGTTGACCGGGTCCACCCACTTTAACTTTACCAACGCCGATGCCGCTGTTAATGTATTCCTGCCGGAAGGGTGGCAGAGTGGTTGAATGTACCTGACTCGAAATCATCCTCATCTTCTTGGACTCTTTTGGAACCACTTGTAATTCAACGGATTCTGCTTGCTCGAGTTCTTGACAAACAGGACTGGTTTGGCCCCTTTTGGCCCTCTTTTCAGACGTGCGGGATACAAAACGGGATACAAAGGCAATCCCCATGATGATGAGAATGTTGTCAAAGAAAAGAGAGAATTCCCCCTGATTCAAATTGCCCCCCAGCCTCAATCCGTTTAGAACAATTCTCCGTGAGCCAGCAGAATCAAGAGCCAGGATCGGAAATCATCCTCTACCAAACCGAGGACGGACGCACGCGGCTTGAGGTCAAACTGGAAAACGAGACAGTTTGGCTATCTCAAAAGCAACTGGCAGAACTCTTCCAAAAGGACGTGCGGACAATCAATGACCATATTCAAAACGTCTTTGCGGAGGGCGAGTTGCAACGGGGAGCAACTATCCGGAAATACCGGATAGTTCAAACGGAAGGCGCACGAAGCGTCGAACGTGAGGTGGACTTTTACAACCTCGACGTGATTATTTCTATCGGCTACCGGGTAAAATCCCAGCGCGGCACGCAATTCCGCATTTGGGCCACCCAGCGATTACGGGAATACATCGCCAAGGGCTTTGTCCTGGACGACGAGCGATTGAAGAATCCGCCGGGGCCGGGCGCGACGGATTATTTTAACGACTTGCTTGAGCGCATCCGGGACATTAGGGCAAGCGAACGCCGGATGTATTTGCGGGTGAGGGAAATTCTTGCGCTGGCGGCAGACTACCAGCCCGAGGATCACGAGACCCAGGTGTTTTTCCAAACCGTCCAGAACAAGCTCCATTTTGCCACCAGTGGCAAAACCGCTCCTGAATTGATTGCCGAACGCGCGGATGCCAACAAGCCCAACATGGGGTTGACCACATGGCGGGGCGGAATTGTCCGCAAAGGGGACGTAACCATTGCCAAAAACTATTTGAACGAGGAGGAAATCACGTCGCTAAATCGGGTTGTCACCATGTTCCTTGATTTTGCAGAAGACCAAGCCAAAAGGCGGAAGCAAGTTTTCATGCGGGACTGGCGGACAAAACTTGATGACTTTTTGAAGCTCAATGAACGCGGTATTTTGAAGGATGCAGGAAAAATCACGCGCGAGGAGGCCGACCGCTACGCGGAAACACAATACAGCCTCTTTGAGGAACGCCGCAGGAAAGAATTGGAAGCCAAAGGGGAAGCCGAATTTTCCGCCGGCATCGCGCAGCTTGAAGGAAAAGTGAAGAAAATCGCCTCATCAAAGCCGAAACGGAAGAAATAGCCGGGCTTAACGGCATGTCTGTTAATAATTTGATGCGTCAGGCGAGCCAACTCGGTTACATCGCGCCGATCCAGAGGCTTGACAAATCCCAAGAAATTTCTCCACTTCTCCAGAAAATCGGCTCAAATCGGAAACTGCCCGCCGCGCTCAACTGCCCGCCGCGCTCAACTGCCCGCCGCGCTCAACTGCCCGCCGCGCTCAACTGCCCGCCGCGCTCAACTGCCCG
>JBKQUS010000137.1:0-26364 GCA_052325505.1 Limisphaerales bacterium
GCTTGATAGGCCTTGCTCATGTCCATGCTCGCCTGGGTGATGGCGTGCCGATGGCCATTGTGTTTTTCCAGTGCCTCCACGAATCTGAGCCAGGATTCCCGGTCTTTGCCCTCGGTGGCAACCAAGACCCGTTTGCGCAACAGGTCAGCGAACACACTGATGTATTCCCGGCCCTGGCGCACACACATCTCATCCACCCCCACACAACACACCTGGCTGAAGTCCGCCTCGGCATAGGCCGCATCCACCTGCCGGAACAGCAAGCGCCACATCCGGGTATCGGTCTCACTCATCAGTTCGGCCGCCTTGCTCACCGGCATTTCCCGCATCAGCAGCAGCACAAAGGCTTCAAACTCCTTGGTAAAGTGCATGCTCAACCCTTCCCAAGGCGGACGCACCCGGAAGACGGAGCCGCACTGGCGGCACTTGCCGCGCGGCAACCGGCAGCTGATCTCACAGCGATATTGGAAGACATTGAGATGGCGCCAGGTCAGCATTTCGGTATGGTCATAGCAAAAGACCAACCCACCGTCTTGGGGACAGCGGGCTGTTTCCCATAGCGCTGACCTTTCGCGGATCTCTAAAAAGACCGTGCCGCTTTCCCACTCAAAGCGGCTCTCGGTCACTTCCCAGTTCAGTCCCAATCCTAATAATTCATGAAATAGTTTTTCAGGTGTCATTCCCGAAGATTACACGGCTATTCCACCGAAAACAGCGAAGAACCGCAAATGGCGACGGGCATTTTACGGCTTTTACGTAAAAATTACGCTTGGGTATCCGGGGGGGCCCAATCATAATCGCAATCCTCATCCTGATCTTAATCGAGGCGGAGTGTGCCAGACACCCAATATGTTGTGTTTTTCTCTTTACTCCACCCCGCCGACTGTGGTTTCCTCTCCATCCAGGATGTATCTTAAGAATCTGACTGTTTTAGGATTTAAGTCGTTTGCGGACAAAACCTCGCTGAACTTTCAGCCGGGTGTGACGGCCATTGTCGGCCCGAATGGTTGCGGCAAATCCAATGTCTCCGACGCCATCCGCTGGGTTTTGGGCGAGCAATCAGCCCGGGCCTTGCGCGGCGACGAAATGGCCGATGTCATTTTCAACGGCACCGATACGCGAAAACCGTTGAGCATGGCGGAGGTGTCGCTGACCATCGGCGGCGTGGATGCCGAGCATCTCAGCGCCGCCGGCGTCGAGATCGCCTACAACGAAGTGACGCTGACGCGCCGTGTTTTCCGGGACGGGGCCAGCGAATATTTTCTCAACAAAACCCCCTGCCGCCTCAAGGACATCCAGCAACTTTTCATGGGCACGGGAGTGGGGCGGAGCAGTTACAGCATCATGGCCCAGGGCAACATCACGCAAATTCTCTCCAGCAAACCGGAGGACCGCCGGCTGGTGTTTGAAGAAGCGGCGGGCATCACCAAATTCAAGTCGCAAAAGCGTGAGACGCTGCGCAAGCTCGAAGCCACCGAGCAGAATTTGCTGCGCGTGGCGGACCTGATTCGCGAAGTCAAACGCCAGATCGGCTCGCTGCAACGCCAGGCCGGCAAGGCCCGCCGTTACAAACAATTGATGATGGAGCTGCGCCACCTCGACACGCAGTTGGCCCGGCACCAGTTCGACCTCTGCCAGTTCGACCTTCGCGCCCGCCAGGACCAGCTCGAACAGTTTCGCGTGCAAATTGAATCCCTTTCCGCCAGTGTCCTGCGGGCCGAGAACGAACTGACCGCCTTGCGCGAGGAACTGGCCGAACAGGAGCAGCAGATCAGCCAGTTGCAGCAGCAGGGCCTGGAGCTAAAGAGTCAGGTCGAACGCCACGAAAGCCGCATCCAGTTCAACGACGACCGGTTGCGCGATCTGGCCGCGCAGAATGCGCGCGCCGCCGGCGAGATCACGCAGGCGGAGGAACGTGCCCTGGCCGCGCGCCAGGAATTGGACGAGGTGTCGCAACGTCTGGCCGCCGCCAGCGCCGCCCTGCAATCCCATCAGGAGGCCCTGGAACGGAAACGGCAGGCCTTGCAGGGCGTGGAAAACGAGTTGCGCGCCAATCAGGAGGCTCTGCGCGAAGCCCAGACCCGATCTTTCGAGGCCGCCCAGCAACTCAGCCGCGCCCGCAACGAGATCAACGCCTTGGATTTGCAGAAGGAAGGCAACGCCGTCCGTCTCGAAAAACTCTCCGCCGAAAAAGTCCAGCTTGAAGAGGAACGGACTGGCTTGGCCAGCCGCTTGCAGCAGTTTTCCGCCAGCGTCGAGGCGGAGATTTTAAACGCGCAAACCCATCGCGGCACGCTGGAGGAACGGCAGCAGCGCCTGCGCGAAATCGAACAGCAGTTAAACGATATCACGCGGCAGTTGGACGATCTTCTGCGGCAACAGGCCGAGAAACGGTCGCGCCTCAACTTGCTTGAGCAATTGCAGTCCGAGCACGAGGGCTTCGGCACCGGCGCGCTTTCCGCCCTGAAAACCGCCGCGAATGTGCTCGGTTCGCTGGCGGACAAAATCCGTGTGCCGGACCAGTACGTCGTGGCAATCGAGACCGCCCTGGGCCACCATTTGCAACTCGTCTTGACAGAGCAGCCGGATGCCGCCCGGCAAATCCTGGACGATTTGCGCGGCAACAAGAGCGGGCGGGCCAGTGTGGCCGCGCTGCATCTGGCCGCCCTGCCGGCACAGGAAGCCGCGTCGGAGAGCGAGGCCGTCGCCTTGGTGCGGGGCCGGGCTGTCGGCGCCGCCGGCGTGATTGAGGCGGACCCGTCGGTGCAGCCGTTGTTGCGCCGGTTGCTGGGGCAAACTTTGATCGTTCCCGATCTCGCCGCCGCCACCGCCGCCTGGAACGAATCCGGCGGGGCTTTCGACTTTGTCACGACCGGGGGCGACTTGTTGAATCGCCACGGCATTTTCACCGGCGGTTATCTGAACGGCCATGGTTCCGGCAATGCGCCCGCGTCCATTCTCGGGCGCCAGAACCAGATAGCCGGTTTGCAGACCGAAACCGCGGCCTTGCAGGAGAGCGTCGCCGAAATGAGCCGGCGCAAAGGCGCGCTGCTCAGCGAGCAAACCCAGTTGCAGGCCGGCTTGCAGCAGGCCCAAACGGAGTTGCGCACCCAGGAGGTGGCCATCGCCACGCGCCAGGGCGAGTTTAATGCTTTGCAAAATTCGTCCCGCCTCCTCCAGCAGAAGATTGAGACCGTTGTTTATGAGGTCAGCAGCCTAGCCGCGCAGGAGGAGGAAGGTGCGCGCAAACGGCAGGGGCTGGCCGCGCAAGCCGCCGCTTTGGAAACAGGCGAGCGCGAATGGCAATCCCGCCTCACCGCCTTGAACGCCGCGCAGGAAACCCTGCGCCAGCAGCGCGATGCCGCCAATGCCGCGTTGACGGAAACCAAAGTGGCGCTGGCCACCCAGGACCAGTTGTGCGCTTCCTTCACCAGCCAGAAGAAGCCGCTGGAAGAGCGCATCGCGGAATTGACCAATTTAGCCGAAAAGCGCCGCGCCGAAATCCAGTCCTTCCTGCAACGCAAGGCCCAGGCCGAGGCGGAAATCGCCGAGTCGCGGCAAAAAATCGAAGGTCTCCAGCACGAGCGCGAACAGGTCAATGCTCAGGCGGCGGAGCGGCTGGCTGTGAAGCAAGCCAGCGAAGAACAGATCGCCGGCGCGGACGGCGGGCTGCGGGAACAACGCCGCGCCTTGAACGAACTCCAGGAACAACGCGCCTCCATCGAGGTCGAGCTGGCCCAGAAAAACATGGCGCTGCAAAACCTGCGGGACCGCATCCGCGAGAAATATCAAGTGGAGCTGGACAGCATCCGCAGCGAATGCATCACCATCACCGTGGCCGACGAAGGCCCCGCCAAGGTCCACACCCTGACCCCGGAGGAAATGGCCGCCAGCGGCGCGGCGACGGATTGGGAGGCGGTCGCGGGCCAGGTTTCGGCCCTGCAAACGCGCATCGACGAGATCGGCCCGGTCAATCTCGTGGCCATCGAGGAATACGAGGAAACCGAGCAGCGCTACCAGTTCCTGACCAAGCAAAACGACGACCTGGCCCAGGCCAAAATCCAATTGACAGAGGTCATCAACCGCATCAACACCCAGACGCGGCAGATGTTCCTTGAGACCTTCGAGAAGATCCGCGCCAATTTCCAACAGATGTTCGTCGAGATTTTCGGCGGCGGCAAAGCCGACTTGATCCTGGTCGAAAATGGCGACGTGCTGGAATGCGGCATTGACATCGTGGCGCGCCCTCCGGGCAAGCAGTTGCAGAGTATTTCACTGCTTTCTGGCGGCGAACAAACCATGACGGCCGTGGCCCTGCTCTTCTCCATTTACCAGGTCAAGCCCAGTCCGTTTTGCGTGCTGGACGAGCTGGACGCGCCGCTGGATGAATCCAACATCAACCGTTTCATCCACATTTTGCAGCATTTTATAGTTTACTCGCAATTCATCATCATCACCCACAACAAACGCACCATTGGCATGGCCGACATCCTTTACGGCGTGACCATGCAGGAACATGGCGTGAGCAAAATCGTCAGCGTCAAATTCCGCAAGAGCGACGAACCCGTTGCCGACCAGAAGGCGCACCCGTTGGAAGAGCCGGGCGCCGGGCCCACCATCGAAGCCGAGGAAGACCGCCTGCGCCCCCGCGAAGACACCCTCGTCATGGCGAAATAATTTTAATACATGACTTTGTCCGGCATTTGCCGCCATTCCTCGAAGACCTCCACGGCTTTATCGCGAAGAATTTGTTGCAGGGGCAGCCGGCGTGAGGACAGGGGCAGCGCCAGTTCCCGGTAAAGTTGTTCGTCGTCGAATCCCGCCCCGGCGGCGTCTGCGCGTGTGGCGGCGAAGACGATGCGCTCCACCCGCGCCCACCAGGCCGCGCCCAGGCACATCGGGCACGGCTCGCAACTGGTGTAAAGCACACATCCTTGGAGGGCAAACGTCCCCAGCCGCGCCGCTGCCGCGCGAATGGCCACAATCTCCGCGTGGGCCGTCGGGTCGTTCTTCGACGTGACCTGGTTCCAGCCGGTGGCGATGATTTCACTGCCCCGCGCCACGACGGCGCCGAATGGCCCACCGTCCCTGGCGCGCATGTGTTCGGCAGCCAGTTGAATGGCGCGTTGGATGAAATCCACGTCGGGCGAGTTTGGCGGAGTGGGCATTTTTAAATGAAAAGGCTGGTCTTGCGCAGCTTCACCGAATCTATCAGGCCTTGGTCGGTCAGCTTTAATTCGGGAATGGGCGAGAGGCTCAAAAAAGAAAGGGTCATGAACGGGGCCTCCAGTTTGCAACCCATGGCCCGGGCTTCGGCGTTGAGGGCGTCCAGCCGCTCGATGATTTCCTCCAGGGGACGATCGGAAACCAAGCCGGCCACGGGCAGGCCTAGTTCCGCCGTGACCCGGCCGTTTCTGACCGCGACCTGGCCCCCTTGCAATTGTTCCAACGCCTGGATCGCCCGGCAAATATCGGCGTCATTGGTCCCAACCACCACCACGTTGTGCGCGTCATGCGCCACCGTCGAGGCGAGCGCGCCGTTCTTGAGTTGAAACCCGCGCACGAAACCAACACCCACGTTGCCGGTGGCGCGGTGCCGTTCCACCACCACCAGCTTGAGCAGATCCCGTCCCGTGTCCGGGACGGCGCGGCCGTTTTCGATTTTGGGCGTGACGATGACCTGCCGGGTCACAATCTGATTGGGGACAATTTCAATGACCCTCATTTTTCCGGACCGCGCGGCCTTGACCTCCAGGTCGCTGACCTGGTAGCGCAGGTTCATCGTTCCCCGCGGCAGGGGCGAGGCGGCGGTTGGCCCGGCCAGATACTTCCCGTCCTCGGCCACGAGCACGCCCTTTTTCCAGGTCTGCCGGACGGCGAATTTTTTCAAACTGTCAAAAATAATAAAATCCGCCCAGTAGCGGGGCGCGATGGCGCCGAGGTTTTGCAAACGGTAATGCCGGGCGGTGTTGATGCTGGCGATTTGCAGCGCCGTGATGGGCGACAGGCCGTGGCGGATGGATTGGCGCACCATGTGGTCGATGTGGCCTTCCTCCACCAGATCGCCCGCCAGTTTGTCGTCCGTGGCGTAGGAGCAATTGACCGCGTTGTGGGGATTGATCAGCGGAAGAAGATCGACCAGATTCCGCTCCGTGCTGCCTTCGCGCAGCAAAATGTGCAGGCCCAGCCGCAGTTTCTCCCGCGCCTCCTCCAGCCCGGTTGATTCGTGATCGGAGCGCACCCCGGCCAGGGCATAGGCATTGAGGTTCTTCCCGCGCAAACCGGGCGCGTGCCCATCGACGGCCTTGCCCTTGCCGACGGCGATTTTGGCCAGCTCGCTTTTTTGGCCGAGATAGACCCCGGGGTAATTCATCAATTCGGCCACGCCGGCCACGCGCTCGTCGGCGATCATCAAGCCCAGATCATCGGCCGTGATGCGCGCCCCGGAGGTCTCAAGCGCAGTCGCCGGAACGCACGACGGCAGCATGATGAAAAAGTCCAGCGGCAGGTTTTTGCTCGATTCCAGCACGTAACGGATGCCGTCCAAGCCCAGCACATTGGCGTATTCGTGCGGGTCGATGACCACCGCTCCCGTGCCATGAGGCACCACGGCGCGGGCAAACTCCGGCGCGGTGAGCTGCGAGCTTTCGACGTGAAAATGCCCGTCGATCAAACTCGGCGCGATGCAGGCCCCGCGCAAGTCGATGGTCTTGCGTCCCTTGTAATCGCCCAAGCCAATGATCCGCCCGTCCTCCACCGCGAGGTTCGCGTCGTGGATTTCGCCGCTGAGGACGTTGACCACGCGGCCGTTTTTAAAAAGCAACTCGGCCGGCTGTTCGCCGCGTGCCACGGCCAGTTTATGGTTCAGGTTGCGCATGACAACGCCGTCACTCTACAGCATTCCTCCTCCAGGCAAAATAAAATATGCGGACCGGCCCCGGCGCGGTGTCATGCGGCGCTTTCGGAACGGTCTGTTATCTTGACCGCATCGGGCGGGCAAATAGAACATCGGTAAGCCTTGAAGGACCATGACCGCGACGCGGTGCGAGGAATGTGATTCATAATTCTTTTTTCTTTTGACTTGGTATGACCCGGCTTGACCGAACTTGCCCTGCCTCTGACCGGAAGCAGTTTCCGCCTTCGCACCAAGGGCTTCCGCCGTCGCCGAAGGCTTTGGCGGAACGAGACTGCACGACAACCACTCTTCACCATCGATTTTTAATTGTCGTTCGACACCTGCCGACCATTTTGGCCGACTTGTCCGCAAAAGGAGCAACCGCCGTCCTTGGCCATCCGGCCCGTGGCGATGAAAGAGGAGCAGGGTTGTTTGGGCCTCTTCACGACATCGATGCCGTCTGTGAGCTTTTTAGAGGCCAGCGGCCACCAATACCAACAAAGTTCCATCTCGGCATTGTGGGTGACGATCTCGTCGTAAGTCATCGGAACACCAGCCGCAGTCATCCCGTCCGCGATGCCATGCAACTCAGCGCGGTTCTCCGGGTCAATGGCCGGCTCGATGAACCCCTTGGTGTGAGCAATGACCTCAAAGACTGTAAACTTTTCCGGCATGGTTTGATTAATTGTTTCAATTAAACGAGCGGAACAACTAGGAAGCTCATTGGGAAGTTGGTTGAAAAGGTGCTTGGGGAAGCTTTTGGAGGAGGTATTCTTTCATTGTAATTGCTTATGCGCAGGCAAAATCCACGCCGACCGATGTGCATCAAAACCAATGTTGGGATAATACGCCTCAGCTTTTGGTGCTGACAAAAGAATGATTGTAGCATTATTGCCTAGCTTGGACCTGGTTAGCCTGATCAGTTCTTTCCCAATCCCTTTCTTTTGATATTCTTCGTCAACAGCAAGGTCCGACAGGTAGCAGCAAAATTCGTAGTCGGTGAGAGAACGCGCAACCCCAACCAGCTTTTCCGCATCCCACGCGGAGCAAAGCAAGTTCGCGTGTTGCAACATCGCGTTGATACACTTGCGATCATCTATTGGCCGTCTTTCTGCCAACGTCGAGCGCCTTAATAGATCAATAAACTCATCGGCGCTAATTTGTCGGGATGTTTCGTAGCGAAGGTTCATATTTGCAGTCTAATGGCGAGAATTGAACCACGCCTGCCTAAGGATGTCAACCAGCCCGCAAATCAGTCGGTTGAGCGCAACTACTCAAAGACGTTGGTTTTCTCCGAAGCCATTTGATGCCAATGAGGACGAGCAGCGCAACCAACAGACCAACTACGACGAAGGGAGCCGCTAAAGCCAGGACCAAGATGACAATCGCACCGGCAAGTTCGAGACGAGCCACGACGACGTTTCCGAATCCGGCAGTAGTCGCCGTCGATGCTCCGCGCGCCAAGACCGTTGATCCCTGCACGATTCCTGCCGCCCCACCGCCAGCAATGATAGCCAAGGCCCATTTCATCAACGGGCTCATGTCCGTAATGACCGATGCGGTGATTATAATCTCTCATTCTCTTGTTTATGTTCTTTCCCACTCCCTGATGCCACCAGGGACAATGCGGAACAACGGATGCGCTTTCGGCGTCTTAATTCTCCTGAATTGGCGATAAGTCTCTGGGGAGCGTGTTCGGAGTTTCGCCCGCAAGTGAGCCCACTCGTAGAGCAACTGCCCTCTAGTTTCCTCCATTTGACTGCTGAGTTTGCGGGCGGAGATCTTCGAGGTGTCGAAATGATAGCCTCGCCGCCCTGCCTCCTCTGCAATGCCGGTCAAGAAGGCAGCCATCGCCTCAACAGGGCGATGGTGGGAACGAAATCGCATGAGCTGGGGATGGTGTCTGTAGCCTCTGGTGGCACCCTCCAAGACCTTCTGGGCAAGCAACGCCTCTCGCCAGGCCGAAACTAATCCTTTGGCGTCCAAGTAGCGTGGATGCAAGGTCCATAATCGCATGGTAAAGCGTCAATTCCTGACCGCTAATCTCGCCCATTCCATTATCAGATCAACCTCAAAATCCCACCCTCATTATCGGCCCAGCTCAGTCTCACAACCTCTGAGATCAAGCATTTAAACCGGTCAGCAGATCTGTTCCATCGCTTTCTGAGTGATGGAGGCTGCAGTTCTGGTGGCATGATAGTCTGGGTGCAAATATGGTTCGCGGAGTGGGTTTGACACCAATGCGTGCCAAAAGCCCTTCATCGCTCATTTTCTATGGTGGGCTGAGCAGAAATATCCCGCTCTGGTTAGTGCCAAGGAAGTAGCCTTGGGCGTTGGTCTGGCCTTGCAGGATCACGCCATTGAATTTGATCGTTTGTTTCGAGTTGGCCGGAACGGCAAAACCACCGCTGATTACGCCTGTTGTTTTGTTGGTCCTCAATGTTAGCTTGCTCGGACTTATGGGTCCATTGCTTTCCTCAAATATCGCGGTTAGTCCAAGAGGCAATGACTGGCTTGGCGCGTAAATCCCTCCCGTTATCGTGGCCCGCTGATTTGTGAATCCTGAACGATACACCGCCGTCTTAGACGAGTTGGTTTCGTTAATCCAACTGAGTACAGAGGCGTTCGTGATGTTGTTGTTGATGAAATAGTTCCAGCCCCAGAGCAGGCCTTTGCCGCCGTAAAGGTTCACATACAACGGCCAGTACCCATCTTGCGAAACCACGGTTGATTGGCTGATCGGCGTCCCGTCCGCCAAATTTCCAGCCAGCGTGATGGTCCCTGAGGAAGCCACCTTCACCGTCCCGTAACTGACGCCAAATGGGCCGGTGTCGGTATTGGTCGTGCCAGGGATAATCAGAGTGTATTGTCCTTCAAAAGTGGTCGCCGGGTTTGATTTGGCGTTGAAATCCGCGCGGTCGGCCTGGATGATCGAGGTCCAGCCATTGGTCGTTATGTCACTCACGCTGCCGGTCAATTGATCTTCGTTCGTGAGCTGCAAATTCACCGTCATCGGTGTTTTGCCGGAGCGGGACACAATTTGTTCCGCGTTGCCTGACAGATTAAACGTGCCGCTGAGGGGATAGGCCCCGCCATCCAGCAGCACCTTGGCGCTGTAGGCGCCACGGCTGGAAGCCGGAATGGTGGCGGTGATAAAACCCGAGCTTTCTCCGCTGACGCCGTTGGTTGGAGAAAACAATCCATTATAGACTCCGGCCACGACAGTGAAGGGATTGGTAATGAAGCTGGCCTGCAGGATCAAGTTGGAGGACATGTCGAACGCAAGGTTCGCGCCACCGGTCAGGGTGCTCAGGCTGTTGGTATTGGTGCCGCTCTTCCAACCGGCAAAGACCCAGTTGCCGATGGGCACGGCAGTAACGGTATAGATCTTGCCTATTTCCAGGCTGGCCTGATTGGCCTCTCCGGTGATTTTGCCGTGGCCGTTGGTGAGCAAGGTCAATGTCCATTTAATCTTGGGCGACGGCCTCGTGATGTCATAGAAGACGGTGCGCGTGACCGGAAGCGAGGCGAAGACCGTGTTGGTGTTGGTGCCTTCTACGGTCATGCTTTGGGCGGTGATGATATTGGCTCCGGGAACCAGGGTCATGAGGCAGGACCAATCAATGGTTCCCTGCCTATCAGCGCCAAGGAGGGCAAGGGCGGGCGGGTTGATGTTGAGGGTCACTTGCAACTCGGCCGGTTTCGCGCCACTGCCTTTGATCGTTCCCTGCAGCGTGATGTTGGAGCTGAATGTCAGGTAATTTTCAGCCGGATAGGTGATGGCGACAACGGGGGCATTATTGGTCAGGGTTGGGATCAGCACGTTGGTGGACGGATTGAGGACAATATTCAGGCTGGCGGCGCCGCTGGCTCCCAAATAGCCGTCTATGGCGACAAAGTATTTGTTGCTGGCCACGACGTTGGAAATCACGACGACGGGCTGGCCTTGCTGCAAATAGTTGGTCGTAAAGGCGGCGCCGACGTTGGTCAAGGTGCTGAAGCTGTTACCGGGACCAATATACACGGCCAGGATGGTGTTAAAGGTGCTGCCGACCGTGTTGAATTGGAGCGTGCCATTGGTGGGCGCGGTATAACTGTACCAGTAGGAGGCCCCACCCGGCTGGCCGGCGTGGTTCGGTTCCCCTTCCTCCTTGGTCGCTCCCACCGTGCTGAAAGATTGCGAGAGGGTGTAGCCGCCGGTCTCTCCACCGCCGTCTTGTGGCCGGTAGTGCTCCGGCGTGGCGGTGCCCGTAAGATCCACTGCGTCACCAAATTTATCCACCAACAGATTGGTGGGCGTGCCTGCCCTGCCATTTAATTGTTCAGCGGCGATTTCAATTGTGGCAATATCGCTTAGCACAGCGCCAACGGCATTGGACACCTGCACGAAGTAGTTCCCCACGGCGATGGCCTGGAAATTAGTGATGACTAAAGTACTGGCAGTGCCGCCTGCCACAGGGGCGTTGGTAAAATACCACTGGTAACTGGTGGCGTCGCTGGCCGTCACGCCGAGAGTGACGGTTTGGTTGGAATGGACGATCTGGTTGGTCGGTTGTTGCGTAATCATAGGCACAGGGCCGCCTATGCTGTAGCCGTTGGCCGGGCCGGGCAACAGAGGCGGGCCGGGGGAAAGCTGCAACACCACACTGCCAGTGGCGCCCCTATACCCCGCCACCGCAATTTGATAAGTGGTCCCCTGCACGCAATTGAAAGTGACCAGGCTGGTGAAGAATCCGCCGGAATCGTCATCCTCGGCCACCGTCGTCAGGCTGTCCAGCGCGCTGCCCGTGTAAACGCCCAGCAGGGTGTCGAAGCTGCTGCCCCGCGTGGTCAGGGAGATGACGCCGGAGAAACTGGCTGTCCAGTTGTACCAAAGAAATCCGGCGGCTGGTTTGCCCGCAATATTCGTCGGTCCGTCTATCGGTGGGATGCTGGAACTGCTGTTGCTGCCCGCCACCGCGCCAGCCAGCGGATTAAAAGGCAGGCTGCTGGCTAAATTGTTATTGGTCGTGATCGGCGTGCCAAGATCCACTGTCAGATCGAAGGCCGGGCTTTCCTCGGAGGCCACGGCATTGGCCACCACCACTTGGTAATTGCCGGAGTTAAACGGCTGGGCGTTGGTGATGGTGTAAGTGATGGTCGCCGTCCCCGCGCTGAAACTGTTCGTCGCCCCCGGGATGCCGTTGCCGTTGAGCTGCCATTGGGAATAGAAGGGGAGCGTATCGCCGGCGGTCACACTCAAGGTAATATTGTTGCCATTGGTTGTTACCGAGATCGAGCTTAGCGTCGGAGGCTGCGAATCGGGCGGCTGGCCAATAACCAGCAAATCGTCGATGAATATTTCGCTTACGTCGGTAATGTCCCGCACCATGATGACGATGTTCGTGACCTGCTGATTTATAGCGAAGACGAATGTGTTTGAACTGGTCGGAGTATCGTTTAGTTGCTGGTCAAAGCTACCAAACGCGCTATTTTCTTCATTCAATGGTAAAACAGCTTGGTTGAGAAAGATATACCCTTGAGAACCCCAGTTCCCATACTCCTCTATCGAGCTGAATGACAGTTGATTGACATAGGTTATTGCCGGAAAGTTGATGGTCATGTATGTAACGAAACTATCAAAGCAGTTTACCCCGCATGTGGACAGACCAAAACCAAAGGCGTTAGTGCCATCCAGGAACGTCACATTAAATATCCCTGGAGACGTATTGAAGGTGCCTATGGTGCTGATGGAGATTCTCGGATCCAGAACCCCACTTTCGAAATCTTCATAGAGCAGTGGGCCTGGATCGATTGCCAGATTAGCCACAGCACTGGAGACAACCAGCAGAACTGCTCCCGCACAGACCGCTCCACTGAATGATTGAAATGCGACAGGAAGTGTGGACTTAAATTTGATTCTCATAAGTTTCACGAGTTCAGTCGTTAACCTTTCAAGACGCTCTCGATTTGACCACCAATTCAAAATCTCGTCAATCCACCATTCTTGACAAGCAGCAGGCAAAAAAGGGTGACTTTAAGGCCGGCAAGTCAAACGGTCTGGTCAGGGATGTGCATGGATAAGCTTTACGACGAGATGCGCCCGATGGTTTGAATAGCCAGCGGGAGGCGTCGAAAGGGCTGAAGCTTGCTGGACGCTGAGGTTTTGCCTGCATGAAGAACCGCCTGGGGTTTTGTTCCGTGTATCCGGTTTGCTGATGTGGATGCTCGTCCCTGGGTTGGCGACACGAGGATGCTCGATTTTTGGCTGACATTGGAACATGGAGCCGGCATACGTCCGAACCATGATTTTGGAAA
Organism: Limisphaerales bacterium; assembly: GCA_052325505.1. Lineage (GTDB taxonomy): Bacteria > Verrucomicrobiota > Verrucomicrobiia > Limisphaerales > Palsa-1400 > DASRLE01. The sequence goes on from JBKQUS010000137.1 coordinate 13,193, forward strand.
ATTTATGAACTGGGTGTATCTTGCGGTTGCGATTGTCTCAGAGGTCATTGCGACTTCCGCCTTGAAATCTACATCTGGTTTTACCCGGCTGTGGCCCTCGGTCATCGTAATAGCAGGCTACACCTCCGCCTTCTATTTCTTATCTTTGACGCTGCGCTCGATTCCTGTCGGTGTTGCCTATGCCATTTGGTCGGGAGTTGGGCTGGTGCTGATTGCCATCGTCGGCTGGATTGTGTATGACCAAAAACTGGATGTGGCCGCAATCCTCGGAATGGTTCTGATCGTTGTTGGCATTGTGATTATCAACTGTTTATCCCATTCGGTAACTCATTAGTCGCAGCCGCTTCACACGTAACAACGCCCCAAGGCAAGCGAGCTATTGTTGATTGAGGCTCAGGTTTGGGTGAGTGTTGTGGCTCTCATTCCGTGCGCGAAGACAAATAGGCGCACAAGATACACGGCCAACGGCAAAATGAACGGCACGCCAAGAAAAAACGAGAGGTGGCTCAGAACCGTCCAGATTCTGTCGTTCCCTTTTGGGGGAGGTGTTGGTGGCACATTCCCGGTCAATTGCGGAGCGTCCATATAATGCTCTTGTTTAGTTGCGCTTCAGGAAAGCTTCGCCAAAAGAGCGGGGCTACTTCTGAACCGAGCATGACATGAGCAGAAAGTGATAGCGATTACAATTTTTGGTATTGTATCAATTTGAAATTCGTCTTGTTCCGGGCAGCTTACCGCCAATGCCAAGTATGAATGCGAAAATCGGCATTCCGATGAGACAGATCCGGGTCATGCACATAGAGGCCAGCACGGGGCCGCTATTGGCTTCAAAATGGAAACGAAAGACTAATAAAATGGCAATGGCATTAAACCCGATGCCTATGCACCAGCCCAATAGGTAAAAAGCAAACATCCAGACGATTGTTAATAGAATGTTTTTCATAAGCCCAATCCCACGGCACCACCGTGTCTTAAACTGCCCTAGAATCAAGGCAATAGCTGAACGATTTCAGCCATTGTCCAGACGTGGTCGGCAATTCCAGCCTCCATTGCTGGCGTCACGCGCAAGCTGGCATGAATCCGGCAGAAGTTGTAGTGCATGAAATACAGGGCAACATTGGCCTCCAAATTTTCCAGCTTCTTTGAATATCCATTGGTCAATCGAGTGAACCGGCGCATTCCCATTTGCATGGATAGATTTTGCCGCTCGGTTTCCATTACTGATACCTGGCATCAATCAGTCGGCTGCACACAACTACTCAACGACTTTGGTTTTCTCCGAAGCCATTTGACGCTCATCAGAACGAGGAGCGCAACCAGCAGTCCAACTACGACGAAGGGAGCCGCTAATGCTAAAATGGAGATGACAATCGCACCGGCAAGTTCGAAAGTAGCCACGACGACGTTTCCGAATCCGGCAGTGGTCGCCGTCGATGCTCCGCGCGCTAAAACCGTTGATCCCTGCACGATTCCTGCCGCCCCACCGCCAGCAATGATCGCCAGGGCCCATTTCATCAACGGGCTCATGTCTGTAATGACCGACGCGGTGATTATAATCCCTGCTACGACTGCGGACGGTGTAGCCAATAGGTCCAGCAAATGGCCAACCAAAGGCACATAATACCCAGCCACCTCCATGCATGTTGCGACGCTGAAGGCAATTAATGCGGGATATGTCCCGATCCATTGGAAGCCATGGGCCAAGGCCAGATGTCCAGAAAGGCTGGCGATGCTCATCACCAGCAGCGGTACAAAGACCCTAAAACCAGAGGCTGCGCTGAGGCCAATGCCAAGACCGATGCTTAACACGGTTTCCATTCGATTCCCGGCTAATCTCTGCCCAGTCCCGAATCAGATCAACCTCAAACTTCCGTATATGGGATACTGGCCCGGGGCTCAAGCCCCCAAACTCTCCGACCGAGCACTTGAACCGGTCACCAGATCTGTTCCAGGGTCTTCAGGGTTGTTCTGATCCCCGGTTCAATCCCCAAAGATGTCTCCGACCGAGCAGTTGAACCCGTCGACAGATCTGTTCCCAGGCTCCCCGCGAAGAACTGCACCGTTACTTAGCTAGCCTCGATTGCCGGCCGTTCATTCCATCGAGCCGTTGACCGTCAAATAGTTCACCGATCCGTCAGGTTCCAGCCAAATAAAGCTCCCATAAAGAGTAAATGCTCCATAATCGGTGCCTCCGTCGCCTGGTCCGGGCTCTACCCATCCTAAGAGATAGCCCTTTCCGCCATAAAGCGGTGTGTAGAAGGGCCACTCGGCGTTAGAATTATCAGTAAATGTCGAACTCGCGCTAAATCGCGGGCCTCCGGGCAGTGTGCCAGAAATTACGGCTGTGCCCTTTTCCTCGAAATTGGCTCTGCCTGTGCCAATATCCGAGGAAGTGTCGGAGGTCAATTGGACGCTGTAGCGGCCTGCACCTTCATAATTGATCACATCCACGACCGGATACAAAGTAATCGATGAAACCCACGCAGCGTTGCTGATCGAGCCGCCGCCGGGCATGGACAGGCCAATGGTCACCGTTCCTTCTCCGGGAATTTCGAGCGTGTTGGTGTATCCCAAACTAGCATTGAGACTCCCCGATAGCTTGTGGTGGGTAGCGCCGGTTTCCCAAAACCCGGAAAAGGCGCCCGTTCGAGTGACAGTCAGAGTTATATATCCCGAGTTCTGGATCGTATTAGTGACATAGGAACTGCCGTACAACCCGCCAGGCTCGAAAAGCCCGATGTACCGGCCCGAAACCCTGATAAATGGATTGGTTGTAAAATTCGCCTGCAGCACCAGATTACTCTCCATAGTGAACGGCAAATTCGGTGAAGTGGACAAGACATTCCCGTTGCCATCGGCCCAGTTCGCAAAAACAGAACCATGCAGCGTCTTGGCCACTGCAGTATAATTGTCGCCAATTTGCAGCAGGATCGAATGAGTGAGGGCGCCTGATGAATTCTTAATCTGCACTGTTCCTGTGCCGGTGGTTTCGATATCCAACGGAACAATGCCTGTGTTCCCAATAACGGTCCCGCCAAGGTTGGCGTTTACAAGCTCGGCCCAGATTCCAGAGATAACTTCCATTTTAATGGGGCCTACTCCCGGCGCCACTATCGTCGTTGCGAGACCGGCACTTGATGTTGACACATAAGCGCTCGAGGAGGTGCTCTTGGCTTTCGTGTGCGTGACAATGGATTTGCAATTGGCAAACGTTCCGGCCAAAACCTTCACAGACCCCGCGTTACCCACCGAAACCGATATCGACGCCTCGGCGAGGCCGTCATCAATCGATGTCTCGGTTTTGGCGGTGCCGCCCTTTGTCAATAACGATTCGGTCAGAAACGTTACCGGCGTGTCGAACCTGACTTCCGGCCCTACTGACTTTTCGCCGATGATATATAATCCATCCGGTTCCTGGTCAAAGATTAATCCTTCGGAAGAGCCGCCGAAGCCAGCTGTCATTGTGAATTCACCGTCGTCATTGGTCTCAATCGACATCGTTAGAGGACCACCCTCGACGCTGAATAGCCGCTGGTCGCCGTTGTTGAGCGGAAAATAGCTCTCGACTAATTGGCCATTTGCAGTCAATGCGAAGAGCATAAGAATAGGAAACCAACATGAGCCCGACGTCCGCATTAAACTGGCCAGGACCACCTGCCGAAGCGGAGAACGGATAAGTGCGTACCGGCAAATCCAGCCAGCGGTGACGCACGCCATTGTAATGTTTATGATCGCTTCCAATTCTGCCGATCTTTTGCATTTCATAATATTTGCGAGTTTTTAAGTTTTACAAAACCAGGCTCAATCCGCATTTCGATCTGACCACCTATTCCAAATCCCGTCAATCCATGTTTTTTGTTCGACAGCAGGCAAAAAAGGGCGATTGCAAGCTAAACTCTCCGCCGATGGGATATCGGCTCAGCTGAGTCCTCAAAACTCCGAAATCCAGCATTCGAACCGGCCACCAGATCTGTTCCAGGGTCGTCAGGGTTGTTCTGATCCCCAGTTCAAAGCCGATGAAGCGTTGAGCTGATGTAAAGGAGCAGCGATTCTGTGGTTCATTCCTTGACAACAACATGCCCAAGGACCAGATTGCAACCAGAATCCTTAACCTCCTGCAATGGACACTGCGGCTAAAACGAAAATGAAGTCGAGTCAAAGAGATGAACTCTGGACCAGCCTAATTTCTTTGGCCGAATGCTGTCCTGTAAATGAAGGCAATCCCGAAGACTGCCTGCTATTCCGAGTCAGAAAAATGAAACCTTCGGCGAGGTTGAATTGGCTTGATGGGCTGGCCAAGGACGATTTGAGTTTCATTGCTGCCTACCATCACATCTGTTTGAACGTGAGGCTAGTGGAGAATCGGATTGCCTGACCCACCCTTATTTCCTCCGCCAACCGCTTCGCTTCGCTGATCTGTTCAGCAGTCATCTTCTCATCCAAATCAGCCATGACCACCTCAATCTGCATTCTCTCATCTTCTGAAATACTGTCCGACTGTCCGGATCCCTCGTTGCGCCTCGTCATCTGGCCCTTTGCGCAAAAACAGGCCCCCTCGTAGTTTTTAAACAGGCTCTGAGGCAAATTCCAGGGCCGGTCTGATGCTAAAAAATGGCTAAGGTTTGCCAATGGAGGGTGAGCGGAAGAACCAGGAAGACGGGAAAATTAACCCGAAATGAGTCAAGGTTTGATTATTGGCATCGCGGGCTCAGGCGGGGACGGAGTCGTCACAGCAGGCGAATCTCTAATCACTGCAGCGGCTTTGGAAGGCTACCACGGCATCATGACCAAGAGCTTCGGGTCGCAAATCCGCGGCGGCGAAGCTTCGTGCCGGTTGCGGCTGTCCATTGAGCCGGTGCTCAATCCGAACGGCCCGCTGGACGTGGCGGTAGCTCTCGATTGGGACGATTTCCGGCGCTTTGGCCACGAACTCCCGGTCCAATCCTCCACCATCGTGATTTACGAGAGCAATACCGGGGTCGCTCCCGACCATCTGCCCTTGGAAGGGGTGACGCCGTCAGTGGTAATCAGCGTCCCGATTACCGAGATGGCGGAGCAGAACGCCGGCACCGACAAGGCCAAGAACATCGTAGTGACCGGGTTGCTGGCTGGATGGTTTGGGATCGGTCGGGAGACCATGCTGGGGGGGATACGCAAAAAATTTGCCCGGAAAGGGCCTGCGGTGGTGGAGGGAAACGTGCGGGCATTTCAAGCGGGACTGGATTTTGCCAACGCGCATCCGCTCGGTCAGGACCGCAAGCTGGCGGTCCCGCACAAGAGCCAGGGCGCGAAGCTGCTGACCGACGGCAACGACATGTGCGCGGCGGCGGCGATTTTTGCGGGCTGCACCTTTTTCTCCGGATACCCCATCACGCCCTCCAGTGAGATCATGCAGTTTCTCGACCGCGAGATTTGGAAATATGGCGGCACGGTCCTGCAAGCGGAGGATGAAATCGCCGGAATCGGCGCGGTGGTGGGGGCGTCCTTTGCGGGCAAGAAGGCGATGACGGCCACGTCCGGCCCCGGCATGTCACTCAAGACCGAGATGCTTGGTCTGGCCAGCATCGCCGAATTGCCGCTGGTGTGCGTCAACGTCCAGCGCGGCGGCCCGTCCACCGGCATGCCAACCAAGGCGGAGCAGTCCGATCTTTTCCAGGCGGCGTTTTCGGCCCATGGCGATTCCTTGCGGCCGGTGCTCGCGCCGACGTGCGTGGGCGACGTGTTCGGCATCACCGTGGAAGCGTTCAATCTGGCGGAGTACTACCAGACCCCGGTGATCATTCTCTCCGACCAGGAAATTGCGCAGCGCAAAGAGACGGTGGACTCAATTGACGCCTCGACGTTCCGGCTGATCGAGCGCCGGCGTCCCACTGAGGCGGAACTGGCCAAATACACACGGTTCAAGCTGACCGAGTCCGGCATCAGTCCAATCAGCCATCCTAGCATGGTCGGCGGCAATTATCTGGCTTCAGGCATCGAGCATAATGAATTTGGACGGCCCACCGCCAGCGGCGAAATGCACGCGAGCATGAATGAGAAGCGGTTTCGCAAGTTCAATCCGCTCAAGGAACGCCGCGATTTGTTCGAGGTGGAAGGCGATGCGGACGCGCCAATCGGGCTGGTAAGCTGGGGCAGCGTGGCCGGCGTGGCGAAGGAAGCACTTCGCTTGGCCCGCGCGGAAGGATTGCACGTCAAATTACTCGTGCCCAAATTGCTCTACCCGATCGCCGAGCCGGTCTATCAGGACTTTTTTGCCTCGGTCAGCCGGGGATTATTCATCGAGCAATCATTCCAGGGTCAACTTTACCGGCTGGTCAGGATGTACGTCGATCTTCCGCGCCAGGTCAAACCATTTGCCAAGAGCGGATCCAACCCCATTCAGCCGGGGGAAGTGCTCGAACGGCTGCGCGAAATGGCCGTCGCGCTTCAAGGTGATGCCAAGCACCGCCAAGCCAATGCAGTCGCAGACTGACCAGGAGAATCCATCATGACCACACTCGAACCCATTCCGGCCGGCAAGTTCCAGGCCGGTGTTTTCAAAAGTGATCTCAAACCCATTTGGTGCCCGGGCTGCGGCGATTTCGGCGTGGTGACGGCCATCACCCGGGCGCTGGCCGACATTGGCCGGCCGCCGCACGACATTGCGTTCATCTCGGGTATCGGTTGTTCGAGCCGCATTCCAGGCTACACCACGGCCTACGGCTTCAACACCGTGCATGGCCGCGCCCTGCCCATCGCGCAAGGGATCAAGCTGGCCAACCCGGACTTGCTCGTGTTGGTGGCGAGCGGCGACGGCGACGGCTTCTCCATCGGCGGCGGGCACATCGCGCATGTCATCCGGCGCAACATCGACCTCACCTACATCGTGATGGACAACCAGATTTACGGCCTGACCAAGGGGCAATTGTCGCCCACTTCCCAGGCCGGACGCAAGACTGTCACATCGAATTTTGGCAGCCTGGAGGCGCCGGTCAATCCGCTGCTCTACGTCATGGGCTACGGCGCGTCGTTCGTGGCCCAAGGCACGCCGGCGGACATGCCGGGCCTGGCCCGCATGATCGAAGAGGGCATTCTCTTTCCGGGCTTCGCCTTCATCAACGTTCAGTCCCCTTGCGTGACCTACGGGAGCGAAGATCAACAGCTCAAAGCGCAAAAGACCAGAATGCAAAGCTTGGAATCGCTCGGCCACGATCCGGCGGACAAGGCCAAGGCGGTTGAACTGGCGCGCGCATACGGGACCAAGCTTTACACAGGAATCCTCTATCGCAACCCCAACCCGCCGCCCACCTACGGCGAGGGCGTGGCCGAACGGCACGAAGTTCTCAAAAAACAAGCCGTGCCGAGGCACGAAATCCTAAAAAGATTTGTCCCAAGCCTTGCCGCTTAGGCCATAAGCAATTGCTGTACAATGTGATATAGCATTGCAAATAAATATTACTATATCTATTGACATACTATTGATTATTGCTATAGTTGCATCAATTGAATGAACAACATCACGAAGATCAATATGAAGAGCACGAGCATAGCCCGGCCCGAAGCCGCGGTAAAAGTTGAACGTCAGGTTCCGCCCGTGCGACGGAATGTTACGGATCTTTTCGCATCGTTAGACCAATTGGTTCAGGATTCTCCCAACCTGGTCGTCAACCGCGAAGCGCGGTTTGTCTCGGGCGGAGAGTCATACGTTCTGCCGCGTTATCTTTTCATCGGCCCCAAAAGCGGGGACGCTCCGATCCGGATTGGAATTTTTGCCGGCATTCACGGCGACGAACCGGAGGGGGCGCATGCCGCCGTTCGTTTTCTCAAGTTTTTGGACAGCTACGCCGAATTGGCCGCCGGCTATGCTCTCTCCGTTTATCCGATCTGCAATCCCACCGGTTTCGAAGACAACACGCGCCACTCGCGGCGCGGCAAGGACCTGAACCGCGAATTCTGGAGAAACTCCGCCGAACCGGAGGTGGGATTGTTGCAGGCGGAATTGGTTTCGCACTCTTTCAACGGCATTATTTCCCTGCATGTGGATGATACGTGCGATGGATTCTACGGCTTGGTGGGTGGGGCGACGCTGACCAAGCATCTCATTGAACCGGCGCTGGCGGCGGCGGACAAGTTTCTGCCGCTGGACAAGCGGGCGCGGATCGACGGCCTGCCGGCGCGCAATTCCATCGTGCGCAATTCCATTCCCGGCGTGCTGAGCGCGCCGCCGGTGGTGCGCCAGCGTCCGTTTGAAATCATCCTGGAGGCACCCAAAGGCCGGCCCGCGTATTTGACGGAATGGGCTTTTGTCGCGGCGCTGAACACAATACTTGACAGCTACCGCAAGTTCATCGCCTACGCCCGGAACCTCTAAGCTGGATCACAGGGTCGAAGGATGGTGCGCAAGTGGAACGGCGGGTTGTGGTGTGGCCAGCGCGACCGGCGTGCCGGGCGGTTTGGTCAACATCGCCAACACGGCCCCAAGCACGAGCATCGCCGCCGAGATTTGATAGGCGTGGAGATAGGATTTGAATTGATCGTTGATCTGCGCGCCGAGAAGGGGGCCAACCACCCCCGCCACGCCAAACGCGGTGAAGACCAAACCATAGTTGACACCAAGATTGCGGACGCCGTAGAAATCCGCCGTGGCTGCCGGCATGAGGGTAAAGATTGTCCCGTAGCAAAGGCCGGTGAAGGCGGACCCAAATACCACCAACTCCGGCGTGGTGTAATAGTTAAAGGCCAGCATGTTCACCGCCTGCAACAGAAACGCCAGCGTCATGGTCCGGGTGCGTCCGATTCTGTCGGAGAGCCAGCCGCTAAGAAGGCGGCCCAGGGTGTTGAAGATGGCCAGGATGGCGATCGGCACAAAGCCCCACTTCCAGTTCGCCTGTTCTTTGGCGATCATGGCCACCTGCGTGATGATCATCAGGCCGGCCGAGGCGGAGAGAATCATCATCAACCACAGTTGGTAGAACTGCCCGGTGCGCAGCATTTCCGGCCAATCCGATTCACGTCGGGAAACGGCCGGCATTTGAGTCGCGGTCGGCGCCGCAACCGGTTGTGCCGGCGGGTTTCGCAGAAGTTGCGCGAGCATCGGCACGAGAACCAGCGTACCAATGCCGAGCCAGACAAATGTCATGGAAATGGTGTTTCTCCCCAGGAGAAACTGGGTGAGCGGGGAGATATAAACCGCCGCAAGGCCCACGCCGCTGACCACAATCCCGGTGATAACGCCCTTGCGCGAGGGCGGAAACCATTTGATCGAGGGCGGGGTCGTCGCCGAGTATCCGAGACCAATGCCCAACCCGGCGCCGACGCCAAAGGTCAGCGCCATCGCGACGGGCGAATGAATCAGCCCTGAAGCGACCAAGCCGAGACCAAGCATGATGCCACCGGCGGTGGCGACAAGACGCGGGCCGAATTTATCCTGGCATCTGCCGGCAAATACCATCATGCCGGCAAAACAAACCGTGGCCACGGTGAACGGCAGCGTAGCCTGGGTCTTCGTCCAATGCCAATCGCTCCCGAGCACCTTGGCGATGACTCCCCAGGCGTACAAGACCCCGAGGATAAGATTGATGGACAGGGCGGCGATGACAACCGTCCAGCCTTTGGTGGCATGTGAGGTGTTTGAATTCATGGGTGTCTCCTGAATCAGTTTTGCCTAAATTGACAATGTTTCTTTTTGTGTCAGAACGTGCAGGCCGTTCTTTTTGAGGACTTCGCCGGCTTGGGCGGGGTCTTCGACTTCGATGACCAGAATGGCGCGGTTGTTGGCCGCAAAACCCGAGGTGTTGAGGAGATTGATATCATGGGCGGCAAGGCATTGCGCCACCGAGTGCAGCGCGCCCGGCTTGTCCGGCATTTCCACCGCGACCACGTCCGTCAATGTGGCGGCAAAGCCCGCCTCCTTCAGTTCACGGCAGGCCACATCGGGATCGTTGACCAGCACTTTCATGACGCCGCAATTGCCGGTGCTGGCCACGATAATGCAGCGAATGTTGATGTTGGCGTGCGCGAGAACCTCGGTGATGCGGGCCACCTGGCCCGGCCGATTCTCAGCGAATATCGCCACCAGTTTTACCGTATTCATAGCGTTGATGATGTGGGTCAAAGGGACCGCTTGTCAATAACACGTTTGGCCTTGCCCTCGGCCACGGGCAGCGAGCCGCTGGCCACCAGTTCCACCTTCGGCCGGACGAAAAGTTCGGCCCGCAGTTTTTCCACGACTTCGTTTTGCAGTTTCACCAGGTGCCCAACCTGCCCGTCGAAACCGGCCGGCGACAATTCCACCTTCACCGTCATGTCGTCCAGGCCCTCCAATTGGATCAGGTAGTTGCGCCCCACCTGGGGGATCGACATCAGCACCCGCTCGATTTGCTGCGGAAAAATATTCACGCCGCGCACGATCAACATGTCATCGGATCGCCCGGCAATGCGGCTAATGCGCCGATGCGTGCGTCCGCAGGCACAAGGCCCGGGGACGATGGAAGTCAGGTCGCGCGTCCGGTAACGCAAGAGGGGCATCGCTTCGCGGTTGATGCTTGTCAATACTAATTCTCCGGTTTGGCCGTCGGGAACAGGCTCGCCTGTGGCAGGGTTGATAATCTCCAATACGTAATTGTCCTCCCAAAGGTGCATGCCGGATTTGCCCTCGCACTCGAAGGCCACGCCGGGGCCGTTCATTTCGGTCAAGCCGTAGGAGTTATAGGCGTCGATGCCCAGGGCGGCCTCGATCTTGCGCCGGGTTTCCTCGGTGTAAGGCTCGGCGCCCACGAACGCTTTGCGCAACGCAAGGTCCCTTCGCGGATTCATTCCCTTTTTCTCCAGGAAATCGGCGAAATAAAACGCGTAGCTGGGCGTGACGTGGACCACGGTGGTGCCAAAGTCCTGCATGAGCATCAACTGGCGTTCCGACGTGCCCGGTCCGGAGGGGATCACCATGCAGCCCACTTTCTCCGCCCCGTAATGCATGACCAGGCCGCCGGTGAAAAGGCCGTAGGTCATCATGTTCTGGAACACGTCGCGCTTGGTCACGCCGGTCATGCAAAGCGCGCGGGCGATCAATTCCGCCGCGTTATCCACGTCGCGCCTGGAGAAAAACAGCGCCTTGGGTTTGCCGGTCGTTCCGCTCGAGGTGTGCAGCCTCAGCACTTCCTCCCGCGGCACCGCCAGCATTCCGTCGGGGTAACTTTCCCGCAAGTCCGCCGCGGTGGTGAAGGGGAGCCGCTGCACGTCGCACGTTGTGCGGATCTTCTCCGGCGTGAGGCCCGATTCCAGGAACTTCCCCCGGTAAAACGGCACCCGCTCGACGCGGCGGACTGTTTCCTGCAATCGTTTGAGCTGAAGGGCCTCCAGTGCCGGACGATCCAGCGTTTCCAATTCTTGATGCCAGAACATTTGATTAAGTGGCCATCATATAACTTGCTTTTTCCATATGCAATTCTTATTATTTGCCTCGGAAAAGGCAGGGCGCAAATCATTTTTTGGACGCAAACACAACCATTGCTCCGTCGGGCGGCCACGGCAATGGGAGGATTATTTGATGATTGAGCGGGTTTGGCACATTGGACGGTGCGTATGAGGAGGCAACGTTGTTTATGTCACTTAAAGTCGATTACAAACAAAAAAATGAACTATTAAGGAATTCGCTTGACTTCAAGTGATAAGATGTGCTTATTATCGCGCATTATTTAATTAACAAAGCTCATTGCGGTCTGTTTCGATAATTTTTAGACCACTTTGGGTTCCGAGGATAGGCTCACGTATGAATACAATGAATGTCCGAGGTGTATTTGTAACTTCTTTGCTGGCTGGCGTTTGCATCTGGGCAGTTTCCAGTGCCACCGCACAAAATCAATCAGCAATAAACATGTCGACTTCCAGTGACTATGTTTGTGTGGAGCACGGTCCGGACTCGAAGCTTTGGCAACGGGTCGTCTTGCACACCAATCAATCGGGTGCGGTCAGGACCAATCTGCAATCTTACACCGAATTGGCAACGGGATTGTGCCATCTGAAGGATGGAGAATATGTCGATTCCGTTGAAGAAGTTGAGCCGGTGGATGGTGGCGCACAGGCCATCCACGGCCGTCATCAAGTCTGGTGGGCTGCCAATGCCAATGCTCCGAATGGGGCCGTGACCCTCACGACTCCTGACGGCAAGACGCTCACGAGCACTGTTTTTGGACTGGCATACTACGATGTCGCCTCCGGTTCCAATGCCGCCATCGCCCGGTTGCAGGACTGCAATGGCGCTATTGTGGCACCAAATCAAGTGGTGTACGCCAGCGCGTTCAGCAATCTGACTGCGGACGTGCAATACACCTATCGCAAGGCCGGTTTGAGCCAGGACATTGTGCTGCGCCAGTCGCCACCAGCTCCTGATAGTTACGGGCTCTCCGATCAAACGACGGTCCTTCAGGTCTATACCGAATTCTTCAATCCACCGCAGCCGGAAATGACCACCGTGACGAACGGCGATGTCGCTGACGACCAGATTTTGGATTTCGGCCACATGAAAATGGGGATGGGTCAGGCGTTGTTCCTGAATGGGCAGGCCGCGCCGGTATCGGCAGGAATGGTCACCAAGCAATGGATTCGGGTTGATGGCCGCAGATTTCTGATTGAGTCGATCCCTTACCAGACCATCTCCAACCAACTGCAAGAATTGCCCCAATCCATGAATCTCAAGCCCCGGCGCGGCTCCGTCCGGCGGGTGGTCCTCATGGAGTCGAATCCATCCCGGCCCGGACAATCGGTCAATGGGGCAAGGCCGATGAAACAAGCGAGGCTGGAAACCACTCAACCCCGGCTGGTGCTGGACTACGACATAATCTCATGTGGCAAAAGCAACCTCACCTTGCAAGGGGACACGACCTACCTGGTGACCGGGCCGGTCAGCGGTCCGGGCCCTGTGACGATCGAAGGAGGAGTTGTAGTGAAGTTTACGAACTACAGCTTCGCAGGTATTTATTCGACACAATTCGTTTGTCAGACAGCACCTTATCGTCCGGCCGTGTTCACCAGCATGAACGACAATTCGGTTGGGGCGGAGATACCTGGCAGTGTCAGCGGTCAATCAAAACCAGCCACCAAGGGTCGAATGAAAACCAGCCACTTTGAGGGAAGCATTGCGTGTTGGGCAGCTTGGGCTGCTCATGGGCGCAATGAACGAACTCAATGTGAACTTG
>JBKQUS010000138.1:0-20580 GCA_052325505.1 Limisphaerales bacterium
GATCACAGGTGCATTCATAGTTGCTTTGGCTTTCAATGTCTCTCTTTACCTGTGTCCGCTTTTTCGCGCAGGCCCAGACCGCCCTCCGCAAAACCAATTGGAAAATCAAGGGCGCTGATGGCGCAGCGGAGCTTCTGGGGCTGAAGCCGACCACCTTGGTCACACGGATCAAAAAGATGGGGCTGAAACGGCCCGGTTGAAAGGCGTAACATGTTGCGCCTCTGTTGCGGATCGTGTTGCGGATCAAAAACCTGTTTGAGTACTACAAGGAGTCCTGCAATCTTGCGGGTCCAGGGGCGTTCATGTCAAAAAGCCTGAATTTGTGCCCATCTGGATTTTGCTCCCTGCCGTGCCCAGTTTTTTGGGTCTTTCCCCAAAAAAGGAGTAACATGTTACCCGTCTGTTGCCGATTGTGTTACCGCCTAAGTACTTGAGCATCAACACTGTAACCGATGTTACCGATTTTCCAGACCAATCTATCATTCATGCTGAAACCCCATGGCCAATGGCTGCCTGGCGCGCCCTTCGTTCTCGATCATTGGCGATAATTTCATGATTTGATTCGTCATTTTTATGGATTTTTAGGACTTCTTTCCCAAAATTTGCTCTTGCGCCGGGCGCGGCAATTGTTACAGTTGTCCCTTCGCAGGCAACCGGCCTTCGCGGCGAGTCTTAACTCATTTTAATTTTATCTGTGAAAATTTTTTCCGGCACGTCCAACTTGCCGCTGGCCAAGAGCATTGTCGCCTCCATCGGGCTGGAGTTGGGCAAATGCACCATCAGTTCATTTCCCGACGGCGAAACCTTTGTCAAAATCGAGGAGAATGTGCGCGGGGAGGATGTGTACGTGGTCCAATCCACCTCGCCGCCCACCAACCATCATTACATGGAATTGTTCATCATGATGGACGCGGTGCGGCGCGCCAGCGCCAAGAGAATCACGGCCGTCCTGCCCTTTTACGGCTATGCCCGCCAGGACCGCAAGGACCAGCCGCGCGTGCCCATCACCGCCAAACTGGTGGCCAACCTGCTCGTCGCGGCCGGGGCGACCCGGGTGCTGGCGATGGATTTGCACGCCCAGCAAATTCAGGGTTTTTTTGACATCCCGGTGGATCATCTCTATGCCGCGCCGGTCATGTACGAGTATTTGAAGAAAAAGGCCCTCGGGGACCTGGTGGTGGTCAGCCCGGACGTCGGCGGCCTGAAGATGGCGCATGCCTATTCGCAGGTGCTGGGGGCGGGGCTGGCCATCGTGGCCAAGCGCCGCAAAAGCGCCACCGAGATCGAGTCCATGGCCGTCATCGGCGAAATCCGGGGCCGCAACGTCCTGCTGGTGGATGATTTGACGGAAACCGCCGGCACGCTGGTCAACGCGGCGGTGTTGCTCAAGAAAAAAGGGGCCAGGAAGATCATCGCCTGCGTTTCCCATGCCATTTTGAACGATTTGGGAATCGAACGATTGCGAAAATCAAAGATTGACGAATTAATTACGACTGATACTGTCCTACGCCCCGCTATAGACGGGGTAAAGATCACGACGCTGAGCGTGGCCGGGCTTTTGGGCGAGGCGATCAAGCGAATCAACTGCAATTCGTCAGTGACTTCGCTGTTCGAGTTCAAAGGCGGGCGCACGAGTTAAGCTGGCGTCGGGTGGTCTTTGTATGTATAAGGTAAAAAGATGAAAACTGTTGCTTTAACCGCTTTTCCGCGGACTTTGGGCCGCCGGGCCGGCGCCAAGTCGCTGCGGGAGTCCGGGCGCGTTCCCGCCGTCATTTACGGACGGCACCGTCCGCCGCAGAATCTCGAGTTCAAAATCAAGGACATCCAGGACGCGATGCACGGGGCCGCCTCCGAGATCGTGCTGCTGGACCTGTCGGTCAAGGACGACGCCCAGCCCAAGCGGCTGGCTTTGGTGCAGGAAGTCCAACACCACGTCCTGACCCACCAGATGCTCCATGTCGATTTGCATGAAGTGGCCGAGAACGAAAAGGTCACCGTCATGGTGCCGGTTGAACCCATTGGCGAAGCCGCGGGAGTCAAAACCGGCGGCGGCACCCTGGAACACGTTTTGTTCAAATTAAAAGTCCGCGCCCTGCCCAAGGATTTGCCGGAAGTCCTGACCGCCGACGTCACCAGCCTGGAGATCGGCCAGGCCATTCACCTCGGCGATTTCAAGGCGCCGCCCGGGGTGGAAATCCTTGGCGACAAACACCTCTCCGTCCTGGCCGTGGCCGCGCCGGTGAGCGAGGCCCAGGAAGCCGCGCTGCTCGAAGCCGCCACCACCCCGACGGGAGAGGTGGAGATGATCAAAGAGAAGAAGGAAGAGGGTGAAGAAGGCGAAGCCGCGCCCGGCGAGAAGGCGGAGGCCAAGCCCGGTGAAAAAGCGGGCGCCCCTGGCGATAAAGCCGCACTCAAGCCGGGTGAAAAGGCTGCTGCCGCCGCCCCCGCCGAAAAAGCGGGCGAGAAAAAGCCGGGCGACAAGAAGTCTGGCGACAAGAAGGCGGAGCGGAAGAGATAAGGCTCCCTTTGCCCGTTGGAGAATCTATCTCTCATCGCGGGTCTGGGGAATCCGGGCATTGAATACGCCGGGACCCGGCACAATATCGGGTTCATGCTGGTGGAACGGCTGGCGACCCGCTGGCGGGCAGGGTGGAAAGTGGAGAGAAAGTTCAACGCCCGGCTGGCCCGGGTGGAAGAAGCGGGGCGGAAGATTATTTTGTGCCAGCCGTTGACATTTATGAATGACAGCGGCCAGGCGGTCGGGGCCTTGGCGCGGTTTTACCAGTTGCCGGCCGACAGCATGTTGATCGTGGCCGACGACGCGGACCTGCCGCTGGGGCAGATCCGGCTCAGGGCCAAAGGCAGCAGCGGGGGCCATCACGGGCTGGAATCGATCGAGCTGCATCTGGCCACGCGGGAATATCCGCGGCTGCGGCTGGGCATCGGGCGGCGGGCGGCCGATGACCGGGAAATAACGGATTATGTTTTGGGCCGCTTTGCGGCCGGGGAACGGGAAACAGTGGAAGCAGAGCTGGAGCGGGCCGGCCGGCAGGTGGAATGCTGGTGGAGCGCCGGCATCAAAGAAGCGATGAATCAATTTAACGGGGCCGTCACGGCCCCGCCGAAAGAAGGAAACTTGTGAAACGTTACGAAGGTCTGTTCATATTAAACGCGGCCGGCAAGGAAGAGGTCCTCAAGGAGACGATCGACAAGATCTCCGCCGAGATCACCGCCGCGGGCGGCAAGGTCGAGACCGTGCAGAAGATGGAGAAGAAGGCGTTCGCGCGCGTGGCGGACCGCAAGCACAGCGCGGGCTTCTACGTCAACTATGTTTTTGAAGCCGCGCCGGACATGGTCGCCCGCCTGCGCAAAAGCTTCGTGGCCAATGAAGAGATTTTCCGCGTCCTTTTCACCATCGCGCCCGCGCCCGTCGCCAAACCTGAAGTCCCGTAATCCCGTTTATGGCCAACTTCAACAAAGTCATCCTGGCGGGCAACCTGACCCGCGACCCTGAGTTGCGCTACACGCCCAAGGGTTCCGCCGTGGTCAAATTCACCCTGGCCATCAATCGCACTTGGAAAAATGAAGCGGGCGAAAACAAGGAGGAAGTCAGCTTTGTCGATGTGGATGCCTGGGGCCGGCAGGCGGAAGTCATCGCCCAATACATGCGCAAAGGCCGTCCCTTCCTGGTGGAAGGCCGGTTGAAGCAGGACACTTGGGAAGACAAGAACACCCATCAAAAACAAAGCAAGCTCAAGGTCGTCCTGGAAGGCTTTTCCTTCATTGATGCCAAGGGGCCTGAGGGCGTTCCCTCCGGCCCGGAAGCCCCCCGCCGGCCCGCCGCCGCACCGTCCGCGGGAGCCAAGCCGCCGGAAGGAGCCGAAGGGGAGGCTCCGCCAGTCGAAGAAGACGATGTCCCATTTTAACCGTTTAATTTTATGTCAAAAACTTCAGTCATCCTCATTCAAAACATCGTGGGCCTGGGCGGGGAATCCGACCTCGTCAAAGTGGCGTCCGGTTACGCCCGCAATTACCTCTTCCCGCAGGGCCTGGCTGTGCCCGTGACGGCGGCCAACAAGCGGCGCATTGAAGCGCTGCGCCAGCGCCGGGCCGACCGCGAAGCGCACGAGTTCAACACCATGAGCGAACTTTCCAAGAGCATTTCCAAGCTCATCGCCGTCATTGCCATCAAGACGGGCGACGACGGCAAGATGTTCGGAGCCGTCACCGCGGGCATGGTCGCGGACCAATTGAAGACGCAATTCGACATCGTGCTGGACAAGAGAAAAATTCATCTCGAGCACCCCATCAAAACGCTGGGCGAGCACGAGTTGGAACTGCGCCTCCATCCCGAGGTGACCACGACCCTGAAATTGCGCGTGGAAAGCACGACGCCGGAGGCCATTCCGGTCCCGCCCGGCGCCACGCCGGGTGAAGGCAGGGAAGGCGCCGCCCGCACCGAATCGCGCGGGCACAAACGCGCCGAGCGCGTTCGTGACGAACCTGCCGCGCCTGAAGCCGCCGAAAAAGCGCATCGTCCGGAAAGAAAACCGCGCGTGGACAAGCAGGAGAAAGCCCCCAAAGCGGAAAAGGCGGAAAAGCCCGCCAAACCCGCCAAAGCCGAAAAGGCTGAAAAAGCGGAATAGCTCCGACTGGGGCGTGAATTACTTCCCGGCCAGGTCGGCGCGGTTCCACCAGCCGCCGCCCAGCGCCTCAAAGAGCGCCGCAGTGTCGGCATAACGATTGGCCTGGGCCTCGACGAGGTTAATCACGGCCTGATCATAGGCTTGTTCCGCGCTTAACAGGGCCAGATAACTGGCGTAGCCGTCTTGATACTGGGTGGTGGCCAGATCGAAAAGGTGCTTCGCGGCGCGCTCCGACCTGGAAGCGGCCTTCAGCGCATCAGCATCGGATACCAGCGCATGAAGCGTGTCCGCCACGTTCTGAAAAGCGGCGACCACCGTGCTCCGATATTGCGCCGCGGCCTGAATCAGCGCCTGGTTGGCGGCCCGCTGCCGGTGCATCAATGTAAATCCCTGGAAGATGGGCTGGGTCACGTTGCCGGCGATGCTCCACCCCCCGGCGCCATAATCGAACAATTGGGAAAAAGTTGTCGCCGTCGCCGACATGCCGCCTGTAATGGTGAACTGCGGCAGCCGATTGGCTATGGCGACCCCGACCTGCGCGTTGGCCGAGCGCATCTGCTCCTCGGCGGCGCGCACATCGGGGCGTTGCTTGATAATTGAGGAGGGCAGACTGAGCGGCAGGTCCTGCGGCAAATGCAGCGAGGCAAATTGGAAGGTCTCCTCCACGTCCTGGCTGGGCAAATTGTCCACCAAAGCCCGGATCAAGTCGCGGGTTTGTTCAAGCTGCTTTTGCAGCGGAGGCAGCGTTTGTTCGACCTGGTCCAAGGCAACCTCCTGGGCCTCCACATCAAGGTCGCAGGCATAGCCCGACGTCCGTTGATGCTTCAGGGCCGCCAGCATCCGCCTGTTGGCGTCGATGATTTTTTCCGTGGCGTCAATCTGGGACCGCGTCGAGGCCTCCTGGATGGCCGCCCCCACCACACTCGAGGCCAGCGTGATGTAAGCGGCGTCCAATTCAAAACGCTGCTGCGCCGCTTGCGCGTCCAAAGACTCGACCGTGCGGCGGTTGAGGCCGAAGACATCCGGCGTATAGCCGACCATGAGCTGGGCCAGGTGCATGGTCCAGGTGATTTCGGAAGTGTAAGGCGGGTTGGGACTTTGCAGGGGCAAAATGGATGTGCCATTGCCCTGCCAGCCCGGCGAACTGGTGTTGGCCACATTGCCAGGAATTTGCTGGCGCGTCACAGTGTAGCTGCCGTCCAGCGTGGGATAATAAGCCCCCTGCTGGGCATATACCTGTTCCTGCGCCTGACGCAACGCCGCCCAAGCTGCCGTGATGCTGTCATTGCGGCGCAGGGCCGTGTCCACCAGCGTATTCAGTTGCGGGCATTGAAAGGCCCTCCACCACTCGAATTGAATATCCTGGCCCGAAACAAACCTTTGCGCTTCCCCGCCCATGACGTTGCTCACGCCGCTCGTCGCCGGGGGAAGAGGCCCCGGCGTGTAGCCTTTGACCGATGGCGCCGCGGGCTTCTTGAAATCAGGCCCCACCGCGCAACCGGCCAGCAACGCCAATGCGGCAATGGAAGTCAAATATATTATGTTCGGCTTGCGGGAGGGTGTCATGGCGTCAATTCGGTCAGGGTTTGTGTTTGATGACGGCGCCATTGAGCGTCGCCGGCGCATGTTTGGCGCTGGAGGCCGCCAATCCGCCTATGGCCGCCACGGTCGCGCCGCCGCGTGTCGGCAATCCGCCAGGTTGTTCGTGATTGTTTCGCAGGTTTCGGCTGGCTCCCTCTCCTCCACACACTTGTGGAGGAGAGGGTCGGGGAGAGGAGGCCCTTTCTCGATTCCCCTCTCCCTTTCCTTCTCCCCGCGTGCGCGGGGCGAGGGGACGGGAATCCCGCATAAGCAGTATTGCCTCATGATTCTTGTGCAAAGCTTGTCCCGATGGTTGACTGGCCGGTTCCCCGGCATGAGCCACCCCAAGCGTCCATGCGACAAAACCGATGATTAAAAAAAGGAAACGCGCCGTCTTCATATTTCCGGTTGGATTGAGCCTTCCGTTGGGGATCTCTCCGGGCGGTCCAGAAACACCATTTTCAGCGCCGGCACAACGATGAGCAGCATGATTGGCCCGATCAACATGCCGCCCACGATCACCGTGGCCAATGGACGCTGCACCTGGCTGCCAATGCCGGTGGAAATCGACGCGGGAAACAACCCGATGCAGGCGGAGAGGCTTGTCATGAGCAGCGGCCTCATGCGAGTGGAGGCGGCGCGATACATCGCCTCCGACGGCCTTAAACCGCGCAGCTTGGACTGATTGTAATAAGTGATTAACAGAATCCCATTCATGACCGACACTCCAAACAACGAGACGAAGCCGATGGCGGCGGAGATGCTGAAAGCGAGACCGGAGACATAGAGCGCCAGCACGCCGCCAGCGATCGCGAACGGGATTCCAGCCAGGGTCAGGAAGCAGAGCAGCATCGAATTGAACAGGCAATAGAGCAGCCCGAGGATGAGCACGAGACTGATCGGCACTATGATCTCCAGGCGATGTTTGGCGAGTTGAAGGTCTTCAAACTCGCCCGCCCAGATCATGCGATAGCCGCTGGGGAGTTTTACATTTTTCGCCAGCCGCGCCTGCGCCTCGGCCACGGTGCTGCCGAGGTCGCGCCCGCGCACGCTGAACTTGACCGGGATGAAGCGTTCCGTCTTTTCGTGATAAATCCAGGACGCCCCGGTATCCAGCGTGATCGTGGCCAGTTCGCTCAAAGGAATCCAGGCGTTGGCGCCGCTGCTTGTTGCATAACCCACTTTGATGTTGCGAATCTTCTCAATGGTGTCGCGGAATTCGGGCGCATAACGGACGACCAGGCTGAACTGCCGGTCTCCCTCCAGAACGGTGCTGGCCGCCGCCCCGCCCATTGCTGTCTGGATGACCGTGTTCACGTCGCCGGCATTGAGGCCGTAGCGGGCCGCCTTGGCGCGGTCCACCCTGATATTGAGGTTCGGCTGCCCAAGGACCGGGAAAATGCCCAAGTCTGTGATGCCGCGAACATGGCTCATCTCATCCCTGACTTGCGCGGCATACTTCTCCAGCATTTTGAGATTGGGCCCGATGATTTTAACCGAATTGGCGCCTTTCACCCCCGAGATCGCCTCCTCAATGTTGTCCTGAATATATTGGGAGAAGTTGAAGACGACTCCGGGCAATTCGCTCTCGAACTCTGCTTGGAGCTGTTCCGTCAATTTCTCCTTCGTCAGCCCCTTCGTCCATTCGTCGAACGGCTTGAGCGGCACGAAAAGTTCGACGTTCGAGAACGGCGAAGCGTCGCTCCCGTTATCGGGCCGGCCATGCTGGGAAACAACGGTGATGACCTCGGGATGTTTCAAAAGGATCAGCCGCATTTTCCTCGTCGCCGCCTCGCCGTCTTCCAGGGAAAGCGTCATCGGCATCGAGGCGCGAATCCAAAAATTGCCCTCTTCCAATTGCGGGAGAAATTCGCTGCCAAGCCGCTGCGAGAGAAACGCCGCCGCAGCGAGAAATACCACTCCGATCACGACCATGAGGGCGCGGTGGGCCAGCGCGAAACGCAGCGTTGGATCGTAAACACGATGCAGGAGGCGGACGACAATCGTCTCAGCTTCCTTTACTTTCCCGGGAAGGAAGAATGAGGCGAGCACGGGCGTGACGGTAAAGGTGGCGATCAAGGCGCCCGCCAGCGCATAGCCGTAAGTGCGCGCCATGGGGCCAAAGATCTGTCCCTCGACTCCCTGCATGGTGAACAGCGGCACGAAGCCGGCCAAGGTGATGAGCGTGGAGAAGAAGACCGCCTTGTCCACCTGCAGCGCGCTGATCAGAATCAGCCGCAGGCGCTCGGTCCAGCCGTGACCTGGCGAGGAATGCAGCGTCGTAGTCGGGTCCGACCCGTAAAACCCGTCCGTCAGGCGAGCCAACAGGGCCTGCCTGTCTTCCTTGGGCCTTTGGAAATTGCGGAAGATGTTTTCCACCAGAATCACAGCCGAATCCACGATGATGCCGAAATCCACGGCGCCGACGGACAGCAGGTTGGCGCTTTCCCCCTGCACCACTAGCAACATGATGGCAAAGAACAGCGCAAACGGGATGTTGATCCCCACGATGATCGCGCTGCGGAGGTTTCCCAGGAAAATCCACTGGATGAGGAAGACCAGAAGACATCCAAAAATGAGGTTGTGCAGAACGGTGTGGGTCGTGAGCTTGATGAGCGAGCCGCGATCATAAAAGGGCACCAGCTTGACTCCCGTCGGCAGACTGCCGTCAGTGTTCATTTTGGCGATTTCGGCCTTGACCTTGGGGAGCATTTTGGCGGTTTGCTCGACCCGGCTCATCACCACAATGGCTGCCGCCACGTCGTCCTCCTGGTCCCGTCCGCAGATGCCGAGCCGGGGCACGTATCCCACCTTCACGTTGGCGACATCTTTCACCAGCACAGGAACGCCGTTGGATTGGCTCAGGACAACGTTTTCGATGTCATCCACCTTGTAGCCCTGGGTCAAATCATCGTTGCCGCCATCGTCAATCAAACCCACGCCCCGGATGTTGATGGACTGCTGCCCAACGCGGATTTCGCGCCCGCCGACGTTGATGTTCGCGTTGCCCAAGGCCGTCAGTATTTGCGGCACCGTGACGTTGTAGGCTTCCAGTTTCCGGGGGTCCACCTCGACGTCGAATTCCTTGGTTGTGCCGCCCCAACTGTTGACCTGGACAATGCCGGGAATGGTGGAGAGCCGGCGCAACACGATCCAATCCTGCACGGTGCGGAGATTGGTCAGCCCAAAATGCTTCGGGCCAACCACCTGGTAGCGGTAAATCTCCCCGGTGGAGCTGTTCTGTTGAATTTGAGGGATCTGATTGCCGGGCAGGGTGACATTTTGTTGTATCGCTATGTCCGCCTGGGCATAGGCAAAGTGGTAGTCGATCCCATACCTGAACACGACGCGGATAAAGGACAACCCGTAGAACGAAGTCGAGCGGGTGACCTCGATGCCGGGCGTCGTGTTCAGCCCGATTTCTATTGGAATGGTGTAGTAACGCTCCATCTCCTCGGCGGAGAGGCCAGGCGCTTGCGCGGTGATTTCCAGGATGACCGGCGTTGGGTTCGGATAGGCCTCGATGTTGAGCTTCTGAAAGGCAAAAAGTCCCGCCCCGGCAAAGGCCAGCAAGGCGAATACAACAATCGCCCGTCGGCTGAGGCAGAATGCGATTATGGATTTGAGCATGATGGGACTTTATTACGCCAATCAGTCGCTCGGCGGGGCGTAAAGGATGTTGCTGAGGAACACGGCCCCGTCGGTCACGGCCAGTTCTCCGCGTTGCAGGCCCTGGAGAACCTGATATTGACCGTCTTCTTGCAGGCCGAGCTTGATGATTCTTTGCGTGAAGCGGTGGCGGTCAGTGGTGACCCATGCTGCAAAGGTGCCGTCGCCATTTCGAACCACGCCGTTCATCGGCATGGCGACGGACTCCACCGCATCCCCGACTTGAATCGTGAAGCTGGCGAGCATCCCGGGACGCAACTGGTTATTGGGATCAGGAATCTCGGAGCGAACAAGAACCGTATGCACATTGGGGTCAACCGTCTCGTACACTTTGTTGATCTTGCCGGTAAACACGCGGCCAGGAAAAGCCATGACCCTGGTTTTAACCGGTTGCCCGGCGCGAAAGAACGGACTGTCGCTTTCAGTGACGCTGCCCAGCATCCATTTGACAGAAAGATCAGAGACCGTAAAGGGAGCCGGCGCGTTTCCCGGTTGTACAAAAAGGCCCGGCGGCGCATTATAGGCGGTGATTTGGCCGGCAATTGGGCTTCGGACGATGAGAGCCGCATCAATCTTGCGCGAGGCAATGATCTGGTCGATTTCCTGCGCTGACTTCCCAAACACCCGCAGGGAATCGCGCGCGGCTTTGAGAGCGCCTTCGGCGGTTTGCTGATCGTTGACGGCCTGCTCCAACTCCCGTTGGGATACTCCGTTGGTTCCGGAAAGACTCTTGGCGCGCGTCAGTTCTTTGTCCATGAGTTCGAAGGCGGCTGCGGCCCCAATCAGCGCCGATTCAGCATTGACCAGATCGGGACTATCAATCGTATAAAGGGGTTGTCCATCCTGAACGCTGTCTTCCAGTTCGACAAATGTCTTGAGAAGCTTTCCTTGGTAGTTGGGGAAAACTTGCACTGACAGGTCATCAACATAATCAATCTTCCCCACCGCTGATTTCTCAACGGAGAACAAGCCGGTTCCCACGGCCTCGATTTTGATCGCATTCAGTTGGCCCGGCGCCAGGTCCACGGTCGCCTCGGATGAAGCCGCGTTGGAAGCCGCGCCCGGCCCGGGCGGCGGGTTGGGATTCGCGGGCTGGCCGGACCCGGATCTCAGAAGGACGACCGCGAAAACAATCGTCGCGACCTTGGCAACCACGCTGGCTGCCCGCCTGTCAAGTTGATGGGATTCTCTCATGGCAAAATCGTCTTTTTCACTGCCTCAACGATAATTTGCCTGCGGCGCGATGTCTGTAGGGTTCCGTCGAGACCTTTTGTAGGATGAAGCCGCACGCGGGCGCGCGGATTATTTATCTGCTTGACTCTCGTTCCAGCGCACGGCCTCGCGCAGCAGTTCGGCGGCGTTGGCCAGATGAAGCTTCTCCTTGATGCGGGCGCAAAAGGACTGGACGGTTTTAAAGCTCACATGCAGCTCCTCCGCGATTTGCCGCGTGCCGCAACCGCGCCCCAACAATTGAAACACCTCCAGCTCCCGGTCGCTGAGCTTTTCGATCACGGAGCCTGCCGTTCCGAGCCGCCCGTCAACAAACTTTTCCGCCATCAGCATGGCCATTTTATCGCTGAGGTAAAGTTTCCCGCCCAGCACACAGCGGATCGCTTCCAGGACTCTTTTGGTCGCCTCTCTTTTCATGACGTAAGCCCGCGCCCCGGCGCGCAGCGCGCGTTCGGCGTAAAGCGCCTCGTCATGCATGGAAAGCACCACCACCAGCACGTCGGGATGACTTGCCTTGATGTTCTTGATCAGTTCAATGCCCGAGCCGCCTTCCATCGAAATATCCACCACGGCGGCCTCCGGCTTTGCCGTGCCGATCATTTGCAATGCCTTCGGCGCGCTGTCCGCCTCGCCGCAGACTTCGAGGTCGGATTGCTGGTTGATCAAGTTGGCCAGCCATTCGCGCACCAATGGATGGTCGTCCACCAACAAAACTTTAGCCTTTTGTGTCATGGGTTTCGGAAACAAAGCTGCCAACAGGCAGTTTGCAAGTCACTCGTGTCCCGCTTGAAAGCTGGCGTTCCACGCTGAAAGCTGCGCCGATCACGCCCGCCCGGTGGGCCATGGTGCGCAAGCCCATGCCGCCCGGTGTCTTTGGCGGCATGCCAACACCGTCGTCGCTGATCGTCAGCGTGAGTCCGTCGCTCCCCGCCGCAAGGCGTACGATGATTTCCCTGGCCTTGCTGTGCCTGACCGCGTTGGTGATCGCCTCTTGCGTGATGCGATACAGATGCGTGGCCACGGCCGCCTCGCGAATCGCCACCCGACTGTCACATTTAAAAGTGCAGGGGGTTTTGAATCCTTCCGTGATGGTGGCGGCCAGTTCCCGAAGTGCGTCCATAAATCCCTCCCCCTTCAGATCGAGGGGATGCAGCCCGCGCGCCAGGGTGCGGGTCAGGTCAATGGCTCCTTCGACCATTTCCACGATGTGGTCCAGCGCCTTCGCTTCGGGAAGTGATTTGGCCGTCAATTGCTCGCTCAACACTTCCCCCGCCAGGGCCACCCCTGTCAGGTGCTGGCACAAACTGTCATGCAGATCATGGCCGATGCGTTGCTGCTCGCGCTCGCTGATGCTCAGAATCTCCTCCTCCAACCGCATGCGCTCCTGCATTTCGTTGTTCAGTGCAGCCGTCCGCTGCCGCACCCGTTCCTCCAGTTCGTTCTGCAACGCCCGCAACTTGGCCAGTATCCACACCACCACCAGAAAAAACACCAGCGCAATCGCCGTGTTCCACACCGGCACCAGCGAACTGGAATAGCGCGCGCCCGCGATCAGATCGCCCGCGATCGAGATCAGGGCGCACAACGCTGAAACGAATATGCCATAACCCCGGCCCACGAACCACACCGCCAGGCACACCGGAATCAGGTAAAACGCGAAAAAATTCAGTTCGTAACCCGACAGCCAATCAACAACGCCGACGACGGCCAGAATGGCCAGACTGGAGGCCACCCAAAAGGCCGTTCCATGCGACCCCCGCAGCCCGGCATCTTCAGTGCTGGTCTTGTCGTGATTCATAAGAAGGCTTGCCGCCGTCCGCAGTATGGCCTGTTCTTTGCTTTGCGGCAAGTTCAGCCCGGCCCGACAATGCCAGGGCGCGCCGTCCCTTGTGCGCCTCCCCCGGCTCCCTCATAAGCAGGATTTATCATTTTTGTCTGTGCAATGATGGCCGCTTGTGTTAATCTTGAGATCCTATGAAGAATATCATGGAAACTCTATTCATGCTTCAGACGCTCCAACTTCAATCCGGACCGGGCCAGCGGAACAGGGAGGCGTCCATGGAAGCCGTGCGCAAAACCATTCCATCTGTAGTTTTGACTCATTATGACCGCTTGATGGCGCATGGCAAAAAGGGCGTGGCCCTCGTGCGCAACGGCGTCTGCACCGAATGTCATCTCAAGGTCGCCATCGGCGCCCTGCACGGCCTGGCCACGGATGGCGACATCCAGTTGTGCGGCAACTGCGGCCGCTACCTTTATCTTCCGCCCCAGGAAACGGCCGTTCCCACCGTCTTGCCGTCGGTGGCCAGGACTGTCAGGCATAAAAAGCAATCGCTCGCACAGGCGCATGCCGGTTGACGCGGCCCGAACTCCCGCGTCCGCACCAGCGCGCCTTGAACATCCCACCTGCCACGTTGCTTGTAGTATCGCTTTGCGGTTACGCCGCCGGAAGCGCCGCCGGCTTGTTGTTCATGCGCCGCCCGAAGCTGGCCGCGGCCCTCTCCTTCGGCGCGGCTGCTCTCTCCGGCCTGATCGGATTGCTCGCCGCCCTTCTCTTTCTCGGCAACGGCCCCTCGGCTCCGCCCTGGCGGGGCGAACTGCTTCCCACCCTGATCCCTTACATCAAATTCAGCGCCCGCCTCGACGGCTTGGGCGCGTTCTTCCTCATGTTGGTCTCGCTGCTGGGCTGCGCCATTTCGATTTATTCGCTGGATTACACCAAGGGTTATTTCGGGCGAAAAAATGCCGGCGTGCTCGGCGCGTTCTACAACGCGCTCCTGCTGGTGGCAACCGTGACGGTCGTGGCCAATACCATCTGGCTCTTTCTTATTGCCTGGGAACTCATGGCCCTGACCGCCTACTGCCTGGTCAGCTTCGAACATGAGCAGCCGGAAACGCGC
The DNA here is from genome assembly GCA_052325505.1 of Limisphaerales bacterium. Lineage (GTDB taxonomy): Bacteria > Verrucomicrobiota > Verrucomicrobiia > Limisphaerales > Palsa-1400 > DASRLE01. The sequence continues at coordinate 14,027 of JBKQUS010000138.1, forward strand.
CAGGCCGGGGTGCTTTTCTTCATCATGTCGCACATTGACGCTGGGTGCATCATTTTGGGCTTTCTGCTCCTTTTTCAGGCCTCGGGCGATTTCAGTTTCGACAGCCTGCACGATGTGGGCGCGAAAATGTCAGCCGGCAAACGTGACGCCGCCTTCGTCCTGTTCCTGCTCGGCTTCGGCATCAAGGCCGGCGTCGTGCCGCTGCATATCTGGCTGCCGGCGGCCCATCCCGTCGCGCCCAGCAACGTCTCGGCCATCATGTCCGGCATGGTGATCAAGACCGGCATCTACGGGTTGACCCGCGTCTGCTTTGAGTTTCTTGGCCCGCCGCAGTTGTGGTGGGGTGTGACAGTGCTGGCCGTCGGCACCGTCTCCGCCGTCCTGGGTGTTCTCTACGCCTTGATGGAACACGACCTCAAACGCCTGTTGGCCTACCACAGCATCGAAAATATCGGCATCATTCTGATGGGCTTGGGCGCGGCGCTGCTGTTTCAGTTTTTCGGACACCCGATCCTCGCCGCGTTCAGTTTGGTTGCCGGGATGTATCACACCATCAACCACGCCGCCTTCAAAGGGCTGTTGTTCCTCGGCGCGGGCGCGGTGGTCCACTCCACCCATACCCGCAACATGGAGGAAATGGGCGGCCTGGCCAGACGAATGCCGGAGACGGCCTTTTACTTCCTCATCGGCGCCGTGGCCATCTCCGCCCTCCCGCCCCTCAACGGCTTTGTCAGCGAGTGGCTGACGTATCAGGCCTTGCTGCAAGGCTTCGGCGCGAGCGACAGTTTGTGGCGCCTGGTCTTTCCTTTGAGCGGTGCGATGCTCGCCCTGACCGGCGCGCTGGCGGCCGCCTGCTTCGTCAAAGCCTTCGGCATCACATTCCTGGCTCAACCCCGCAGCGAGGCGGCCCGCAACGCCCACGAAGCCGCCCCTTCCATGCGCATCGGCATGGCCCTGCTCACGGCCGCCTGCCTGTTGCTGGGTTTTTTCCCGACAACATTTGTCCGTTTGCTCGATCCGCTCACGCAACAACTCACCGGCCAACAAATCAGCGCTCAACTCAGCCTGAACAGCGGCCTGGTCCTCGCGTCGCTCTCGGAAAAAGCCGGCACCGTATCCACCCTTGGCATGGCGCTGATGGGCCTGTGCCTGCTGCCGATTCCCTTCGCCCTTTGGCTGGTCCTGGCGCGCAAGGCCAAGACGCGCCGCGGCCCGACGTGGGACTGCGGCCAGCGCGGCTTGACCTCGCAAATGGAATACACCGCCACCGGTTTCTCCAAGCCGATCCGCATGATCTTCAAGGCTCTCTTCCGCCCGCGGCGCGATACGCAACGCGAATACGATTTCTCCCCCTACTTTGCCACCAACATCCGGTTTGAAAGCCATATCGAGGAAGTGTTTGTTCAGCGTCTTTACCGCCCGCTGCGAATCTCGATTGTGCGCGTGTCCCGGAAAATTCGCGCGCTGCAAGCGGGCAGCATTCACGCCTACCTGCTTTACATTTTCATCACATTGCTGCTGCTGCTGATCTTCGCGCTATGAGCCTGGACCTGACATCCATTATTGCGCAAACCACCTTGCTGCTGTTGCTCGCGCCGTTGCTCAGCGGATTCATCAAGAAGGCCAAGGCCAGGCTGCAAAATCGCCGCGGCCCTCCCCTCTGGCAGACTTATCTGGACCTGCTCAAGTTTCTGCGCAAGGACATGGTCATCTCCGAACATGCTTCGTGGGTTTTTCCGCTCGCGCCGCATCTGATGTTCCTGACCTCCCTTGCCGCGGGGCTGCTGGTGCCGATGGTCGCCGCGCAGGCCCCCCTGGGCCTCTTTGGCGGGGCCTTGGCCCTCGTCGGCTTGCTCGCGCTGGGCCGCTTCTTTCTTGCTCTCGGCGGATTGGACCCGGCCAGCGCCTTTGGCGGCATGGGCAGCAGCCGCGAGATGACCCTTTCCGCCATTGCCGAACCGGCCATGATGCTGGCCATTTTTACCCTGGCCATCTCCGCCGGCTCAACCAATCTGGGCCGGATCGTCCTTGCCAGCCAGCAACCGGGCTGGAAATTCCTCGACCCCAGCCACGCCCTGGCCTTCATCGCCATGTTCATCGTGTTGCTGGCCGAGACGGGCCGCATTCCTGTGGACAACCCGGCTACGCATTTGGAATTAACCATGATTCACGAAGCGATGTTGTTGGAATACTCGGGTCGTTATCTGGCGCTCATCGAGTGGGGCGCGTCCATCAAGCAACTGGTCCTCATGACGCTGTTGGCCAACATTTTCTTTCCCGTCGGCTTGGCGGCGAACACAACGGCGGCGACATTTGGGCTGGGGTTGCTCTTTTTGGCGGGAAAACTCGCCGTGCTGGCCGGGATCGTGGTTGTGGTTGAGACGACCAACGCCAAATTGCGCCTGTTTCGCGTGCCGGACCTCTTGAGCGTCGCGTTTATCCTGGCCATGCTCGCCCTTGTTTCCACCTTCTTATTCCGATAACCATGCATCCTGACGTCATTCCAACCGCCTCGAACCTGATCACGCTGCTTGCCTCCGTCATGCTGGTGCTGCAATTGCTCCTGGCCGTGCAGTCCATGCTCATCACCAACATCCGCCTCTTCGCCGTGCAATCACTCCTCCTCGCCGCCATCGCGGGCGTCGTCGGTTACGCTTATGGCGCCTGGCACGTCCTGGTGCTGGCGGCGCTGACCATCCTGGGCAAAGTCATTTTCCTGCCGTGGCGGCTGGAACACTTGGTGCGCCAGATCAAAATCGAACAGGAAATCCGCCCCTTCGTGAACATGTCCGCCTCCATGCTCATCTGCGGCGCGTTGACCGTGCTGGCCTATGTCGTGGCGCGCCCCATCACTTCGCTCGAACGCCTTGGCAGCAACACTCTCGCCGTGGCCATCGCCCTGGTCCTCACTGGTTTTTTCCTGATGATTAACCGCCGCAAAGCCGTCACCCAGGTCCTCGCCATCCTCACGATGGAAAACGGCGTTATGCTCGCCGCCATCGCCCTCACCACCTACGGCATGCCGCTCGTGGTCGAAATCGGCATCCTCTTCGACGTCATCGTCGCCGTCATGGTTCTCGGCATTCTTGTCTTCCGCATCCGCGAGACTTTCTCCTCCATGGACGTAAGCAAGCTCAACGAACTCAAGTGGTGACCTCATGCTGCTGACTTCCATCCTTTGCCTGCCGCTGGCCGTTGGCTTGGCCTGCCTTTTCGCCAGACCGCGCCAGTTGCTGGAATTCCTCAATGTCGCCGGATCAGCCGGCGTGTTGGGCCTGGCGGTGAAGTTGTGCGGCGCTGTGCTGGCGAACAACGGGGCCGCCGTGACCGCGTGGGGCGAATTCCTGCGCGCCGACGCCTTGAGCGCATGGATGACCCTGCTCATCGGGGTCGTGTCTCTGGCCAGTTCAATTTATGCCGTGCCTTATTTCCGGCGCGATCTGGCCGACGGCGTGGTCAGCGAGCGGCGCTTCCGCCAATTCTACGTTCTCACGCCCTTTTTCACCTTTGGCATGGTGCTGGTGGTCCTGGCCAACAGCCTTGGCGTAATGTGGATCGCCGTGGAAGCCGTGGCTCTGTCCTCCGTGCTGCTGGTCGCGCTCTACAATCGGCGCACCTCTCTCGAAGCGGCGTGGAAATACGTCATTCTGGGCGGGGTGGGTCTGGTGCTGGCGCTTTTCGGCACCATCCTCACTTACGCGGCGGCCGTCGGCAAAGCCGGCGAAGGAACGATGCCGAGTTTCAATTGGTCGCGTCTGCTGGCCCAGGCGCCGCAATTGGACCATCGCTTGATCACGCTGGCTTTCGTCTTTGTGCTCGTGGGTTACGGCGCCAAGGCCGGTCTGGCCCCCATGCACACCTGGCTGCCCGACGCGCATAGCGAAGCGCCTTCGCCCACCAGCGCCATGCTCTCCGGCGTCTCCTTGAAGATCGCCATCTATGCCCTGCTCCGTTTTCACATTCTGGCCAGCGCGTGCCTCGGCTCCGGTTTGACCCGCAACCTGCTGCTGGGCTTCGGACTTGGTTCAATGCTGCTGGCCGGGCCGTTTATTCTCGTGCAGAAAAATCTCAAGCGGATGCTGGCTTACTCCAGCCTGGAACACGTCGGCCTGATTTGCGCGGCAATCGGCATGAACGCGCCGCTGACGGTTTTCGGCGCATTGCTGCACATGGGCTATCATTCGCTGGCCAAGCCGGTCCTGTTTTTCGCCGCGGGCAACATCCATCAGCAATATCACACGCTGGATTTTCGGCGTATCGGTGGCGGCCTGGCGCATACCATGCCTGTGACGGCCCTGTTACTCGGCCTGGCCGCCGTGGCCGTGAGCGGCCTCCCGCCCTTCGGCCTGTTCGTCAGCGAACTAACCGTCATCTCGGCCAGCTTCACGTCGCATTATATCTGGGTTGGCATCGTCATGCTGGCGGCGCTGATCGTGGTCTTCTGCGGCTTGCTCAACAAAATCGCCGGCCTGCTGCTCGGCAAGGGCGATGCCAGCCCGCCGCGCGAATCCATTTCCGCGGGCCGAGTGGCGGCCATGACCCTGCCGTTGGGAGCGTTGTTGCTGTTCAGCACCTGGCTCCCCGGCTCCCTTCGTCAATTAATGGAACAAGCCTCCGGCATCATTAGGGGGACGCCATGAAGCCCACCCTTTCCCCAATTCAGGCGCATCTCGGCAGTGACATCTGGGCAATTACCTTTTCCCTCGCCCCACGAAGTGGGGAGAGGGTCAGGGAGAGGGGATTGTCCCATCCGTCGCGGGTGCAAAGGAGCGGCCAGTGATCCTGACGCTCCTGGTCCTTGTCCCCCTGCTCACCGGCTTGATTTGCTGGCCACTCCGGAACCGCGCCGTATTGGAGCGGCTCAACCTGCTGGCCTTCGCGCTCATTGCCGCCCTGGCGGCGTGGCTCGGCGCGGAAGTCTATGCGCGCGGCGTCGTCGAAGCCTTTGACGGTTTCCTGCGCGCCGACGCTCTCAGCGCCCTGGTAACAGGCTTGACCGCATTCGTGGCGCTGGCCTGCGGCGTCTATGCCGTCGGCTACCTGCGCGAGGAAGAGCGGACGGGCAAAATCAACGCGCGCCTGCTGCACCGCTATTACGTGCTCACCCCGATCTTCGTCGGCGCAATGATGGCCGTGCCGCTGGTCAACAATCTCGGTCTGATGTGGGTGGCGATTGAATCCACCACGCTCGCCTCGGTGCTGCTCGTGCGTTTCTACAACCAGAAAAGCTCCCTCGAAGCGGCCTGGAAATACATCATCATCGGCAGCGCCGGCATTGCGCTGGCCCTGTTTGGAACCGTGTTGCTCTACTTCTCCGCCGTGCAAGTGCTCGGCGAAAACACGGAGAACGGACTCAACTGGTCCGTGCTCATCACCGTGGCCGACAAATGCCAGCCCGCCGCCATGCGACTGGCCTTTGTCATGGTGCTTGTCGGCTACGGCACCAAAGCCGGCCTGGCCCCCATGCACACTTGGAAGCCCGACGCCTACGCCGAAGCGCCCGTCCCGTCCGCCGCCCTGCTCGGAGCGGCCTTCATCAACTGCGCCATTTACGGCATCATGCGTTTCTCCACCCTGGCCGTGAAATGTCTCGGACCCGATTTCTCCGGCAACCTGCTTGTGCTCTTTGGTGTAGCCTCCATTTTGGTGGCCGCGCCCTTCGTGCTGGTGCAGCGCAATTTCCGGCGGCTGCTGGCCTATTCGAGTATTGACCACGCCGGCATCATGGTTGCCGCGCTCGGCTTTGGCGGCAGGCTGGGCGCGTTGGGCGCGGTGCTGCACATGGTCTTTCACGCCGTGGCCAAACCCCTCCTGTTTTTCTGCGCGGGCAACGTCCAGCAGAAATTCGGCTCGCCCTATTTCCGCAAAGTCACCGGCGTCATTCACATCCTGCCGTGGACGGGTGGGTTGTTCCTCATCGCCACCTTTGCCGTCACCGGTGTGCCGCCCTTCAGCCTGTTTCAAAGCGAATTCACCACCCTGAGCGCGGGCTTCGCCGCCGACCGCGCCTGGCCGGCGGCATTGATCGTCTTTGGCATCGTCACCATCTTCGCCGGATTCCTAATTCACATGTCCAAGCTCAACCTCGGCCAGCCCGCCCCCGGCGCGATTCGCGGCGCGGAATGCCCCTGGAAACTCGGCGCAATGCTCCTCGTGGCCGTCCCGATAATCCTGCTCTGCGTAGCCCTTCCCACCCCGCTTTACGACCTCATCCACCGCGCCGCCCAAACAATTGGCAACACCCCATAACCCGCTTCCCGCATTGCGTATTCACGAGGATTGGAGAAAACCACGGTGCCTACGATTGAATGTGCAATTTAATGTGCAAAACGTCAGGGATAAGTTATAAGGAGCCTATGATTGACGGCCAAAACAGCCTTCTTCCCATCTTCACGTTTGGCGCTACCGACGGCTGGAATGAGTTTCTACTGAGCTGGACCCCTATTTTTAGACCACTGGTTAAGTTCGACTTTTGCCGGTCTGCTGTAGATAAGAAAGAGCAGACTTATGAAAGCAAAACGGAAAAGACACAGTGCGGCCTTCAAGGCCAAAGT
>JBKQUS010000139.1:0-3756 GCA_052325505.1 Limisphaerales bacterium
CTACCGCTCAGGCCCCTATCTCATCACCATGCTCTACTTCGTCGCCGGCAAACTCCGTTTGCCACAAACCTAATTCCACCGAAAACAGCGAAGAACCCCGTCACACCGTCACAAATGTTGATGGTCAAGGACTTAGGGATGGGTCAACCCGTCACAAATGCCGTCACAACCCGGCACGGACCCGTCACAAACCGCGTTTGACGCGTTGAGGAATTGTTGGGTGGGTTTTAAACCAGGATTTCCGGCTTTTCTTTTCGGTTGCCATTGCACACATCACTTGTGAACGCAATTTCGCTATCTTTTGGCGAAGTTTCGCCGCTCGCGCTTCGTGCCTTTGCAGTCGCGCCTTCAGATCATCTGACATCATCCCAACTCAAGACATAAAGAGGAATGTCACTTAAAGTCAACTCCCGAAAGCAAATCTGGGATGCACCACGATTTAATTTTTCACATGGACAGTATTTGTCCAACTGGCTGTGCCATGATGAAATCAAAAATGGAAAAACAATCATGAACTCGAACTTGAAACCTGATGCTTTTGCCCGCGCCTCACACTCCATTCTTGAACTGCCGCCGGTCGAGCCGTGGGCGGAGCCGGTCGATGGAGCGGCGCTGCTCAATGAACTGCAGGGTGTTTTCCGCCGCTTTGTTGTCCTGCCCAAATGGGCCGGGGAGATGCTGGCCTTGTGGACTTTGCACACATACGCCTTTCAATTCCGCGATGTCAGCACTTATCTCGGCCTTGAATCGCCGGAAAAACGCTGTGGCAAAACCACCCTGCTGACCGTCCTCAGCGAACTGGTCAATCGCCCCGTCGTCGCCGCCAACATCAGTTCCCCGGCGCTGTTCCGCGTCATCGAAGAAGTGCGCCCGACGCTGTTGATCGACGAAGCGGACACTTTTTTGCAGGGCAACGACGAATTGCGCGGCATCTTGAACTCCGGTTACACGCGCAAGACCGCCTACGTCGTGCGCGTCGCCAATAAAGCCGGCCAATCGAATTTTCCGTGGGCGGGAGAAACCAACGGCGGGGACAGCGCCGCTCCGGTCCCGACGCGGCTGGTCCGTTTCTCGTGCTGGTGCCCTAAGGTGATGGCGGCGATAGGCCGATTGCCGGACACCCTGGCGGATCGATGCATTGTCATCAGAATGCAGCGCAAAACCGCCGCCGAAACCTGCGAACGATTGAAGAATCTGGACGCGCTGCCGTTGCGCCGGCAATGCGCCCGCTTCGCCCAAGACCACGCCGAAGCCATCGCCGCCGCCCGTCCGCCATTGCCGTCGAACATGAACGACCGCGCTGGCGACATTTGGGAACCGTTGCTCGCTCTGGCCGACGCCGCCGGCGGCCCGTGGCCGGACCTCGCCCGGCAAGCCGCCGAGGCCCTGACCGCCAATGCGATGGAAAGCAGTCCCATCACGTCGCTCCTTATCGACATTCTGGTGCAGTTCATCAACAGCGGCGCGGACCGCATCTTCAGCCGCCATCTGTTGGTAGCTCTGAACTGTTCCCCTGACCGCCCCTGGTCTGCGATACGCAATGGCCGGGAGATCAACGAACTATGGCTCTCGCAACAACTGCGCCCCTACGGCATCCGCCCGAAAACCATCCGCCAGGGAGATTTGACCGGCAAAGGCTACGCGCGAGACGATATGGTGGAGGTCTTCCGGCGATATATTCCAAGCTCCGAAGTGGAGGCGATGTTTGCGCGACCATCAGAGGCAGAGGGTCAGCCGGAACAAATCAACTCAACAGAAGGCAACAAAGGGAACGAAGCAATGACGCCATTGGGAGCGGAGTCCGTGGCGTCATGAGGTCCCCCATACTTTCGCACCACTTTACTCATAGTCTTGCCGCAAAACTGCGTCGGCAAGCACCAAAACATGCAAAAGTATGGTTTGACGCCTCGCACGCTTGCGTATGTGCAACAGCTATTTTTCAAATCGGACGCAAACCATTGATAATCAGGGAAATTTAACTGTTAAATTTTTGAGTATTTCCAACGGAAAAGGACTCAAGGCGCAATTTAATTTTGGACTCAAAATCCTGTTGACTAAAAACGTGATTTTGACGATACTGATAAAAGAGAAAGTGGTGGGTGGCGTACGGGGGATGATCCCGTATAGCCGGATTAACAGTCCGGTGCTATATCCCAATTGAGCTAACGCCACCATTTTCTATCGTCCGGCCCGCTTGGCTGTCCTGCAAAGATTCACCAAGCGGGCCGGTGTGTTTTCAATAATATTCTTTCATAAAGTTAGGTCCGGTAAATTTGTGGGCCGTTTAAATTTTTCTGTGATCTGGTACTGAGTTGGCCGCCGTCCTGCGCCTGGAACAGTCGGCTTAATTTCACCATTCGCTTTTAATGTGGCGAGCGCTTCAAAGACGGAACTCCGGCTAAACGTGTGGCTGGACTGAACAAGAAGGGCCTCTATTGAATTAAAGTGGAAATACTGTTGTCCGAAGGTCGCAATGGTGGTTCTTACCGCAGCCTCAACATCCGCTTGAGGTTCAATAGGTCGCGGTGCGGATATATTGACCACATCGGGTTGCGGTCTGCGAGGCGGAGGAACGCCATAATCCGCCCCGAACTTGATGGCGTATTTTTTGATCGCTCGGAGCTTGGCAAGCTCTTCCACAAGTGCCTTTTCACGGCTTTCGATTTCTGCAATATCAATGATTTTTCGCATCTTGGACTCAAACTAGCACGCGGCTTGGTTTGAGTCCAGAGAAAAACGGCGTTGGACTCAACTTATTCTTCGTTTACTTAGTTTATGCCCTATCTTTTATTTGGATTGCTGGTTACGGTTTATTCTTTTAGCTCTTTGGCCAAGTGCCGCAAAAATTCACGCCCTGTATTAAAGACAGATTTTGCCTCCTGTTCTTTATACGTTTTTTCGACGTGTACGGTGTCGTCTCGAATAAGGACGAAGAACTTTCGGTTTTTTAACTCAAGTTCCAAATTGTCGCGCACGTTGTTCGCCGTTGTGAGGGCGCTTTCGGCAAGCAAATGCGGGATGTCGCGGATAAGCTGCTGGCATGATGATTTTGATGTATTCAAATTTAATACATCAAAGATAGGCAAAACCTTTCTGAGACTCTCCTGCACTTTCTGGCGTTCACCATTATGCCAGCCGCCCTGCAAGAACCTGTGATGGGCAACTGATTCTTTCACAGAATCTAGAGCCGCTACGATATGAACGAGATTTTCGGTTATGTACCGTTCCATGCTCAAAAAGCTTATGACGCCTTCAAAGAGAGGCAAGGCACATCCATTGCTCAAAACCAGCCCTTTTTGAGCCTGGCGAGCATGACGGACCCTTTTGCCCCGTTTTAGCCTCAGCAACACAATCCGGGGCAACGCTACCGCTCGGCCCGTAAATCATGCGCCGCGCAGGCCACTTCCTCCTTTCCCAGAATGCCTTAAGCACCCATTCATAAAATCCGATAATACAAAATGAAAGGTTTCTTATGGAACTCGCCTGGCCGGGACGTCCAGGCCGGGAATACCCGCCGTCTGGCGTCAGGATGCCGGATTGGTTTGTGGTCCCTTGTGCTTTGCATCCTCAATTTTGCAATACCCGCGATCGCGGCGGAGACGGGGACCCTGTTGATTTTGCAGAACCCGACCAATTCCTCGCCCCGCATGGTTTCGATGGGGGGAGGCGGCGGTTCGGAGAAGATCTTGATGAAAAGCGACGGCACGGTTTGGGATTGGGGGGCCAATTCTGAAGGCGAATTGGGCAACGGAACGA
>JBKQUS010000140.1:0-14859 GCA_052325505.1 Limisphaerales bacterium
ACTTTGGCCTTGAAGGCCGCACTGTGTCTTTTCCGTTTTGCTTTCATAAGTCTGCTCTTTCTTATCTACAGCAGACCGGCAAAAGTCGAACTTAACCAGTGGTCTAAAAATAGGGGTCCAGCTCAGGATATGCGTTCAGTTACTGCTCCAGCCTGACCAACGTCACGATCCCCAACAGCGTCACAAGCATCGGAAACTATGCGTTTTATGACTGCACCAGACTGGCCCACATTATGATCGGCAGCGGCGTCACCAGCATCGGATACCGTGCGTTCTATGCCTGTAACGCACTGACAAGCGTCAATTTCATGGGCAACGCTCCCTTTGTTGGCGCCTTTGTATTCACAGGTGATAACAGCGCGACGGTCTATTATTGGCTTGGCACCATTGGCTGGAGCAACCCATTCGCCGGCCTTCTGGCAGTCGGGCAAAGCCCATTCGGCTGCACGACAAATGCAGGCGGCACCACCGTCACCATCACCAATTACGTCGGGACTGGCGGCACTCTGATCATCCCAACAAATATCAACGGCTTGACGGTCACAAGCATTGGGGCGAATGCGTTCACCAACCTTGCAAGCCTGACCAACGTCACGATTCCCGCCAGCGTCACCAGCATCGGAGACGATGCGTTTGGTGGCAGCACCAACCTGACCATCGTCTTTTTCCAAGGCAACGCTCCCGGCTTTGGTTCTTCTGTGTTCAATTCTGACACCAACGCGACAGTCTATTATGTGGCTGGCGCCACCGGCTGGAGCAACTCTTTTGCCGGTCTTTCGACCGTGCAGACAACGCCCCAAACCCAGTTTAATTACATGGAAAGTGGCATCACCATCACCATCACCGGTTACACTGGGGCTGGCGGGGCAGTGGGCATTCCCCCCTTCATCAACTCCCTGCTTGTTGCCACCATCGGGAGTGGTTACATTGACTTCTGGCCAAGCCTGACCAGCATTACGATTCCTCGCAGCGTCATCATCATCGAGGGTTGGGCGTTCGAATACTGCGACAACCTGACAAACGTCACGATAGGCAACGGCGTCACTTCCATCGGGGAAGAGGCGTTTGAGGGCTGCCCCAGCCTGACCAGCGTCACAATTCCGGGCAGTGTCACCACCATTGGACAATCCGCATTCCAGAACTGCTATAGCCTTACCAACCTCACCCTGAGCAACGGCGTCACCAGCATCGGAAATGAGGCTTTCTATGGGTGCTCTGACCTGGCAGCGGTAATTCCCGGCAGCGTCACCAATATTGGATATCGGGCGTTTGAAGGCTGTGGACTGACGAGTGTTACAATTCCCGGCCACGTTGCCACTATCGGGGCATCTGCGTTCAGTTTCTGCACCAATCTGACCAATGTTTCCATTGCGAACGGCGTCACCAGCATCGGAGAGTTTGCGTTCTTTGGTGATGCCTTGGTCAGTGTCACGATTCCAGGCAGCGTCAACAACATAGGATATGCTCCGTTTGGGGGCTGCAACAGGCTGACGGCCATAATGGTGGCTCCGGAGAATCTCTTTTATGGCAGTTTGGATGGTGTATTGTTCGACTACAACCTGACCACTCTCATTCAATGTCCAGGCAGTGTGGACGGAAGCTACACCATTCGCAGCAGCGTCACCAACATTGGAGATTCGGCGTTCGATGGCTGCGGACTGACGAGTGTCACGATTCCCGGCAGCGTTGCCACCATCGGTGCCTCTGCCTTCAGTGACTGCTCCAATCTGACCAGCGTTGCCATTGCGAGCGGCGTCACCAGCATTGGTGACTATGCGTTCTTCGGTGATGGCTTGGTCGGCGTCAGTATCCCCGCGAGCGTCACCAATATTGGAGATGGGGCCTTCTCCAGTTGCACCAGTGTGACGGCGATAACGGTGGATGCGGCGAACCCTTTTTACATAAGCATGAATGGTGTATTGTTTGATCACAGCCAAACCATTCTGATGCAATATCCCGCTGGCCTGTCTGGAAATTACACTATTCCCGGCAGCGTCACCAGCATCGGAGACAGGGCATTCGAGGACTGCGTCGGCCTGACAAACGTCACGCTTGACAGCGGTCTTACCAGCATCGGAACCGCAATATTTATGGGTTGCAGCAACCTGACCAGCATCACGATCCCCAGCAATGTCACCAGCATCGGGGATTCTGCGTTCAACGATTGCACCAGCCTGACTAACATCATCCTTAACGACGGCCTAACCGACATCGGGTTTGGGGCATTCTTCTTCTGCAGCAGCCTGGCCAGCATCACAATTCCCGCCAGTGTCACCAACATTGACCAGGGTGCATTCCAAGGCTGCACCAGCCTGACAAATGTAACCATTGACAACGGCCTCACTAGCATCGGATTCGGGGCATTTTTCGTCTGCAGCAGCCTGGCCAACATCACAATTCCCGCCAGTGTCACCAATATTGATCAGGCTGCATTCCAAGGCTGTACCAGCCTGACAAATGTTTATTTTACCGGCAACGCTCCTACTGTCGGTTATTATCCATTTTATGATGAAAATCCGACAATCTATTATTTGCCTGGCACAACGGGATGGGGTGCTTTCTCCTCCAGCACCGGTCTTACGACGGTGCTATGGAATCCGCTAATCCTGGCGCACGGCACAAACATGGGTGTGCAGAACCATCTATTTGGGTTCAACATCACGAACGGCACAACTACCAATATTCCCATCGTGGTGGAAGCCTGCACCAATCTGGCCTGTCCGGTTTGGACGCAGCTAACGAACGTGATGCTCACCAACAGTTTTTATTTCAGCGATCCGCAGTGGACGAATTACCCTGTCCGGTATTACGGGCTTGGGTTTCCTTGAGTGCCTGAGCATCGACTAGTCGGACGGATCGGACGAGTTGGACGGATCAGATGTTCTTGAGCATTTCCCCGGCTTTCTTCAGGGCTTCGTCCAGTTTGGAAACATCTTTGCCGCCGCCGCGGGCGTTGTCGGGCTTGCCGCCTCCTCTGCCTCCCACCAGCGGAGCGATGGTTTGGAGGATTCTGCCGGCGGGCAGTTTTTTGGTGAAATCGGATGAGACAGTGGCGACCAAAGAGACGGCGTTGTTGGCGGAACCGCCCAGCACGACCACGCCTTTGAGCTGGCCTTTGAGGGCGTCGGCCACGGATTGCAGAAAATCGCCGTCCACTGCGCCCAGGTTCTCGATGATCGCCGGGGTGGAACCCAGCGTTTGCGCCTTGGCGGTAAGGGTGCGGGCCAGTTCCGCCGCCTGTTTTTGTTGCACGGCTTTGAGTTGCTTTTCCAAATCTTTTTGCTGCGCGAGGAGGGATTCCACGCGCTTTTCCAACTCGCCAATGGGCGAATTGACTTTTCCGGCCACGCTGGAAATGAGGGCGGCGTCTTCCCGGGTCTTGTCGTAGGCGCGCAGGCCGGCGACGGCTTCGATGCGACGAATCCCCGCCGCCACCGCGCTTTCGCTCATGATTCTGAACAGGCCGACTTCGCCGGTCGCGCGGGTGTGCGTGCCGCCGCACAGTTCCATGGAATAGCCGTCCAAACCGCCGCTTTTGCCGCCGATTTGCACGACACGAACCATGTCCCCATATTTCTCACCGAAGAATTGCATGATGTCCTTGCGTCCTTTGACCTCCGCGTAGGGCACTTCGGTCCAGGTCACGCCGGCGTTCTCCAGGATGCGCTCGTTGACCAGCCTTTCGACGTCGGCAACCTGCTCGGGATCAAGCGCGGCGCTGCTGAAATCGAAGGTCAATTTGTCCGGCCCGACGTAGGAGCCTTTTTGCGTGGCATCGGCGCTAACGACTTCGTGCAATGCCCAGTGGAGAAGGTGCGTAACAGAATGGTGGCGTTGGATGGCATCTCGGCGGGGCGCTTCGACGCGCAATTCCACAGTGGTTCCCGGCTCCGGCGCATCCTTGTCGGCCAGGAAATGGAGCCAGGTGTTGCCGGTTTTCTGAGTATTGACAATGTGCCAGACTTTTCCGGCAGCCTGGATTTCGCCCGTGTCCCCCACCTGCCCGCCCATTTCGGCGTAAAGAGGAGATGCGTCGAATGTGACGGCGATTTTGTTTTTGACGTTGACCGTGCCGAGAATGGTTGCCGCGGCGGTTAGCTGGTCGAATCCGACAAAACGGGTCGGATGGGAGGTGTCGATATTGGAAGCGGCGATGATTTCCTTTTTCTGGGCGGCGCGAGCGCGGGCACGTTGTTCATCCATCAATTTTTCGAAGCCCGCTGTATCGACTTTCAAGCCACGTTCGCGCGCCATAAGCTCCGTGAGATCGAGCGGGAAACCGTAAGTATCGTAGAGTACAAAGGCCGCGTGTTTGCGAATTTGGTTTTTATGATGGATCACATAATTAAACTCATCATCGAGCTCATTCGCCCTTCTTAGCAAATCCTCATAATCCTTATGGAATTCAGATGCGTCGTTAACATCGCGCAATGGTTCTATTCGATTATGGACCGATAAGATGCCTCGCATCAGCAACATTACCTCGGAAAGAATCGGGTCAAACGACGCGGTCCCGAAATCCCCGGCTAAAGAAGCGAAATCATCCTCAAAATTCCCCAGCGATTGCACCGCTGGTTTATGAGCATCAGGAATACGTTCAAGCTTGCCCTTTAACTTTCCCCATGCGGCCGCTTTTTCTTCAATGAACCTTACAAATTTCTCCTCCTGTAAAAGCACTTGCTCGAAATTGCGAATTCCTAAGTCGAGCGTCTTATTGAAAGCTTCTTCCTCGGTGCTGATGACATCCTTGACGTGATCCCTCTTGGCGCGGATTTCGGGGAAGATGCCGCCCATCGTGTCGGCCAGCACATCCACCAGTTTGTAGAAAAATGGGTCGTGAAAACCAAGGGTGCGCCCGTAACGGACGGCACGACGGAGGATGCGGCGCAGGACGTAGTTGCGGTCGTTGTTGCCAGGCAGGATGCCGTCGGCGATGGAGAAACTCAGCGTGCGAATGTGGTCGGCGATGACGCGGAAGGCGATGTCGATTTTTTGCTGGTCTGTCTCCCCGGCGGTCCCGGATTTAGGCAGCGTGGATTTGTAGTGCTTGCCGCTCAGTTTCTCAATCTTGTCGAAGATTGGACGGAAAATGTCGGTTTCGTAATTGGAGATGGTGCGCGTGAAGTCGGTGAAATTCTTCGTGTTCTGCATGATGCCGGTCACGCGCTCGAATCCCATTCCGGTATCAACATGCCGGGCGGGCAAGGGGGAAAATGTGCCGTCCGGGTTGGCGTTGAATTGGATGAAGACAAGGTTCCAAATCTCGATGCAACGGGCGTCGCCTTTGTTGACGAGGGAGCCTTTGGTGTCGCCGGCGGGAGTCAAATCGACATGGATTTCGCTGCACGGGCCGCACGGGCCAGTTTCGCCCATCATCCAGAAATTGTCCTTTTTGTTGCCGCTGATGACGTGGACTTTGGGGTCGAGGCCGGCGGCAGTGAAACGCGCGGCCCAAAAATCATGGGCCTCCCGGTCAAATTCACTCGGATCGCCGTGGGCCTTGTCGGGATTATAGACTGTGGCGTAAAGGCGGTTTTTGGGGAATTTCCAGACCTCGGTGACCAGTTCCCAGGCCCATTCGATGGCCTCTTTTTTGAAATAATCGCCAAAGCTCCAATTGCCCAGCATCTCGAAAAACGTGTGGTGATAGGTGTCCAGGCCGACGTCTTCGAGGTCGTTGTGCTTGCCGCCGGCGCGGATGCACTTTTGCGTGTCCGTGGCACGGGTGGGCTTGCCGGGGATGGCGCCAGGCCATTTGTCAACGTCGGCGGCGCGCTGGTTGAGGAAGATGGGGACGAACTGATTCATCCCGGCGTTGGTGAAAAGCAGCCCGGGCGAATCGGGCATCAAACTGGAGGAAGGCACAATGGTGTGCCCTTTGGATTTGAAAAAATCCAGGAACGATTTCCGAATTTCAACCGAAGTCATGACGGGGAATGTTAAGGTTTAACGGCGGGAGTTTAAAGCTCTTTCGCCGGCTTGGTCATGAAACGGTGGACGAGGAAATAGTAGAGCAAGGCCAGGACGGCGACCGCGCCGAAGAGCCAAAGGGTGATGCGGTGCATGTCGCCCTTGAGAAGTTGCTCGTCGTTGCCCGCCGCGACACCGACCCAGGCCAAAACGGCACACCACATTCCCGAGCCGAGCAAGGTGAGGAGCGAGTACCATTTGAAATCCATTTTCACGATGCCCATTGGAATGCCGATGAGATGGCGCACAACCGGCAGCAGACGCGCGACGAAAACGCCAAAGGGACCAAAGCGCGCAGCCCAGCGCTCGGCGGCATGAAGTTTGGCTTCGGGCACAAGAAAATAGCCGCCGTAGCGCAGAACGAGAGGCCGTCCGGCCAGGCGCGAGGCCCAATACATAATGGTTGCGCCGATCCAGGAACCAAGAGTGCCAGCAACAACAATGCCCCACAGGCTCAGAGCACCGGTGGCATGGGCCCGTTGCGCGGCGAACGGGATGATGCACTCGCTCGGCAAGGGCACGATTGTGCTCTCCATCGCCATGAGAGCGGCGATGAGAGGGTAGCCGCCGGAGGCGAGGGTGGTCTGGTACCAATTAATTAAATGGGCGATGGTTTCTTTCATGTCGGCCAATGTTGCACGTAAAATTAAGAATTAAGAAGGAAGAATTATGAAGTCACGGCTCGACAGAGTCTCGCCCCACCGCATTCTTACTTCTTAATTCCGTCAGCACCTGGCACAACGCGGCCAGCCGCGGACAGGACACGCCCGCCTTCCGCGCCTGGCGCAAGGGCTCCAGAAACAAGCCTTCCAATTCCAGATCCTGGCCGCGCTCGAAGTCGATGAGGGTCGATGCTTTGTAGGCGGCCATGTCGCGGGTGCGTTCGATCTGCCGGTCGGCGGCGGAGTCCAGCACGGGGAATCCCAACGTCTGCGCGGCGTGAATGGTTTCCATCATGAGTTCGCGCACCAGTCTCTCCCAGCGCGGGTTGCCGAGCAAAAGGTCCGTGGTCAGGCAAGGCCCCAAGGGTTGCGCGGGGTCGATCCGGCCCCGTTCCACGGCGTCCAAGCCAGCCGCGCCCGCCACGCCCAAGCCGTTGAAAGGAATGTTCCAGACCAATTTCTCCCAATGCGCCGCGGCCAAATTCTCCGTGACCTTGCAGGGAACGCCGGAGCCGGTAATCGCGTCGGCGATGACATGAGTCCGGGGCTGGGAAGGACGGCCATATTCCCCCATAATGACCGTGCCGTAACCCAGATGTAGAATGGTTCCCGGCGCGACGCGATTCAGACACACGAAACACAGCCCGCCCAAGGTATTCTTCGCGCCGACCAGGGAGGCAATCGCCGCCTCATTGCCCAGGCCGTTTTGCAGGGTCATCACGGCGGTGTCGGCACCGGCCAGCGGCGGCAAAAGGCGGGGCAGGACATGATTGGCGGTGGTTTTCAATGCGACCAGAACCAATTCGGCGGGGCCAACTTCCCGCGGCTCGCGGGCGCAGATGGGGCGGACGTGAAAGTCGCCGGCGGGACTGCGCACGGTCACTCCCCCGGCGCGGACGGCGTCATAATCAGACCGGAGCAAAAAATGCACCTCGTGACCGGCGCGACAAAGCTGCGCGCCGTAATAACTGCCCAAGGCCCCGCATCCGACCACGGCGATTTTCATGGTAGGTCCAAAAAAAATGGCACTCTGAGAAAATCAGAGTGCCGAAGGAGGGCAAGAAAAATCACCGTGCACCGAGGATGGCGTCCTTGGCGACCTTGGAGACGCGGAATTTGACGACTTTGCGGGCCGGAATCTGGATTGGCGCACCCGTGGCGGGATTGCGGCCGAGGCGGGCCTTGCGATTTTGCAACACAAGTTTGCCGATGCCGGGCAGGGTAAAGGTGTTTTTGGCGTGTTTGTAGGCCAGGGCAGCCAGATGATCAAGCATTTCGGCGCCGGCCTTCTTGGTTAATCCGCTTTTGGCGGCGAGTTCGGAAGCGAGTTGTGATTTCGAGAGTGCTTTAGCCATATATAGTTTTTGTGTTACGGGTTAATTTCCAGTGTATAACGCATTGGACTATTGGCCCCATTAAGAACTTTCGACAGCCGCGCGCAAGAAGAAAATCGCGCCGCTGCAAAAATATTCCCGCATTTTTCTCTGGACATCTGCCCAGGGCGGTGCCGCGAACGCGCTTGGGATAATGGACTTGATATTATGGCGAGTTCCCGGCAACGCCAGAGGGAACTGTCTCAGGGCGCAAGACGGCCATTCCTCCGTTGTCTTCGCCGCCATTATCGACTATGCTTCATCTGTGAATTTCTGTTCTCCGGCCCGCATGTTGCGCATCGCGCTCATCGGAATGATTCTTTTTCCGGCCGGCCTCACGAGCGGGGAGAGCAAAAGCATCCATTTGCGCAATGAAATTATTCTTACGCCGCCAGCAGGGACGGCTTTGCCCTCCAGTCAGGTTGACTCGACCAACGGCAGCCATCTTTACCTTATTCAATTCGAGGAGCACCCCCTGGCCGCGCAACAGGCGGCATTGCAATCGATGGGCGCCGATGTGCTCAAATACATACCAGACGACGCCTTCATCGCCAGGCTGACGAATGCCTCGCCGGCGCAGGTGCGGGCTTTGAAATTCGTGCGCTGGGTGGGGCCGTATCGGGCCGGGAACAAGATTCATCCGCGTCTCAGCCTGGCGATGCAGCGCACCAATGCTCCCCTGGCGGTGACCTTGTTGCTTTCCCCGCGGGCCACCGCACAAGAACTTGCCGGAGTGCGCGGCCTCCTGGCGTCGGTCATTCACGAAAGCCGTCTGCGGCAGGGAGTGATTGTTCGGGGCGTTCTGAAGCCGGCCGTGCTCAACAAGCTGGCAAGCCTGGATGTTGTGTTGTGGATCGAACCGGCATCCCATCGCAAGTTGATCGATGAAGCGGCGTCCAAACTCGTCGGCGGCGATGACGGCCAGGTGGCCACGCCCACCGTCACTGAGCAGCTTGGTTTTGGCGGCCAGGGCGTGACTGTTTGCGTGGCCGACACCGGATTGGACACTGGCAATACCAACACCATGCATCCCGATGTGCGCGGCCGTGTGACCGGTTTCTTATATTATCCGCCGTTGACAGACGGCTCGGACGGCTATGGACACGGGACGCACTGCGCGGGCATAGTCGCGGGCAATGCGGCCACGGGAGAGACGGACCCAAATTCCGGCGCTTGGTACGGATTGGGGGTGGCTGACCAGGCCAGCCTGTTTATCGAGCGCATTTTCGACGCCAACGCCAATGAAGTCAGCCCCGCCCCCAGCGATGAAACTCTGACCCAGGATGCCGTGCGCAACGGCGCGCAAATTGGAGCCAACAGTTGGGGCAATGACGTTCAGGGCGAATACGACACGGATGCCTCGCAATTTGATGAACTGGTGCGGGACGCAGACTCGGTCACGCCCGGAGACCAGCCGTACATCCTGGAGTTTTCGGCGGGCAATGCGGGGCCGGATTCGCAGACGCTGGACAGTCCTGCCACCGGCAAGAACGTCATCGCCACCGGCGCAACGGAAAACACCCCAAACTACTATGCCGAAATTTACGGTCTGTACGACGACGGGCCGGACACGGTGGCCGATTTCTCAAGTTGCGGCCCATGCGAGGATGGGCGCATCAAGCCTGACGTGGTCGCGCCAGGAACCTGGATTGCTTCGATGGCGTCCTCAGCCGCACCCGACGAGTCGGCCATCGCCTGGGCGGTGATTGACAACTATTATGTGTATATGGGAGGCACCAGCATGTCCGGCCCGGCAGCGGCCGGGGGTGCGGCGGCGTTCGTGCAGTATTACAAGAGCACGCACACCAATGCCATGCCGTCGCCGGCCCTGGTCAAAGCCGCCTTGATCAACTCCGCGTCGGAATTGGACGAATCGGATGGCGGGCCGGGACCGATTCCCAATTTCCAGGAGGGCTGGGGACGCGTCTGCCTGACCAATCTCATCGAGTCGCAACGCAATTTTCAATTTGTGGACCAAACGGTGTTGCTCACCACGGGCCAGGTTTACCAACAGCACGCCTTTGTGGGGACCTCCAACCAAACCCTTAAAATCACGCTGGCCTATACCGACGTGGCCGGTTTTCCAGGCGCAATTCCCGCCCTGGTCAATGAGTTGAATCTTGAAGTGACCGGTCCGGACGGCACAGTTTATCTGGGCAACCAATTTGCTGATGGAGAATCAATTCCCAACGCCACGACCGTTGACAGCCTTAACAATGTCCAAGCCGTCCATCTTGCCCAACCGTTGCCGGGCGATTACTTGATCCAGGTACGCGCGGTCAATGTGGTCGAGGATGCGCGTCTGGACACATCCGCCATTGACCAGGATTTCGCGCTGGTCATTTCCGGCCCGCTCCTTTCGCCCAAGCAAGGCGAGGTGCTGCTGGATCGCACCAACTACACCGCGCCAGGCTCGATCAAGCTGGAGGTGCTTGATGCCGGGCGCGCGGCAAGCAACACCGTGACTGTGAATCTGACCAGCACGACCAAACCTTTAGGCGTGCTTGTTTACCTTCAATCGACGGGCGGCTATGGCGCGTTTACCAATACCGTCCCCACCTCGGTGGGATCGCCCGCCCCAGGCCGTGAGTTGGAAATCCACAACGGCGACGCCATCACGGCGGTCTATGTGGATTCCTCCGGTGTCACACAAACCGCGTCGGCTACGGCTGTGCTCAGTCCTCCGGTCATCAGTGATGTTGTTACTAATTTCGATTTGGGGGTCGTCACGATCTCCTGGCAGACCAGTGAAGAGGCCAACTCGATCATTTACTACGGCACCAACCGTCTGGCGTTGAATCTGGTGGCGTCCAACTTGACGCTGACGACCAGCCATGCGCTCAATTTAGGCGATCTGGCCGCCGGCGCCACCTACTACTTCGTGGTTGTTTCCACTGACGACGCTGGCAATACGACTACCAACAGCAATTCCGGCGCTCCCTACAACTTCGTGGCCCTTGGCACGCCACCGGTGCTGCTGGTGGATGATTACGATGACGCCGGAGAGAGCGCGGACGGTTCGACGGTGATTCCAGCCGGGTCTTACACCAACGCGCTGGCGGCGACCGGATTCGGCTTTGCCTATTGGAAGGTGTTGGATCGCGGCTCCCCTACGCTGGCCAATCTGCTGCCATACCGCGTCGTGATTTGGCGGACCACGGACGACATCGTCAATTACACCGGCACCAACAACACCCTGACCCCCGCCCAACAGACCATGATCCAAACTTACTTGAACAATGGCGGTTCGTTCTTCATGGCGTCCATGGGCATCCTCAGCCAACTCGGCGACGTGCCATTCCGAACCAGCGTGTTGCAGGTTGGCGGGTTCCTGCAAAACTCGGACCCGCCCGCGCCGTGTGATTGTGACGAATATTTCGGCGTCCCTTCCTTCATTGGCATCGTGGGCGACTCCATTACTTCGGGCATGAACGTGACGTTGGATTATTCGTCCTACCCAAGTTTTGACGATGGCTTGGGTGATATTTTCGGGCCGGATTTTGGCGACACCTTCACCCCCACGACCAACTCCACCACGATCGCCATTGAGCCTGTTTCGGGCAAATGTTGCGGCGCGAGCTTTCCGCCCACCGGCGTGAACAGTCCCGGTCGCGTGGTTTTCCTTTCCTTCCCGCTCGACACAGTGCCGGAAACCGGCCCCACTCCCGACAACGAAACGGCGCTGCTGCTGAACGCGCTCAATTTCCTGGCCCCTGGCGGCAACGGCATTGGAACGGTGACACTGGACCAAAACGATTACACGATCCCGGCGCTGGCGACGGTTGAAGTGGGCGACGCAGCCATTGCCGGTGCGGGCCAAACTCAAACGACTTTCTCCACCAGTTCGTTTACCAACCGGGTTACGGTGACGTTGAACGAGACTGCGCATGCGGGTCTGTTTAGCGGGTTTATCACCCTCGTGGGCACGAATACCTCCGTGCCCGGCCAGTTGCATGTCCGCAGTGGCGACATCGTGACGGCCAGTTATTTCGACGCCTCGATCCACAGCAACGTGCTGGCTACAGCCATGATCGATACCAATCCGCCCGTCATCACCGCTGTCGCCGCCGCCACCAATGTGGGCAGCGCGGTTGTGACGTGGAATACTTCCGAAGCGTCAGATTCGCTGGTGCAGTATGGAGAGGGAACCATCCTTGACCACAGCGCCTACAACGCCGAACTGGTCACCAGCCACTCCATCACGTTGAGCCAATTGCTCGCTGATCACGTTTATTATTTCCAAGTGGCCAGCCGCGACAGCGCTGGCAACACCGCGACCGATGACAACCACGATGCTCTCTACAGTTTCACCACGCCCAAAACCCTGCAGCCGCCGTGGTTCGACAATCTCGAATCCGGCGCCTCGAACTGGACTGTTGTGCCCGATACCAGTTCCGGGTTGGGGTCTTCTCTCAATTGGACGCTGGGCACGCCACATAACGGACTACAAACCAACGCCCATTCCGGTGTCAATGCCTGGGGCAGCGACCTTGATGGCGCGCAGATTCCCTTCTCCGCCTCCAGTTACCTCTACAGTCCGGTCATTGATTTAACAGGTTTCAGTCAGGCCACGCTGACGTTTTGGGACTGCTTTGACTTTTCGGAGATTTTTTACGATCCCTATTATTATGAGCAAGGGCAAATCCTCATCAGCACTGATCCAAGCACACCGCCCGGCAATCTTCCATACATCGTGGACTTCAGCGGGCTGGTTTCTGACGATTGGGAAATGGAAACAGTGGATTTGACGGCCTATGTTGGCCAGCCAATTCAAATCGTTTGGGATTACTTGGCCTTTGAAGGCGGAACGACCTACGGTTGGTTGGTGGATGACGTCGGCGTCACAGGTGTGGGCGCCGGGGCGGGTGGGACGATTGTCATTTCCAAGAACATCGCCTCGGGGAGCTTGACGCTGACTGGTCCGATCGACCAAGCCGGTACCGGCCTGCTCATGACCGTCTCCAACGCGCCACCCGGGCAGTACACCGTGCAATTCGGCGACGTGGCCTTCTTCGTGACGCCGCCAGCTCAGACCAACACGCTGCTGGCCACCAACACGCTTTCCTTCACCGGGACCTACACATTTCCGGATGTCAACAGCAACGGAATGTCGGACCTTTACGAACAATACTACTTCGGCAGCGTCTCGACCAACCGCACCCAGCTCACGGACACCGATGGCGATGGCATGACCGATTACGCGGAATTCATCGCCGGCACCGATCCGACCAATCCATCTTCCAACCTCCGCTTCCTCAAGAGCTTTGCCACCAACGGCGTGACGACTATGCAATGGTCCGCCGTCCCCGGCCGAATTTACGAGGTGCAGTCCTCGACCAATTTGGTGGATTGGGATCCGGTTTCACTGTGGATGCAAGCTTCCGGCAGTCCGATGACCTACACCTGGACCAACGCCAGCGACAAAGCGCGTTCCTTCCGTGTGGAAGTCCGCCCGTAAGAGGATGTAAAGAGGTTATCCAGCGGATGTAGAACATTTCGCTCCGGCCTGCGGGCGAAGGCCAGTGGACGATTCGTCCTTGCACAGCCTAGTGCAAGCGGGCCGAGGAACAAACCAAGCAACGTCTGCCTCAACCTGCGGTGGAAAGGCAACCGCAATCTCGAGCCAGCCGTTTGGCTGTGCTGATGATGGGGGGATGGACGGCGCGATTCCGTGGGGAAGGCTGGGGCAAGAGCAGGACCCAGAAAATACGGGTGGACTGGCACGAGATGAAAACCGGGGCGTTTTATATACGCGAGCAATCGGCTCGGACGGAGGCACGACCGGGGTTGGTTGAAGGCAAGGTTATCGTCCACTGGCAAGGCGAGGCGATAGAACTGGGCCGACGGCTGCACTGGGAGGCGTTGCGGGGGAGTGGGTCGGGAGCGGTGGAATCGGCCTGTCGCCAGAAGCTATGCCGGGGCAAACGTTTTGGACGGTTCTGGATCTCACAAGGCTTCAGTCATCTGGCCGCATTGGATCGAGCGAGACGGAATCTTCATTGGGACCAACTTTGGTCTACCAAGTCAAGATGCGCCCGCGGACAACATCCGACCGTGGGCGCGAACAAGGCTTGACTTGCCCCGGCAATCTCATGAAATTACGGCATGGCAGGGCTGTTTACCATACAGAACGAGTTCCGCTACGAAATCGTGCGCAAGATTTTCGAAGGCGGAATGGGCGTGGTTTACGAAGCGGAGCAGCACGGGGCGCGCAACTTCGTCAAACGGGTCGCCCTGAAAGTCATCCGCCAAAATTACGCCAACCAAAAACAGTTCATCGAGAATTTCATCGGCGAAGCCAAGCTGGTGGCGGACTTGATCCATACGAACATCGTCCAGACCTATCATCTGGGCGAGGCGGGCGGGCTGTATTTCATTTGCATGGAACTGATCCACGGGGTGAACCTAGAGCAGTTTGCCCATCAACTGGCGCAAAAAAACCGTGTGCTGCCTGTGGAATTGGCCGTCTTCATCACCAGCCGTGTGGCGCGCGGCCTGGCCTACGCCCATTCCAAGACCGATCCGGCGGGCAAAACCCTGGGCATCGTCCATCGCGACGTCAGTTTTAAAAACATCATGATCGCCTTCCCCGGCGACGTCAAACTGACCGACTTTGGCATCGCCAAAGCCCGCGGCTTTCTCCAGGACAACGAAGGGGAAGTGGTGGCGGGCAAGGCCGATTACATGAGCCCGGAGCAGGCGGATTTTCAGATCACCGACAAACGGTCCGATCTTTTTTCGACGGGGGTCGTTCTGGGCAACCTGTTGCTGGGCTACAATGTGTTCAAGGGTTCCAACGCCGATGAATCCCGCGACCGCATCATGACTTTGCCCCTGCCCAATTTCAGCCAGAT
>JBKQUS010000141.1:0-74671 GCA_052325505.1 Limisphaerales bacterium
ATGAATCGGGGCGGAAGGACAAGCAAATCCGGCTCAAGGTCTCCCGGCGCGACCAATGGGTCTGTATTGCCGTCACTGATAACGGAGTGGGGATTGCGCCGGAGAACAAGACGCTCATTTTCAACCATGGCTTTACGACCCGCAAGGACGGCCACGGTTTTGGCCTGCACAGCGGGGCGCTGGCGGCGGCGGAGTTGGGCGGAAGGCTGACAGGCGACAGCGACGGCCTCGGCAAGGGGGCCACGTTCACTCTCAAACTGCCCCTGCAACCGCCAAAGAGCTGCTCCTGATCGCAGTTGATGCCAAGTTCAAGGGGCAATTCTTTCAAATACCCGAGGAATCGCCCTTTGTTCTTCTTTACAACCCGGCATAATCCGGGAGGACTGATGTGTGCAACGATTTGGAATTTAACAAAGCTGCTTTTCCGAAGCTAACATTCACTCTATTTTTTAACGGTAAGCGGAATAATATGAACATCAGAATATTCACTGGAAAGTCATCTGATCAAACGGAGGAAGGTTGCCCTGTTTGTCGTCGGCAAGGTCTGTCGCCATCGATTGCTGGCGAGCGTTGGCGAACCACTGACCGAAGACCACAAAGCGTTCGCGCCCAAGGCCGGGCTGGATTGAGCGGCATAGCCCACGGCATAAGAGGGCCAGGCCAGCGTAATGTTCGAGGCGCCGGCGGACACGGCAAGGCTGATGGGCAAGGAGGTGGCACGCGGCCCGAACTGGTAATTCGCAGCAATTTCCGCGGGTGTGAGGCGGCCGTCGTAAATGCGAAACTCGTCAATCGTCGCGTTGAGCCAGGGGGCCGCGGCAAACAGGGAACGACCAATGAAAGACCACGCTGTGCCAACGTTGCTCAACGGCGGGGTCGTGTTCGTAGCCGCGCAGAGAAGGACACCGTTGGTGTAAATCGCGCTGTAATCATTAGCAGGATCCATAATGCAATCGACCTGCAATGAAAGGTTGTCGAAGATTTCCGGCGAAGCGAGGGTCAACGTGCCATCGGTGGTGGCAGATTGCAACTCGACTGAATTGGCGGAAGCGTGCGGGCTGAAGGCGAGATAGTTTTGGCCATCCGAGCCGGAGATGTTCCCGAAGTCAAAGACGGGCGCCCAGTCTCCATTTGTGGCAAAGGCGGCCCAGAATTCAATCGTGGCCGCGCCGGAGCCGGAAACTAATCCGCCGGGCAGATTCACGTAATTGCCGGAAGTACCGGGAAGGTTGAGGGCGTCGTTGGTGATCGTCGCATTGCCCGAGAGCGTCCCATGCGCCATGCCGATGGAATCCCAGACATTTGATTGGTTTGAGGTGAAGCTGTAGCGATGCGCCAAGGGAGGCTGGGCATAGGCGAGGCTCTGGATTTCCGCGCCGCTCAAGGCCCGTCCGAAAATGCGGAAAGAACTTATCTCGCCACCGAACAACGGATCGGCGGAAAACTGGCTATGGCCGATGTAATTGCTGCGGGCCAGCGTCTGCCAAGGACGGATGGTCAGACTGCTGTTTGTAGCAATGGGATTTCCGTTCAGGTAAAGCAGTCCTTTCGAGCCATTGAGAGTGACGGCGACGTGACACCAGGAATTTGAGGGCAGCGGGCCGGACGCTTCAATCCTCTGTTCCTCGCCGTTGCCGTTGGTGGTGATGGCGAAGCGCATATTACCGGAACTGGCCTGCGGCGTGAGGAACAAGTATGCGCCCGTGTTGGTGCCAAAATCAAAAATGCGCTGCCAGGTTGCGCCGCCGTTCCATTTGACCCAGGTGACAAAGGTGCTGGCGTTGGCCACGGGGTCCGGCAACAGCACATATTGGGAAGTGCCATTGAGGCTGAGCACATTGCCGAGGCCGGGGTCGTTGGTGATGACGGCGCCTCCTTCCAAAGTGCCATCGTAAAGCCCGAGGTGTTCGCGGGCGTCAACGTTGAACGGGTAGAACGCGCTCCAGTCATTGGTAAAAACAGGCCAGCCACCGGCGCTCCACGTGAGCAGGCCGACCCCCAGTGTGGCGGTGCCGTTATTGTTGCCATCGTAAAAGTGATAGGTGAACCAATTCGTGCCATTGTCATTCAGGATGCCCGCCTGGCCGGGGCCGATAAAGCGGCCGGAGCTTTCGAGAAATATCGTGCCGGCACCGCCCAACATGGCGCTGCCGTCCTGGTAGAGATAAGGCCCGGTAACACTGGTACTGCGTCCCACACGGATATTGTAGGTGCTGTTGATTCCGCTGCAACAGCCGCCCAAGTTCAGAAACAAGTAGTAATAGCCGTTGGTCTGGTAGAGGAACGAAGCTTCAGTGCCGTTACTGAAAAAATTGGTGCTGCTATCGGCAATTTTCGTCGGCGCCAGGCCCGGGTAGTTGAGATTGCCGGTCGCCGGGTTCAGTTGCGTGATAAAAATGCCGTCAGAGTAAGAGCCGAAAGACATCCACATGGTGCCGTTGGTGTCCTGAAGAATGCTGGGATCGATGCAGTTATAGGCGACTCCAGACTCATATTTAACAACCGCACCATGATCGGTCCAAACCGGCGCGGTGAGCGATGGAGTGGTGACCAGTCCGATAGCCGAGGTGATTGTGCCCCAGATGGAGGCCGCGTAATACAGATAATATTGGCCATTCTGGTAAACGATGTCCGGCGCCCAGAAGTAACCGGTAAAGCCCGGCACCGCATTCGTCGTCCACACCGGCGGACTTCCAGGAAACACCGGGTTGGCGTAATTCCAATTCCGCAAATCGGAGGTAAAACTGACATTGATGCCCTGGCCGTCGCCGAAGGTGTAATAGAAGCCGCCATCCTTGATCATCCTGGATGGATCATGCACATAGGTATATCCGAG
Source organism: Limisphaerales bacterium (assembly GCA_052325505.1). Classification (GTDB taxonomy): domain Bacteria; phylum Verrucomicrobiota; class Verrucomicrobiia; order Limisphaerales; family Palsa-1400; genus DASRLE01. The sequence continues at coordinate 2,837 of JBKQUS010000141.1, forward strand.
GACCGTTTGTTCTTGAGGCAGAAGGGGGGTGGGAATCGTTACAGGCGTCACGGTGAGTGTGATCGAGTTGGTGCTGGAGAACTGTCCGACCTGAGCCGTCAGGGTCGTGGTCCCCGCGGCCAGGGCCATGACAAGGCCATTGGTGTCAATCGTGGCCACATTCGAGGCGCTCGATTGGTAAACGATCGTTGCCGGCAGCGTGGCCGGATCCAACGCCGTCAGGACCACTTTCTGAACATTTGGGTAATTGCCCAGGACCGTCAACTTCTGGATCCCGCCCACCGTCATGTTGGTGGGGAACGATTGGAGGAAGATGTTCTGCAGAGAGCCGCCGAGGGGAACGGTGGTAACAACTGTCCTGCCCGCCATGGCGGTCTGGCTGATAACGAGGTCCGCCGTGTCCTGTGCCTTTCCGTAAGCCAGAAGAATGCCTCTGGAAACCCAGGTGTTCACTGTGGCCGCGAAAGCACCCGGCAGGATCAGTTCGCCGGCGGCAATATTCATCGACCTTGTGGCGTCAGATACTGAATCAATTGTGTCGAGAGTAAGGCCATTGGTGATGCTCAAGGTGCCACCATAGAGATTCACGTGGCCGCCCCAATACATATAATCAATGCCGGCAAAAGCAGTGCCGTACATATTCATCGTCACGTACGGTCCGCCCCAGTACCACCAAGTGTCACCGAGGGCCAGTCCCTGGCCGGACACGGAGGAGCCGCTGTACAAATTGAGAACGCTGGGCTGGTCCGCATCGTCCTGCACCGGGACAAGGTACGAGTTCCAGTTGAGCTTGCCGTAGATGTTGAGGCTGGCTCCAAACTCCGGGCCGTAAATCATTCCGCCGGAGTAAGCGGTGGTGCAGTTTTCGACTTCACCCGCGACGATCGTTATGACGGACCAGCCATTGGCGGGACTGAGAGTCACGGTTTCCGCATTAGTCGGCGGCACCGTCTTGCCATTGTCCCAGTTGGTCGGTGAGGCCCACAGCCCATTATTGGCGAGACCGGTCCAGTTCCAATTCTGGGCTGAAGCGTTTTGAATCAAACATGTCGCCAGAACAGCAAAGGCGGTACGAGATAGTGTTTTAAGTTTCATAGTTCGGGCATGTGATCCAGAATTGTCGCCCGCCACTGCGTGACTTGCGTCGGCTGCACCGCACACTCTCGCGACAATTGCGCGACCATCTTGAGCCCGACCAGGGCTTCGAATCCTACTTTGGCCTTAAAGGCCGCACTGTGCCGTTTGCGTTTTCCTTTCATAAGTCTGATTTTTCTCATTTCCAGCGGACCAACGAAATGAATCATTCGTTATTGGGTTCGACTCTAAGTAATGTTAGTGAATTGGGTTTAAATGTGCAACGGAACCGGGCCTTGACCTTTCCAATCGGAACCGTGACTGGCGCGACTTTGCGCGGCTGATCAAATGAGTTTTCATCAGCCATATTGTCGCTCGTGAGGATAGTGGCTTGCGCCGTCTGCACACCGGGCGGGATGCCGCTCAAGTGAATGGAGGCAGCTACCCCCTGACTGCTCGCGTTGACCACTTTGAGAATGATGTCGTTCGAGTGGTTGTCCCGGACCGCCGAGACAAAGAAGTTGGTCGATGGTGGATTCTCATTGGAAACGGGCAGCACAACGTCGCCGCGGTTGCGGCTGAAAAGTTGCTGGGTGTAATAATTTGGTGTGCCGTAAATGCGATGGTTGTCCACCCAGATCAAGTTGGGCGTCCATTGCCAGGCGTCCACGTTGCCAAAGAGAGGCGCGTAGGAGGCCATGCGCACCACATCGGCGTTGCGCTCCAACCCTGTCATGAAAGCGGCCTCGGCGAGCGCGCATTCGAGGTTGTTCCGGTTTTTGGTGCTGACCATGGCCACGCTTTGGGCGGCGTATTCGCCAAAGAACACCTTGGGGCCGTTGCGGTCGTAATGGTCGTAGCGATTAACATTGTTGAAAAACCAGGCGGGATTTGCGTAGCAGTGCTCGTCCACGATATCCGACTTCAATTCGCGGAACTTTGGCCACAGATAATGAAAACGTTCATCGCCGGGCAATGGACCGGCACTGACAACAAGCGCGATTTCAGGATACTGCGCCTTGAGCACCTTTGAGAAACGCGCCAGACGCTCGATGTATTGCGGACCCCATTGTTCGTTGCCGATGCCGAGCATCTTCATCTGGAATGGTTCAGGGTGACCCATGGCGGCGCGCTTCGCGCCCCAGGTGCTGGTGGCGGGGCCGTTGGCGAATTCGATCAGGTCAAGCGCGTCCTGAATGTAGGGATCAAGCTGGTCCATGGGGCAAAGCTCACCCGAATTGAACTGGCAAGCCATGCCGCAGTTGATGATGGGCAGCGGCTCGGCTTTGATGTCTTCGCACAACTGGAAAAATTCAAAGAAGCCCAGGCCGAACGACTGGAAATAATCCGGGGTGGGCCGGTGTTTGAACTCATAATTCCAGCGGTTGATGAGGAGCTGGCGTTCTGCGAGCGGGCCGATGGTTTTCTTCCATTGGTAACGTTTCGAAAGATCGCTGCCCTCGACGATGCAGCCTCCGGGAAAGCGCAGAAAGCCGGGCTTGAGATCGGCAAGCATCTGAACCATGTCGGCGCGCAGGCCCCCCGGCCGGTGTTTCCAAGTGTTGCGCGGGAAGAGCGAGACGCGGTCGAGGTCCACGGTACCCACGCCCTCCAGGATGATGTTGAGACGCGCCTTGGCGTCAGTGTCGTTGGGGTGCAGCGTGGTCTTGACCTGTTTCCAGCCAGAGGCAATGCCTTCGAGCACCGCGGAATCCAGCGTGGTGCCGTCGCCGCCGACAAGTTCAACGCTGACGCGCGGCGAGCCTTCGACGCCGCGGATCTGGCAGGAGAAATCACAGGCTTCGCCCAGGCGTACGCCCATGCCGCGGAAGCCTTCATTGCAGACGCCGAAGGGCCCGGCGGCCTCCGAGCGAATGCGGAGGTGATTCGGGCTGGCCGCATTGAACGGGTTGTCGGTGCGCACCGTCAACCCGCCCTTCGCCAGGCTGGGACTTATTTTGAACCAGCCCATCAACGCGTCTGGAAATGCGAACGATCCATTCTTCACCAGTTCGGCGTAAAGGCCGCCGTCGGCGCCGAAATTGATGTCCTCGAAGAAAATCCCCCACATGGCGGGATTGATCTTCGCGCCTGGCTTGTCGGCTTGAACTGTTATGGTTGTCATGCGTTCTCGTGGGTGACTTTCTCGCGGATATTTTCGTTATAATATTTGTCGGTGATAAAGTAGCGGAACATCAAAAGCCCCATGATGAGGTGGAAGACGCCAGGAATGACCGTGAGCAGCAGCGCGATGCCGCTCAACGTAAAGGCGCTTTGCACCACGTCTGGCGTGTATTTGAAGTAGGTCAACATCCAGCCCACGGTTCCGGCGGCAAGGCTCATGCCCATCTTCTGCGCGAAGGAGATGCCGCCAAACGCCATGCCGGCCACCCGCTTGCCGCTCTTGATCTGGCCGTAATCCACAGCCTCTGAAATGATGGACCAAAACACGGGTCCCTGAAGGTCAACGATGAAGTTGATGAGGAAATATAAAACGAATGCCGCGGCAATGCCACCGGGCTTCACCGCCACGTACATGATCAGACTCAATGCGAACGTGATGAGTTGCGACCAGCGGAAGAGCTGGATTTTGCAGAATTTCTTCGTGATCCACGTGGAAGCGATCATGGAGAGGATGTTGCCGATGATGCCCGTGGTGATGAAGACGGCTTGCATGCTGGCCCCGCCGCCAAGAAAGTATTTTGCGTAGTACAAACCCACCGATCCCCGGATTACGTAACCGATCGTGCCGATCACACATACTCCGGCCAGAATCATCCATTGATCGTTGTTGCCGAGCAGGACAATTTGCTGCCACAGCGGCTTCCGATCGTTCTTATGCACCACCCGCTCGGTAGTCATGAAGAAACAGAAAATGAACAGCAGCGTGGCCAGGCCGGCCATCACCGCCATCGAAACCTGATAGCCCCTGGCGAGGTGCTCCTGTCCCCAACGGGCCGCAAAAACCGGGACAAACGTATTGACCAGCAAGGAAGCACCCTTGGCGAAGAACAGCCGATACCCGTTTGCCGAAAGCCGCTCCTGCGGATCGGCGGTCAGCACGCCGGGCAGCGAGATGTAAGGGATGACGATGGCCGTGAACACGAGCATCATCAGGATGTACGTCGCGTAGGCCCAGATGAGTTTGCCGTTGTAGGACAGATCCGGCGTCGTGAACACCAGCATGATTGAGATTCCGAAAGGGACGGCGAAGACTAGAAAATACGGGCGGTAACGGCCCCAGCGCGTGGTGTGGCTGTCGGTGTAAATGCCCATTGCCACATCCGCAAAAGCGTCAATCAGCCGGGGAATAAGCCCCAGCATCGCGATGTGCGCAACGTTCAGTTTGTAAACATCGGTGTAGAAGAATGTGATGATGATCGCCAGCGCCGACCAGACGACATTCACGGCTGCGTCACCGCCACCGAATCCGATTTTTTCAGGAACCGTCAGTCTTTGAGTTTTCATTACCGGTAGTCTTCTGATTAATGGACTCGAATGCTGTGATACTCACTGAGCGATTTTTCATCAACCACCGGCCATTGCCCGGCATCCCATTTGAGTTCCGCAATTTTTAGTTTCTGCAGACCGTTGTCCGCCACCTCATAAGCATGAAGGACGAGATAATCCTTGCCGTCAATCGTATAGGCGCTGCAGCCTCCCCGGCCGGCCCAATCTTTGTCGCCGCCCAGCAGCAAGGTGCCGCCACCGTATGCCATTTGATTGCCTTTCTTGTCCAGATACGGGCCCCGGACGTCTTTGGACCGTCCCACCATGATGCGGTAGGTGCTGGCATTGCCGCGGCAGCACAATCCCCAGGAAACAAACAGATAATAGTATTCGCCCTTTTTGAAGATGAAGGGCCCCTCGATCTCGGCGGGTCCCGGCACGCGGTCATCCACCAGTACCGAACGCTCCCGCTTCGCCACAGAGTACCATTCCTGCGGTTCCGCCAGCGCTTTCCAGCTTGCGTCCAGTTTGACCAGCTTGATGCCCGACCAGAATGAGCCGAAGCTCATCCACGGCGTGCCTTTTTCATCCACGATGATGTTCGGATCAATCGCATTCCAAAGGTCGCGATTGGGCACCGACTGGAGAATGATGCCTTGGTCCTCCCATTTGTAGTCGGGAGACTTGGGATTCAGCGTCTTGTTGATCGTCAGACCGATGGCCGAGCTGATCGAGCCGGGAGCGGACACGGCAAAATACAGGTAGTATTTGCCGTCATGCCGGCTGATGTCCGGCGCCCAGATGTGGCCGTTAAATCTGCTGTTCACTTGCAGTGCCCAAGACGGATTACCCGGAAAAACCCGTCCGCCCGGTTCCCAAGCCTTCATGTCTTTGGACACGTAGAACGTGATTCCAGGCCCACTGCTGTAGAGGTAATAGGTATCGCCCTCCTTGGCCATGGCCGGATCGTGTACATCCACCTCTCTTACCTCTCTTGCCTGCACTGCAAACAGGCCGCCGGTGACAAGCAAGCCAAGCATTGAGGTGAATATGGTTTTGGGAAATGCGCGCACAAAAGAGAACGGGGTGTCTGCGATACGTTTCATAAGATTCGGAAGAATGCACAGAACGGTTTCATCATTGAGTCTTTAGGCGGATGATGGTCAGGGAATTGGGCGGAAATATCTCGATAAAATTCGTCCCGGTCACCGCGATGGATCGAGTCACGGGCGCCACTTTGGGAGGGTCTCCCAATGTATTCTCGTCATCGGCGCTGCCGGAGGTCAGGACGGTTTCTTGCGCGGTTTCGGCCAGATGCGAAGCGCCTTCCAAATTGATCCGGGTTTCCTGTGGCTGGGATGAGACGTTCACGACATCCAACACAATGTCCCCGCCTGAACGGCCAGCCACGGAGTAAAGCCTCGGGACGGGCTTGCGTTCCGCCTGATGAATCAGTTTCCCGTCCAGGTAAGCCATCATCTGGCCGTGGCGCAGTTCAATTTTAATGTCATACCAGCGGCCAGTATCAATCGAACCGGGCACATGGAGTGCTGCCGGCGCGCCTTGCAGGCCATGCTCTGTGTTGCCCCAGCCACCCAGGTTCCACCACGTTGGCGCGTTCATATTCGTGGTTTCAAAGAGGATCAGAAAACCCTCCTCGCCGCCAAGTTTCCTGGCGCGGAGCGTCAGCGTGTAGTCCTTCCACGATGGATCCCCCGTTACGGCGCGAACGTTTTCATCAGTCGCGCTCTGGCGCAACGCGCCATTGACGACCGACCAGTCGCCGCCGGCGGTTTTCCAGCCGTCCAATCCCTTGGCGAAGTCGCTTTCATACAAAGTCCGGCCCTCCGCGGAAACCACGCGGATGTCTTTGTATTCCGCCCGCGTCTTCCATGTGCCGACGCCGATCATGCCATGCGGATCCGGCGCATCCACCGGCGTTTTTACACCGGTGGGCAAAACAACGTCGGGCCGGTTCCGGGCAAACAAGGCCTGGACATGGTAGTTCGGGGTCAACAAAACGCTGCTGTTGTCAAACCAAATTAAATCAGGCCGCCATTGGGCGTGGCCCATTCTGGCCAATAATGGCGCGTAGGAAGCCATGGCCACGATGTCCGCATTGCGCAGCAGGCCGGTCATGTAGGCCGCCTCGGCCAGGGCGCAGCGTAGATTATTGCGGCGGTTGCCGTCATGGCCGGCAAATTCGCCGACAAAGATCTTCGGTCCATGCCGGTCATAGGCGGCGTAGCGGTCGCTGTTTTCCAAAAGCCATTGCGGAGGAACATAATAGTGCTCATCCACCAGATCGGCGGGCGTGCCCGTGCGGAATTTATTCCAGGCGAAGCGCCACAGGCCGTCCCCCACAAGGGGGCCGGACGAACTGATGATCCGGATGCCGGGATATTTGGATTTGATGGCGCGGTAGAATACGTCGTAGCGGTCGAAGTATCCTTGCAGCCACTGCTCGTTGCCGACGGCGAGAAATTTAAGGCCAAACGGTTTCGGATGTCCCATGGCCGCGCGCTTCAAGCCCCATTGGCTGGTTTCCGGGCCGTTGGCAAATTCGATCAAGTCCAACGCATCCTGCACCCAGGGACCAAGCTCATCCAGCGGCATGGGAATGCCACGCCGCGCCTGGCAAGTCATGCCGCAATTGATGACGGGCACGGGTTCGGCCCCAATGTCTTCGCAGAATTGAAAGTAATCGAAGAATCCCAGCCCATAGCTCTGATCATAGTGCGGCGATTGGGCGTCCTGCCAGATATTCCAGTTTTGTTTTCGTTCCGCCACGTCACCTATGGTGTCCTTCCAGCGATAGGCGTTGGCATAGTCTTTGCCTTCCACAACACAGCCTCCGGGGAAACGAAGGAAGCCCGGTTTCATGTCCGCCAGCGCCTGCGCCAGGTCGCCTCGAAGGCCGTTGTGCCGTCCCCGGAAGGTTGTCTCCGGAAAGAGCGAAACCATATCCATATCGAGGGTCCCGGCTTTTGTGGCAAGGACAACCAAGCGTGCATTGGTCGCACTCGCGGTGCTGGTCATCGTAGCCTCAAATTTTTTCCAAGCCGGGCCGACATTCGTAATTTCGGAGGAAGCCAGAACGCGACTTTGGTCACCTTCGAGCAAGATGCGAAGGGCGGCCTCATCGCCGGCGCGCCGGCGCGCATAGATGGAAAAGAAGTAATGACCGCCTTTGGACAGCACGAGGCCATCGAAACCCGCGTTGGCCATCCCGTAGCCCTGCGTGCCGGGATCCATGACATAAAGGCGGAGAAAGTGGGTGTTGTTGGCGTTGAGCGGCTGCTCCGACTCCGTGCTGAACCGCCCTCGCGCGCCCTCCCGGGCCGCCTCGCTCCAGGCGTATAGATGTTCGCGATCTTCAAAGGAACGATTCTGGATCATTTCGGCGTACAACCCCCCGTCAGCGCCGTAGTTGATGTCTTCAAAAAACAAGCCGTGCATCGTGGAGGGCACGGCTATTCCCGGATCGTTCACTTGCACGGTAACCTGCGCCGGTTCAGCGGCGCGGGCGCGGGCGATGCAGAGGGTCAAAAAAAGGATTTGTTGCAGAGTCGGGAATCTCATGTTTGTTTTTTTCATTGTTGCAGGGCGCCCGCTTCCGGCCAGCCGGCGGCGTCCCACCGGAGGGGGAGGACAGCCAGCGTCGGTCTTCCCTCGCGTGTGCCGTCATAAAAATGGCAACTGAACCAATCGTTTCCGCCGGCCGAAATAATGCCTGCATGGCCCGGCCCGATGAATGGCCCTGTGCTGCCCAAAACCAAACTGCCGCCGTCCATGAGCATATCGACTCCCTCTTTGTCAAGGTAAGGACCTGTGATCTTCAAGCTGCGGCCGACGCGTATATTGTAGGTGCTTTTGACGCCCCGGCAGCATTTGCCCCAGTTGACAAACAAATAGTAATAACCGCCGCGATGATAAACATAGGACGCTTCGATCATGTCATGGCGGGCGAGGGAATGGATCGGAGAGTTGGGGTCAAGGCGTTTGCCGGTTGAGGGGTCCAGCTCCACCAGTTTGATGCCGGTCCAAAACGAGCCGAAGGCGAGCCATAATCTCCCATCGGCGTCCAATGTGATGGCGGGATCGATGGCGTTGTAATCATTGGTGGCCGTGGTTTGGATGACTGGACCATGATCCACCCAGGCGTAGTCGGGATCGTCGGGATCAAGGGTGGGATTGGTCGCCAGTCCGATGGCGGAAGTGTTTTTGCCCCAGGTGGAGACGGCATAATACAGGAGGTAACGGTTGCGCAGATGAATGACGTCCGGGGCCCAGAAAAGGCCGTAATTGCCAGGAACAGCGTTGGTGGTCCAGGACGGAATCTTTTTGAAAACCGGCGGGCCTGGAGTCCAATGAATCAGATTTGTGGAATGGCGGGAAACGATGCCGCGTCCGGTGGCGAAAACCCAGTACTCATCCTTGCACTGCACAATGGTGGAGGGGTCGTGGACGGAGACGTCGCGCCGCCCAAGCAGGAGGACCGCGGTATTGGTGGCCGTGTTCGTCTCCGCGCCGAGGCCAACACCGCGGCAGGCCAGGGTCAGAAGAGCAACGAACAGAATATGATGGGATGAGTTCATTGATTCTGCGGCGCGGAGGAGGAGTTGGCGCGGAGGGCTTTTGCATAGGCCAGGGCGATCTGATTTTTGGAGTCGCGGCGCAATACCTCTTCGAATTGATCCAGTGCCTTTTGATTGAGGTGTTGATGGGCTAGAGCAATCCCAAGGTTCAATCGGGCCTCGATTAAATCCGGCTTGAGGCGCACCGTCTCGGCGAACTGAGTCGTCGCGCCAGCGGCGTCACCGTCCTCGCCCAGCTCCAAACCAAGACAGAAGCGGGCCTCGGCGAACTTGGGTTGCAAACGAACGGCTTCCGCGTAATGCGCCCTGGCTTCGGCGCGCCTTCCAAGCTTGTCCAGAGCCAGACCGAGGTCGACCTGGATCTCGGGATCGGAGGGATAGAGCCGGAGGGAATCGGTGAAATTGGTGACCGCAGCGCCGTACCAGCCCCGGGAAAGCGAGAACTTTCCCAGGGTGTTGAAAGACTCCGTGCTGCAGACGCGGTTCTTGAGCGATTCTTCGAATTGTTCGTTTGCTTCCCGGGTTCTGCCCATCGCCTCAAAGGCTTTGCCCAGGCCGAAGTGGGCCGGTCCCCAGTAGGGTTTTAGGCGCAACACCTGTTGAAACTCGCGCGCGGCTTTTTCGGGGTGGGCTTCGCGCGCATACAATTCGGCCAGACTGTTCATGGCCACCACCGATTCAGGACCCAACCGGGCGGATTGTTGAAAGGCTGCAATGGCTTCATCATCGCGCTTGTCCGCCTCCAAGACCAGTCCCAACTCCTCCCATGCTTGCGGGTTTTGCGGCAGCAAGTGTACCACTTTCTGCAATGATTCGACCGCGCCGGCGGTGTCCCCGGTCTGCTGCTGGAGGTGCGCGAGATTCTCCTGGAGAATCCAGTCGTTAGGCGCGTCGACGACCGCCGCTGCGGTGCGGGCCTTTTCCTCGCGCAGGGAATCGGGAAGTGTGGCGGGTTGAAGCTGATCGATTTGCTGGAGCAAATGTTGATACTGCCGTCGGTTGCTTGCTTGCTCTTTGAATGGAGGATCGTTGAGGCGGCTGAGAATATCCGCCTCTGCCTCCCGCCGGGTAAAATCGTTCCATCCCAAGCGATGGGCGCAATCGTCCGCCATGGGCCATGCATGTTCGGCGCTGGCGGACAGAGCATGCACGATTTGTTCCGCAAGGGCGCGCGCGACAAGGTAGTTGCCTTCAAAGGTCAGGTGGACATGCTCGTATAGAAATTCATCGCCGGCCAGACCATGCGGACTTTCCATGGCCATGGCCGCCTCGGAATCAACCAGATGCACACCCTCCTGTTCACGATTGGACGCAGTGTGCCGGATGATTTCGTTGATGCGGCTGTCCGCGCGGAACCGGAGCGTGTCCTGATCACAGGCCAACACAAATTGGCGCGAGGCTTCTGCGTCACGGCCCAGCGCCAGACAACATTGGCCCAAGCGAAAGTGGACTTCGGCAAAGGTGTCGTCCAGCTTCGCCGCTTGCCCGAAGAAGTCGATTGCATCCGCCGCCCGCCCCGCCTTTTGCGCCTCGACTCCCGCCTGGTAGAGATTGTCCCACCGGGATAATGCTTCAGCCGACAGGCTTGGGCGATGTTCTGAAGCGAAGGGAGCGCAATCCTTGAGATTGCGAGCCACGGTGCTGACCACAATCTTGGCGCCGCTGCGGACACCCATGTCAATTATATCGTTTAGATTTTTTTCGAAGCTGGTGTAAACCGTGGCCATGCGCGGGTCATCCGGGCGGACATGGTTGTGCAGGAACATGCTCATTCCACCCCACTCGCTCTGATTCAGCGGCCGCTTTTGAGCAAGGCGAACCAGATTTCCCAGCGCCTGCCCGGTGCGGGTGGCCTTGAATGCCACACCGGTCCGGATCATGGCCAGGCTGGCAGCTTGCGGGCTGAATACTGTGCCTGGGCCATATGGACCCACGACCTCGTTGTTGCCCATGTAGATGACCCAGACGTCGCCGTGCTGCGTGGCGCAATCCCTGGCAATGGGCAGGATGACGTGGGAGTTGATGGCCGTCATGGCTGTATTGACCACTTCAAAATGCTTGTCAGGATAGCGTCTCTCAAGCAAGGCTTCCAAAACGCGGCAGAGGCCGAAATTCGGCCCCGGATCGCCATAGGCTGCTGATTCGCCGAAGACAAAGATACGGATCATATCGGGCGGCTTGATTTTGGGGATGACAAAAGGAAACGGCGCGCGCGCCATTTCCGGGCCAAAAAAGCGCCAGCCGAAGCGGTCGTTTTCGATGAGGCAATCCCTCCCATTGATATGCATCGGCAGGAAGAAGGACATCGGATGTCCAATCCCGGCCAACCTTAAAGCAGTCTCCAAAGTCAAAAGAAACAGCAGCGGTCCCAACACCATCGCCGCGACGCGAAAAATGCGGCGCCGTACACGCGACAAGGCGACGCATTCCAAAAATGCCCCGCCTTGCCTTTCCTTGCTTTTCCTTGCCACCCTTACAAAAAAGGGGTGGCCTGGCATTTTCCCGGCCACCCCCGCGTAATCACATTATTGCAGTATGAAGTACTGCGCGGCTGATGAAGCCGGAATGGTCACCACGTAATTCCCACCGACAACCGTCCATGTGCCGTTGCTCACCGCAGTCCAACAATCAGTGACAGGGAACGATGTGCTGGACGCCAAAGTGACGTAGGCGGAATTCGTCGGCCAACTGATCACTATGTTGCCAGCCGATTGCGTCACGGTCAACGTCACAGGCGCCGTGCTTGAGCCGATGAGCGTTGTCGGTCCAAGGGCATAATCAGCGCTGACTTGAGAGGCTGACAATGCGGTGTTGTAGATGCGGAACTCAGCAATGGAACCATTGAGATACGGGTCTCCGTAACAATCCCTGCCGATGAAGTTGTCCGGGTCTGCGATGGACTCGTTGACACCTTCGTCAGCTATCGCCCGCGTATTGAGGGTGTAGTCAAGAATGCTTCCATTGGCGGCGAAAGCACCCGGATCAATCAAGGAGTTGTAGAGTTGATGGGCGAAATCCGCGGGCATACTCGTCGCGAGCACTCCGTTTACATAGATCGACATGGAGCTTGTGCTCGGCGCATAGACGGCAACGACATGCGCGCCGGTCATTCCATCCAGAGGAGTGGCCCACACAGCATCCATTTCATCGCCGTTGCCGGGAATACCCTGGGCGAATCCCGCCTGCGTGCCTCCGCCACCCGTGTGCGGCTGGAAGGAAATGTAATCCCCGCCATAGCCATTGTTTGCATCTCCAAAGTTATCCGCATAGCCAAAGGCGAAGAGGCCGGCCCAAGTGTTGATTGGAGAACCAAAGCTGGCCCAAGTCTCGATCGTCACGTCATGCGCGCCGGTGAGGATTCCGGCAGGCAACTGCACATAGCCGGTTGAACCATCCAGCGTGACCTGTCCTCCGCCCAAAGTCGCGCCACCAATGAGCGTGGCCTCATAAGCGGAATCGAGGGTGATCGAGTCCGCCACCGTGGTGCCCGAACCTGCGGTAAAGCTGTAGCGGTGGATCGGGGTCGCTTTCTGCGGCACGTTGAAGGGCATCGTAGCGGTAAACGAGCCGACCGTGGCGGTGATTATGGCATTGCCAGGACCGACTGCGGTGGCAACGCCGTTGGCGTCAACCGTGACCACACAGGAGTCGCTCGAGGTGTAAGCCGGCGTCCCGGGCAACGTCGCTAGGTCAATACCTGGTTCAGGGGAACTCAAAAGGACTCCAGTGACTGACGGGTAATCGCCGACAAGGAGCAACGACTGCTGCGAGCCAACGGGCGCCGCAGCCTCGTTCAGGGCTTCGAAACGAATTCCAGTCAGACTGCCGCCGAGAGGCACCGTCGTGATGATGGTGTCGGTGCCATTGTCGCTAATAACCAAGTCCGCTGAATCAAGCGCTTTGCCATAGGCTCGAAGAATGCCTCTATTGATCAAATCGGTGGTTGATCCCGTGCTGGTGCCGTTATACGCGCCGGAGCCCGTCGCCCAGCCTTCAGGCAGCAGCAACGTGCCGCCACAGATATTCATGGAATCATTGAGGTCAATCTGGGCGCCATCATTAACTTCAATGTTGACATAACCATTAATCAAACAAGATGCAGTGTCATAGATATTCAAATGACCGCCAAACCATGTTCCGCAGCCGGCAGGAGCGTTGAACTGAGAACTGCCGTACATGTTCATCGTCACATACGGACCGCCCGTCCACCACCAATTGCAGCCCAGAGCCAGAGCCGCGCCGGTGGAGGGGATGGACATCACGGAACCATCATGCATATTAATCGTGGAGCGCAACCCGTAATTGGGCCAATTTTGCACCGGGGCAATCGCCCAGCCGAGAACCAGCGAGGAATTGGGTGCGAGATTGAAAGTTTCTCCCCACTCCGGGCCAAAAGTCATGCTCAAAGCGACACTCCCAGCGTCTGCCGCATAGCTACTAGGGATCGTACACGGGCCTGCTGGGAGATCAATGTTGACAGATGGCGTGGCACTATTCGGAATGCCGCTGCTCCAATTAGCCGCGGTACTCCACAGCCCATCCCCAGTGGTGTCTTCCCAAGCAGTGGCGGTTTGAGCTGTCGCGTTTTGCCCCAAACATGCCGCCAGACCAAGAGCGGCCGTGCAGCATAGTATTTTGCTGATTTTCATTTTTGTCATATGTGTCCTTTGGATTTATTGATTGATGGATTAAGTGTGACTTGGAGTTGTATTATTTGTGTCATTCGTTGCTCTTGTCTTAAATGCGCTTTTCCCGTCGCGAACCCGACAGACATTCGATTGCGATAATCGTCTCAATCTGTTTTGATTGCGCATAAATGTTTGTTCAGCAATGGTTTGCATCGGTTTTCCACATGGTTCACCAGTAGAAGTACGGACCGGCTGGAGGGGTGCGGTCAATCATCTGTTTGAGGGGGCGCCATTCCACATGGCCATCGATCATCCCCATATTTCCTCCAGAGGGAAGCGTTGAACTCCCCATGTGCGCGCTAATATGAGGCTTGATATAACCGCCCTCAACGGCAGTCCAATTGTATCTCGGGTAGTTAGTACCGCCGACGGAGTCGCTGCAGAGCGTAGCGCAAGCCACCAAGACGCGTTTGGCCACCGGTCCCACTGGAAAGGACGCCAGGCTCGCATTCAAAACAAATGACTCGCTCAACTTGATGTTTTCGTTCGTCATATAAGAAGTATATGTTGAATTGGAATACATCGCCGTGCCATAAAAAGTCTGGGCGTATCCTATAACTCGGATACCGCTATTCCCAGCCGTCGCGCCTGGATCGGGCCAGGTGGGAAATACGCCATTTTCTGCCTCGAAACACCACAAGGCCCGGTGTTGCGCCGCATCCACATATTCATAGCCACCAGTGTTATATAGCGGGTTGCCAAACCAGTCTATGGGGCCAAATCGAGGTGCTGTTCCTGGGTCATACCAGACCTGCGGCGCCGCTCCATAGGCTGTCACGCAGTTTGCGAGATAGGCATCCATATCCCAAGCCCAGAAGCCGTCCTTGCCATCGGGGAGATAATCCTTGCTGTCGTTTGCGTACATGCTCAGTGCCACAATTTGCTGATGTTCATTGTTCTTGCACTGGGTGATTATCGCAGTTTGCTTGGCCTTGGACAGGGCAGGCAGAAGCATGGCAGCTAGGATGGCGATGATGGCAATCACCACCAGCAATTCGATGAGAGTAAACGCCTGAGGATTTTTTTGTGATGAGTATGTCATACTAAAAGAGAAATGGCTGGCTTTGACTGGTCCAACATTCCGGGCGCATTACAGTGATCATGCCTTGGAGGATAACATTCGGGCGGATATCCATCAACGCCACTTTGCGTAAAAGAATCACCAGATTGCGGCGACGGTGGCTGCGTTGAGTATCCCGCATAGGCTTTGCGGTAGGCCAGCGGAGTCATTTTTTTGACCGAGCTGAAATAACGCGCAAAATGCTGCACATCACCAAAGCCAAGGGTCTCGGCAATTTCACGGACGGGCAGGTGCGTCTCCACCAGCAGTTGGGCCATCTTGTCCGTGTGAATGCGCCGGATCTCATCTAGCACTGAACAGCCCAACTCGCGCCTAAATCGCTTCTCCAAAAGACGCCGCGAGACTCCGGCGTTTTGGGCCACGACCGCCACAGTCAAATCCTCCTTGCGCGAGACGCCGCGGATGTAGCGCAGCGCCTTGGCGACACTCTTGTCCTCCACCGCCACAACATCGGTGGAGCGGCGGACGACAATATGCGTTGGATAGACCACGATTCGAGCCGGAACGGGCTGTGTGCCTTTCATCAAGCAATCCAAGGCGGATGCCGCTTCATAGCCGGCGCGTTCGAAATTGACGGCAACACTGGACAGCGGTGGGTCGGAGAGTCCGCAGACCACCTCATCATTGTCCACGCCGATGATTCCCACCTCCGACGGAACTGATATTCCGGCAACCTTGCAGGCTTCGCCAACCTGCCTGGCCCGGTCATCGTTGGCGGCCATTAGACCGAGCGGCTTCGGCAGTGACTGCAACCAGCGTGCCATCAGACCGCATTCCCGCAACCAGGACAAATGGCTGGACGCCGGCGGGATGGGGAAGTTTGCACAGGACCAGCCAGCTTGGCGGATGCGTTCGGTGAAAGATTGGCGGCGAAGTTCGGACCATGGAGCATTCTCCTCAATGGAGGCCCGGCATCCGCAGTAGGCGAATTTTTTGAATCCGCAGGCCAAAAGGTGCTCTGCCGCCATCTGGCCAATCTTTTCGGAGTCTGTCACCACGTTCAATAAACACGCGACCTCATCCCGGCCGTGTCCAATGACCACCGCCGGGAGGCCGAAGCCCAGCACCTCTTTCAGCTTATCCACGTCGCGCAGGATAATGCCATCGAGTTCCAGCGTTTTCAGCTTGGGCCACACTTTCTCCAGCCCGCCTGGCTCCCAATAGAAGGACCAAGGGCCCCGGTGACGCACATAATGCGCTATGCCCCGCAGCAAGGATCGTCCCGATCCTCGCGACGACTCGATAACAAGGAGAACTTTCGGTATTCTCGACATATCAGTTCTATCTCTAAATGCGCCAAATATCGCCAAAACCCGACATTTACCCTGCCTGAGCCGTCGCACCGATAGATCATAAAGCGTTGGGCCGTAAGCGCTTACGTTTTTTCAGGTTTCTCGACGTTGTCGATGGATTAAAACGCGGCTAACGCCACCCCGATTGCGGCCCCGAAGGATGGGTGAGTATGGGGTTATAGGCTGGCGACCATTCGGGAAGCAGCCGCCCGGAAGGAATGTAACGGGTCCGTAGCGGCCTTGTTGCTCCTTTTGTTACGGTTTAGGTCATTGTCTATCAATGTAACGGATTGTTACGGCTCCAGACCCCTGCTCGCCTCGCCCCCCAGCAGCGTCGCCCCACCAGGTCCGGTGGCGCTTCGGAAATTTCTCTGATTTCTCGAAAAATTCTCGAGCGTATATACCAGCACCATCTTCGGAAGTTCATCATTCCGGCTAATTCAGGGTGATTCGGTAATTCGTGCTGAATCGTGCCAAAAAATGAAAAGAGTACTTCGGACCCAAATCAAAGGATGCCCACTCGTTCCTTGTCACCTTAAAGCCGGGCAGGTAACTTGCGCGCCGCAATGAAACAAAAAGCTTACGCTGCTGCCGGTGTCGATATTGACCTCGGAAACCAGGTCAAGGCCGGTTTGCCCCGGTTGCTGGCGTCCACCCATCGCCGTGAGGTGCTCGGCAAGGTTGGCGGGTTCGGCGGGTTGTTTGCGCTCGACACCAAAAAGTTCCGGCAACCGGTGCTGGTTTCCAGCACGGATGGCGTGGGGACCAAGCTCAAAATCGCCTTCGCCATGGACCGCCATGACACTGTCGGCCAGGACCTGGTCAACCATTGCGTCAATGACGTCGCGGTCCTCGGGGCGGAACCGCTTTTCTTTTTGGATTATATCGGCACGGGAAAGTTGCAGCCGCGCGTCTTTACCGAATTGATCAGCGGCTTTGCGCGCGCTTGCGCGGAGAATCATTGCGCGCTCATCGGCGGCGAAACGGCGCAAATGCCCGGCTTTTACCGCCCCGGCGAATACGACTTGAGCGGAACGATTGTCGGGGTGGTGGAGAAATCCCGCCTCCTGGACGGCCGGGGCATCAAACCGGGAGACGCCGTGATCGGCCTGGCTTCCAGCGGCCTGCATACGAATGGATATTCACTGGCGCGAAAAATCTTTTTCGGAAAAATGAAGCTTAAACCGCGCACATTCGTCCCGGAGCTGGGCGGCACAATCGGGGATGAGTTGCTGAAAGTGCATGTCAGTTACGGGCCGCTGGTACGGAAACTCTTGCAGAAAGGCTCCCTGGTCAAGGGCCTGGCCCACATCACCGGCGGCGGGTTCACGGACAACATTCCTCGCGTGCTGCCGAAAAAATGCGATGTTGTTATCCATAAGGGATCGTGGGATGTTCCGCCTATCTTTCGATTGATAGAGGGCAGGGGAGGGGTGGAGGAAAGCGAGCTTTACCACGTTTTTAACATGGGCATCGGCATGACCGTGATCGTGCCTTGGGACAAGGCGGACGCAACGCTCCGCTTTATCCGCGCGCAAAAGCAGCCGGCATGGCTCATTGGCGAAGTGGCGCGGGGCACCGGCAAAGTCAGGATGGTCTGAAATTACTATCACGCATGAACATTCTTGAAGAATTGGAATGGCGCGGATTGGTGGCGGATTGCACGGACAAGCCGGCTTTGCTTACACGCCTCGACGAGGGGCCTATCACGCTTTATGCCGGATTTGATCCCACTTCGGATAGCCTGCACGTCGGCAATTTGGTGCCGTTGCTGGCCTTGCGGCGGTTTCAACAGCACGGCCATCATCCCATTGTGGTGGCGGGCGGCGCCACCGGTTTGGTCGGCGACCCGAGCGGCAAGACCGCCGAACGCCAGCTTTTGACCCGGGAGATTTTGGACTCGAACATCAAAGCCGTTAAGGAGCAATTGCGCCGCTGGCTTGACTTTGACAGCAAAACCAATCCCGCCCGCCTGATGGACAATGCGGATTGGATCGGGCCGGTCAGCTTTCTGGATTTTCTGCGCGACACGGGCAAGCATTTTTCCGTCAACCAAATGGTGGCCAAGGAAAGCGTGCGGGCGCGCATGGACGACCGCGAGTCGGGCATCAGTTACACCGAATTCAGCTACATGCTATTGCAGGCTTTCGACTTTTTCCATCTGCGCGAGGCTTGCAACTGCGAATTGCAAATCGGCGGCTCCGACCAATGGGGCAACATAACCGCCGGAATGGATTTGACCCGGAAGAAACTGGGCGCGCATGTCTTCGGCCTCACCCTGCCGCTCATTCTCAACAGCGACGGCACGAAATTCGGCAAGACCGCCGCCGGGGCCATCTGGGTGGACCCGCGCAAAACCAGCGTCTATCGCTTCTACCAATTCTGGATCCGCGCCGACGACCGCGACGTGGTGCGCTACTTGAATCTTTTCACTTTTCTCGGCAAAGACGAGATCGCCGCCCTGGCCGCGGAGCATCAGGCCCGGCCCGAGGCGCGCGCCGCCCACAAGGCCCTGGGCAGGGCAATGACCGATCTGGTGCACGGTCCGAGCGCCACTGGTGAGGCTGTGCGCGCCAGCGAAATTCTGTTCGGGGGCGGCTTGGACGGCATTGCCGAGAGCACCTTCAACGAGATTGTCGGGGAAGTTCCAACGCGCGATTTGGAGCGCAGCAAGCTTGAAGGTGTGGGCGCGCCGCTGACCGAGACGCTGGTCCTTGCTGGCCTCTGTCCATCAAAAGGCCAGGCGCGAAAGGACATCGAGGGCGGTGGCGTCTATATCAACAACGTGCGTGAAGCCAACTCCCAGCGCAATCTGACGGCGGCTGATCTGCTTTTTGGCAGGCACTTGCTGTTGCGCAAGGGAAAACGCAATTACGTCGTGCTAACCGCGAAATAGCGGTAATATCCGATAATGATCACACATCATTGCATGGGACTTGGCTTGGCGGCGTGTCTCGTTGCCCTTATGACGGCCTTGTCGGCGGCCAAATCATTTGCGCAGCCCGATCAAACGGAATTGGTCTTCGTCGGTTCCGGGCACAGGAACATTTCCGTTTTCCGGCTGAATTTGACCACGGGGGCGCTCAGCCCCATCGGCGAGGTCGCCCAAGTGGAGGCGCCTTCTTTTCTGGCCATTTCTCCGAACCGGCGGAATCTTTACACGGTCAGCGAGGGCCGGGGCAAGGACAACAGTTTTATCAGCGCCTTCCTGATTGATCCGGATACCGGGAAACTGGCGTTTCTCAATCGGCAGCCGTCGGGCGGCGCCGGGCCTTGCTACGTTGAGGTGGATCCGGGCGGCCTGAACGTTTTGGCGGCCAACTACGGCAGCGGCAGCGTCTCGGCATTTCATCTTGACAAAGGCGGCGCGCTTGGCCCGATGTCGGCCTTTGTCCAGGACCAAGGCTCGAGCGTCAATCCCCAACGCCAGGCGGGGCCGCACGCTCATTGCATTGTCACGGCTCCCGACGGCCGGTTCGCCTTTGTTTGCGATCTTGGCCTTGACAAGGTGCTGTCCTTCAAACTCGACCCGTCCACGGGATTGCTGGTGGCCAATGATCCCCCATTCGCCACGGTGAAGCCGGGCGCCGGTCCACGCCATATCGCCTTTCACCCCAACGGCCTCTACGCCTTTGTCATCAACGAAATGGCCTCCACTTTGACCGTCTTTGCCTACGACAAGGGCAGGGGCGTTCTGAGCGAAATCGAGGACCAGCCTCTTTTGCCCAACGATTTCAAGGGCCAGAATACCGCGGCGGAGGTGGCGGTCCATCCTTCGGGGAGATTTGTCTATGCCTCCAACCGCGGCGACGACAGCATTGTGGCCTTTGCCTGCGACCCGGACACGGGCCGGCTGACCTTCATTGAGCGCTGTTCCAGCGGAGGGAAGACGCCGCGGCATTTTGAAATTGAACCCTCCGGGGCCTTTTTATTGGCGGCCAACCAAAACTCCGGCACGATCAACGTTTTCCGCATTGATGCAAAGACCGGACGTTTGCAGCCGACGGGAAACAAAGCTGTGGCAGACATGCCCATGTGCGTGAAGTGCCTGAGAATGGCACGGTATGGGCGTTAATGAATTTGGTACGCCAGTGCAGGCCCGAGTTTGCGAGCAACCGGGCTTTAAGCTAAGTTCGCTGTATGAGGATTGGCACAGCCATTTATTTCACGCTGCTTCTGCTCATCGCCGTTGGGTTGAAGGCTGATCAGGTCCAAATGCAGAATGGCGATCGCTACGCTGGCAAGGTGCTTTCCATGACGGCTAACGCTGTTGTCCTGCAAAGCGATGTGCTGGGCAGGATCACCCTGCCGCGCGGCAAGGTGGCTGCGATCAACCTCGGCGCAATCGCGACATCGCCCGTTGTCCAGCCGCTGGTGGCCCGTGCCACCAACCAGACCGGGGCCGCTTCGCTCGTGCTGACCAACGCCAACCCCGACATTGCGGCCGCCTTGCGGCAACTGGGTGGGAACACCAATTTCATCGAGCAAATCCGCAAACAATTCCTGAGCGAGGCCGGCCCGGAAGCGAACGACAAATTTGACGAGATGGTGGCCGGATTGATGAGCGGCAAAATCGACATGAACAGCCTGCGCGCCCAGGCCAAAGCCGCCGCCGACCAGATCAGGGCGCTGAAGAGCCAGGGCGACGTGGGCGAGCCGCCGGATTCCTATCTGGCTATACTTGACAACTTTCTGAAACAGACCGTGCCGCCCGCCCCCGCGCCGCCCACCAATCGCATTCCGAACGCGCCTGTCATCCGATAAGATCCGATGACCCTTTTCCTCATCCCCGCTCTCATAGAATCCTCCTGGGCCATTCCAGAGCATCGGTCATGCTACAGCGGCCGTGGCGTAAACTTGGAGGCGGGTTCAGGCTGGCGGTGTGCAAATCACAAAGCCGGCGCCAAGAGCATTCCTCCGGGATGACTCAACAGCAGCCAGCTTCGATTGGTGGTTGGCGATGGCATGGCTTGGAAGCTATGTGCCTTGCCTGCTACAGAAAGCGTGGTTCTTTGCTAGCATTTGCCCAATCATCCATGAGGTAAATTTATCGTCAGTTATTAGCTTGCATTATTTTCTTAAAACCCATACAAAGCCTCAAATCGATTTCTTCCCGGCGGATGGAGTCCGTTGTGAAGAAATGCCTGTGGATGAATTTGGAGGCAACGATGTTGCTGTGGGACTTGCCATGCCGGCTTGAAGCCGTGTTGAAGAAAAAGCGCTTGGTGCTGCTGGTGGCGAGTTTTAGCCTCTTGAGCCTGCCGGCGGCGGCGCAATCCATCTATTCCGAAGCCTACACCTTCACCACTTTCGCTGGAAAAGCCCTGGGTGGCAGCGCCGACGGCGCGGGAACCGATGCGCAATTTGACGATCCAGAGGGTGTTGCGGTGGACAACGCAGGCAACGTCTATGTGGCGGACTCGGGGAACTGCACAATTCGGAAGATCACATCGGCGGGGGAAGTAAGCACCATTGCCGGATTTGCCTGGACTGGCGGCAGCGCTGACGGCACTAACAGCGCCGCTCGGTTTTACTATCCCGGGGGCGTGGCGGTGGACAGCGCGGGCAATGTCTATGTGGCGGACTCGGGGAACTGCACGATTCGGAAGATGACGCCGGTTGGCACCAATTGGGTGGTCAGCACCATTGCCGGACTGGCAGACAATCCCGGCACCACTGACGGCACCAACAGCGACGCGCGGTTTGGTGCGCCTAATGGCGTGGCCGTGGACAGCGCAGGCAACCTCTATGTGGGGGACTGGAACTACTTCACGATCCGGAAGATCACGCCGGTTGGCACCAATTGGGTGGTGAGCACCATTGCCGGATCGGCAGGCAATTCCGGCACCAATGACGGTACCAACAGCGATGCGCGGTTTTACCATCCCGAGGGCGTGGCGGTGGACACCCATGGCAATGTCTATGTGGCGGACTCGTGGAACTACACGATTCGGAAGATCACGCCGGTTGGCAGCAATTGGGTGGTCAGCACCATTGCCGGGCAGGCCGGGCAGGGGCACTACGGCTCTAGTAACGGCGTGGGCACCAACGCGCAGTTTAGCTTTCCGAATGGCATTGCGCTGGACGCCAACGGCAACCTCTATGTGGGGGACTATTACAACTCCACGATCCGGAAGATCACGCCCATCGGCACCAATTGGGTGGTCAGCACCTTTGCCGGGCAGGCCGGGATCGAAGGCTATAATGACGGCACGGGCACCAACGCGATTTTTAATTTACCCAATGGGACAGCGGTGGACACCAATGGCAACGTCTATGTGGCAGACGCAAACAACGACACGATTCGGATGATCACTCCCTTGGAAGTGGTGAGCACAATGGCGGGATCGGGGCCTGACAGCGAAGGTAGCGTGAACGGCACGGGCAGCGACGCGCGGTTTGATTTTCCGCTTGACGTGGCGGTGGACAGCGCGGGCAACGTCTATGTGGCGGATTCAGGCAACAATACGATTCGGAAGATCACCTCGCAGGGCGTAGTCAGCACCATTGCCGGATTGGCTGGAGCCACTGGCACCAATGACGGCGCGGGCAGTGATGCGCGGTTTTACTATCCCGAGGGCGTGGCGGTGGACAGCACTGGCAATGTCTATGTGGCTGACTCATATAACGCCACTATTCGCAAAGTGACCTCAGAAGGACTGGTGACGACACTCGCCGGGCTCTATGCCGGCACTAATGACGGCGCGGGAACCAATGCGCAATTTAACGGTCCTTCAGGCGTGGCGGTGGACAGCGCGGGCAACGTCTATGTGTCAGATACTGAGAATTATACGATCCGGAAGATCACGCCAGTTGGCTCCAATTGGGTGGTTAGCACCATTGCCGGACTGGCAGGCATTCCCGGCACCAATGACGGCACCAACAGCGCCGCGCGGTTTAGTTATCCTTGCGACGTGGCAGTGGACAGCGCAGGCAACGTCTATGTATCAGATAATGGCAATAGTTTGGTACGGAAGATCACACCGGTTGGCACGAATTGGGTTGTCAGCACCATTGCCTGGCTCGCCGCGGCTTCCGTGGCGGTGGACAGAGCGGGCAACGTCTATGTGGCAAACTTCTACGGCGACGCGATTCAGAAGATCATCCCCGTTGGCACGAACTGGGTGGTGAGCACCATCGCTGGGGCGTGGGGAGTGGCGGGCAGTGCCGACGGAGCGGGCAGTGCCGCGATGTTTGACGGTCCTCAAGGTGTGGCGGTGGATGGCGCGGGCAACGTTTATGTGGCGGACACCGTCAACAATACAATCCGCAAGGGGGTCTTCACGCCATACACCGCCGCCAACCCAGTGTCTGTCATCCAACCCGCCAACAATGCAACACTCGTGATCACTCTTTTCCCCCCCGACGCCAACGGACAATGGCGCTTCCCTTGGGAACTGGCCTGGCGCGCCAGCGGCACAGCCGCCACCAACCTTGTGCCGAACCAGAATTATACCGTCCAGTTCAGCCCGGTTCCCGGCTACCTGGCCATCCCGGTGCAGGAGACGATCTTTATCGCCGGTGGGACGAATTCTGTCACCGGCCAGTATTATCCCACCATTACGTCAGTTAACACGAGCAGCGGCGGGTCCCTGGAGGTCGTCTTCCAGGTCAACCCGCCCAGCGGGGCCGGTTGGAGGCTTTTGGGGGATACCAATGCCTTCCTTCCCTCCGGCTTTGCCACCAATCTTCTGCCGGGCAACTATCTCATCGAGTTCGCGGCGATCAGCAACTTCACCCAATTACCGATCCAGACTGTCCAGATCTCCGCCGGGTTGCCGACGGTGGTGCAGGAAATCTATCAAGGCTCGCAACCTGCGCCCACCGGGTTTCTCCTGCCCGAGCCGGTTCCATCCGGCGAGATCAGCGACACCAATTATCCCTATGGCTTCAATGGCCAACTGGAAACGGAAATCGGCTACGGCAGTGGCGTGGCAGTGGAGGGCAATGTGGTTTTGACGGCGGCGCACCTGGTCTTCAATGATCAGACCCTGACGTATGTCAGTATGAGCAATGTTTGGTGGTATCCCCAAGAGGAAGCGCCGCAATTTGTGCCCTACCCGCAGCAAGCGCAAGGGACGCTCATCCTCAGCGGCTATGCGTCAGCACGAACCAACGATCTTCTGACAGACGGCCTCTCCGCCGGTCAATCCAGTCCGGAATCGCGCAACTTTGATGTTGCCGCCCTTTATTTTTCATCGCCCGTGGCAGGCGGCGGCTATAGCGGGTATTTGCCTTCAGACGCGACGCCGAATTACTGGCTGACCAGCACGGCCAACAAGATGCTGGTCGGCTATCCGGTGGATGGCTCCATGTTCCAAGTGCCCGACGTTGTGCCGGGGCAGATGTATGAGATCGGTCCGCAGCCGTATCCGTTGAGCATGGACACGGAACAGGTCAATGAGCAACAAGAGGTTTACACAGCGTCGTGGTTTTTGAGTTATCCGGGCAACAGCGGCGGACCGTTCTACGTGGAGTTTAATGGCTGTTACTATCCAGCCGGCGTGTATTTGGGGACATTGTACAACGGCGCCACCTATGCGTCGGCCGTGCGCGCCATCGACAGCAAGGTGGTGAACCTCATCACCAACGCCCAGTACTTTGTGACAACCGGCACAAACAACTCGGGCGGCGGCGTCGTTACTATCACAGCCAATCAGGCCGTCGGGGCAAACAATCCCGGCTATGTGCAAATACGACTGGGGCCGCCGGCGGCGGTGCAGGCCGGGGCCGGCTGGCGCTTGCAGGGTGATGCCACCTATTCGAGCGCCTCGAATTACACCGAGGAGGTGTTTACCACCAACGCGCTGGTCGTGCAGTTCGCGCCGGTCAGCGGGTATAGCCTGCCCACCAATCAAACCATCACGGTAGCGCCAGGAACTGTTGTACCCCTGACAAACTACTACACCTTGGACGTGTCTTGGAGCGATCCCGCTGCCATCACCTACGGCACACCTCTCGGTGCCAGCCAACTCAATGCCACCGTCCCAGCGATCACCAATGGCACCTCTGGCCGATACAGCTACAATCCGACGAACGGAACCATCTTGAGAGTGGGCGCTCACACGCTTTCCGTCACGTTCACTCCGGGCGACACCACTGATTATGGCAGCGCCAGCGCAAGCACCAACGTCAGTCTGGTGGTCTCGCCCGCCACCTTGACCGTGACGGCGTCCAACGCCATTCGGCTCTATGGCCAGACTAACCCCGTGTTCGGGGGCACAATGACCAACTTGCAGAACGGGGACAACATCACAGCCTGTTACACTTGCAACGCCACCACCAACACTGCGCCAGGCACGTATGCCATTGTGCCGAGTCTGGTGGATCCGAACAACCTGGCGACCAACTACACCGTCACCTTGTCCGACGGCATGCTCACCATCATCCAGCCGGGGCAACTGGTTCAGAACAGCGGTTTTGAGACCGGCGATTTTTCCTTTTGGACCCCGTCCGGCAATGCTGTCAACACCGGGAAAGTTGCCAACATAGACATATACGTCAATTCCGCCTTTGTCATCCCTGGCCAACAATATGGGGCGGAATTGGGCCCGGCTGGCTCCCTGGGGTATCTCTCCCAGACGCTGCCGACCACCGTTGGGCAGTTGTACTTGCTTTCACTCTGGCTGGACAGCCCCGACGGTCTAACCCCCAATGAATTCTCGGTGGCTTGGAACGGAACCACTATTTTCGACCGGACCAATTTAGGCGCGATCGGCTGGACAAACCTGCAATTTAATGTTGCCGCGACCACGACCAACACCCTCCTGCAAATCGGATTTCGGGACGACCCGTCCTACCTCGGACTCGACGATGTCAGCGTTCTTCCGTTGAGGCCGGTCTTGCAAAACATGATCCATACCATCTCGACAATCACATTCACCTGGAGCGCCCTGCCGGGGTCTAATTATCAAATCCAGACCGCGACGAATTTGACTCAAACCAACTGGACTGCATTAGGCGGCATCATCGACGCAACCAATTATACCATAACCATTCCTGAACCCCGCGGCACCAACGCGCAACAGTTTTACCGCGTCGTGCTCTCGCCGTAGGCATATCATCTCCCATGAATGCGCATTTTTCAGCCCGATCGAGCCAGGTGAAGTCCTGCTGCGGCTCTCCCATGCCTTGGCACCGTTCCACTTCGGCCTTCGACTGGTTTGCCCGCCAACTCAGATTCTTGGCAGGCCTGAGTGGCCTTCTCGCCCTGTTCGCCTTGTGGGTTGACGCGCAGTTGGCGCCAGCACAAATCCAGGTTTTTGAAGGGACAATCGTTATTACCAATGGGCAAATGACCCCGGTGAATTTCGGCAGCGTCCAGCAGAACCAGCCAGGGCCAACCATCATCTTCACGGTAACTAATGCTGGGGGCAGAGCATTGGATTTGAATTCGATAACAGGGCCATCGGGCTATACGATCAACACGAATTATCCACCATATATCCTTGGCGGGAGTAACGGCACGTTCAGTGTGCAGCTTAATTCAAGCACCATTGGGACCAACTCCGGCAACATCAGCATCCTCAATACCGATCCCAACAATACCACGTTTTCCTTTGCCGTTACGGGAATCGTGACGCCTCTTCCGCCAGCAATTCAGGTGTTCTATCGGACAAATACCATTACCAATGGCCAGATGACGCCACAGGTGGATTTCGGCAGTGTGCAGCAGAACCAGATCGCGCCCCCCATTACTTTCACGGTGACAAATTCGGGCGGGCAGACATTGGATTTGGAATCGATAACAGTGCCATCGGGCTATGCACTCGACACGAATTATCCGTTGACAATCGCCGCTGGCAGTAATGGAACGTTCAGTGTGCAACTCAATGCGACCGTGGTTGGAACCAATTCTGGCAACATCAGCATTACCAACAATGCCCCCAACAACCCGTTTGTCTTTGCGATTACAGGTTTGGTCACCGGCAAGGTCATTTCTTTAAGCGGTGATTTGGCGTTTGGTGTAGTGGCGATCGGTTCAAACATGCAGGGCACTCTGACAATCAGCAACGGCGGCAATACGACGCTAAACGTCAGCAACATCATCTACCCGGCTGGATTTAGCGGCAATTGGTCGGGGGGGCCAATTACGAATGGCGAATCACAATCTGTAACGGTGACATTGTCGCCCACCGTTGCCACCAACTACGGCGGCAACGTGACAGTTATCTCGGACGCAACCAGCGGCGCTGACACCATCCCTATTTCAGGTTTTGGGGCAAACGACTCTTTGTTGTTGACAGTTATCACCAACGGCGCTGGCACTGTGTCGCCAAACCGGAATGACAAGGTTTTAATCGCGGGCCGGAGATACACCCTGACCGCGACTGCCAAAAGCGGCAATGTGTTTTCGAATTGGACCGGCAGCATCACTACGAACGAAAATCCGCTCACTTTCACCATGGAGACCAACACGGTGGTTCAAGCCAATTTTATCACCAATCCGTTTCTGGCCGTTAAAGGTACGTATAACGGACTTTTCAGCACGAGCAATGGCGTGACCGAACAAACGGCGGGGATGCTCAAGAGGCTGACCATTGGCCAGAAGGGAACCTACAGCGGGACGCTGTTAATCAATGGCGGAAGCCAGTCTTTCAGCGGGTCTTTCGATTTAGCCGGCCAAGCCACCAAGACTATTACGCGCGCGTCCGGCCATGGAGGTCCTTTGCTGTTGGAAATGACTTTGTCAAGTTCGAGCAACTCTGCGCCGCAGGTTACAGGCGCGGTTTCCGGGACCAACGATGAAGTTCCTTGGACGGCCACTAATCTGATGGCCAACCTCGCCACCAACACCCTGCCTTCGGCTGAGTACACCATGCTGATGTTGCCGGACACCAATAGTGCGCCGACCATTTCGCCCGGCGGCGATGGCTATGCGTTGATCACCAATCATGCGGGCAAAGCCACCATCACCGGGGCATTGGCCGATGGCGCCGCTTTCAGTCAATCGGTGCCCGTTTCCCAGGATGGCTCCGTTCCCATTTACGCCAATCTTTACGGGAACAAAGGGCTGCTTCTGGGCTGGATCAATCTGAATCCGAGCAACGTTTCGGGGACTGGTCTGATTTGGGTTCATCCACCCATCCATTCGGGCTTGTTCACAGATGCGTTCAACTCCACCAACTCAATCATGCTTTCCCCGTGGACCAATCCCCCGGCGGAAGGCGTCCTGGCAAATCTGACAAATCTGTCGATTCTTGACATCATCAACAACACGAACGGTGTGACTGGCATTCCCGTGAACATCAGCACCACGGGCAAAGTGAACGGGTCGGAGGTGAGCGGTACCATCAACCTCAAGACAGGATTGTTGAAACTGACCGTCGGCAGCGGGGCGAACAAGACGAACGGCTGCGGCGCGATTTTGCTCAATGAGACCAACGGTGCTGGTTATTTCCTGACCAAAACCAATGCCGGGGCGGTTATTTTGGGGCCATAGAAGGGGAAAGGCTGATTGAGAAGTGGGGTAAATCGAGTTGGGGCCTCTCCATTGCTTGTTTGGCGAGGGGCAAGATATGTCGAGTGATTCTTTAAGACAGTTGTTGACAACCGGCCCGCATGAGGTCTGAGTCGTATCAGATATTCGAGAACAAAGTGACGCGGCTTTTGGGCTGCGTGGCAAGGCCCGTGCATCGTTGAACGGGTGTTGCACGGTGGTTTCAGACACAACCTGATGAACTTTCGAGGCAATGCGGTGAGGCTCGTATTGCGAGCCGCAATTGTTGGATGGTTTGCCATCTCTGCGGCACGTCTGGCCACACCCCTCAGAGCCTCGGATCAGGTCACGAATGAAGCGCGCGTGATTGCGACCCAAGGTGTGGTTGAAGTGTCTCCAGCGGGTGCGCGCACCTGGGTGATGACCCAAACCAATCAGGTTCTTTATGCGGGGGATCGACTTTGCACCGGGAAAGGCAGCCGGGCGACTTTGCGTCTTTCCAATTTGAGCGTATTGCGCGTCTATGAGTTGACGACGCTGCAGATCCAGCCGCCGGAAGAACCGAAAAGCCGGGGAATCCTCGATTTGATATCCGGGGCCGCCTATTTTTTCAATCGCGACAAGCCGACGGAAACCCAGTTCCGCACGCCTTCCGCTTCGGGGGCTATTCGGGGAACGGAATTCAACATTGTGGTGGCCGGCAATGGCCGGATGGAATTGGCGCTGCTGGACGGCCAGATCGATCTGACCAACAACCAGGGCACTCTCCGGCTGCAAACCGGGGAGAAAGCGGTGGTTGAACCCGGCCAGGCCCCCAAAAAGTCGCCGCTGATTGACGCTGTCAATGTCATCCAATGGACGCTTTATTATCCGGCCATATTGGATGCAGACGAGTTGGATTTGAGCGCGGAGATCAAGGAGGCGCTGGGTCCGTCGCTGGAGGCCTATGGCAGCGGGGATTTGCTGAAAGCCCTGGCGAAGTATCCCGAGGGCCGCGCCGCCGCGTCGGAATCGGAGCGGGTTTATCACGCGGCATTGCTTCTGGCGGCCGGGCAGGTGGAGGGTGCGCAGCAAATGTTGCAAGAGGCGAACCGCGAGCCGCGCGCGGCCGCGTTGGCCGGGGCCTTGCAGGAAATGATTGCATCGGTCAAAGGCCAGCCCTGGACGAGGAGCGGGCCGCGCACA
Organism: Limisphaerales bacterium; assembly: GCA_052325505.1. Lineage (GTDB taxonomy): Bacteria > Verrucomicrobiota > Verrucomicrobiia > Limisphaerales > Palsa-1400 > DASRLE01. Next base: position 32,644 of record JBKQUS010000141.1, read on the forward strand.
TTGGCCACCGAATGGATGGCTGGTTCTTATCAGGCACAAGCCCATCACGATCTGGGTGTGGCCCTGAACATGGCAAAAAGCGCGGCGGCCACATCGCCTGGATTTGGTTTCGCCCAGGAACGGTTGGCGGAAATGGAGTTTAGTTTTGTGCAGACCGAAGCGGCCCTGGCTGCGCTGAATAAGAGCCTTGCGCTATCGCCGCGCAACGCCCAGGCAGTTGCACTAGACGGGTTCCTGTTAAGCGCGCAAAATCGGATAAGAGACGCGCTTGCGGCATTTGATCGCGCCATCATTGTGGACGGGGCGCTGGGCAATGCGTGGCTGGGACGGGGGCTCTGCCGCATCAAACTTGGCCAGGATCGATTGGGGCGCGAAGACTTGCTTATTGCCGCCGCCTTGGAACCACAGCGGGCGTTGCTCCGCAGCTATCTGGGCAAGGCATTCGCCGACAGTGGCGACGATGTCCGCGCCGACAAGGAATTGATGCTGGCCCGCAAGTTGGACGCAAACGACCCGACGGCCTGGCTCTATCTGGCGCTGTTGGAACAGGAGCAAAACCAGATCAATCCGGCGATTTCCGACCTGCAAAACGCCCAAACCAACAATGACAATCGCAGTGTGTTCCGGTCCCGCCTTCTGCTGGATCAAGACCGCGCGGTCGCCAGCGCCAACCTGGCTTCCGTTTATCGCGACGCCGGCATGACGGATGTCAGCGTGCGCGAGGCGGCGCGCGCGGTGACGGACGATTACGCGAACGACTCAGCCCACTTGTTCCTGGCTGACAGCTATTACGACTTGCTGGACCCGACGCAATTCAACCTGCGTTACGACACCGCCTGGTTCAACGAATTGCTTCTGGCCAACATCCTCGCGCCGGTGGGCGCCGGCCGCCTCTCCCAGCAAGTCTCCCAACAAGATTACTCCAAACTTTTCGAGGCAGACGGCTTGGGTCTCGCCGCCTCTAGCGACGCGCGGACCGACGGGATGTACCATGAGACAGCCTCCCAATTTGGCACATTTGGGAACACCTCCTATGGTCTTGATTTGAACGATTACCACAACACGGGCTTCCGCATCAATAACGGTCTCGATAATCTCAATTTGGACGCCACGATCAAACAGCAGATTACTCCCCAGGACACGGCGATAGTGTTGGTCCAGTATGAGAATTATCATTCGGGCGACAACTTCCAGTATTACTATCAGACCAACGCGCGGCCCGATTACAAATTCAACGAGGAACAGCAGCCTGAGTTGGTCGGCACATGGCATCATGAGTGGGGCCCCGGCATGCACACCTTGCTGCTGGTTGGCAGGCTGATGGACAATCAGTCGTTCAATGATCAAGCGTCGCCGCAACTGCTTTTCGCTGAAAGCCCATCGGGCGCCATCTATGGGGAGAGTGCGGTGCCTTTCAACGTGGGCTATCAAGAAGAGTTCAAGATCTATTCCGCCGAACTGGAGCAAATCTGTCAATGGGAGCGTGTTACTTTGCTGGCGGGTGGCCGCTACCAATCCGGCGAGTTCCACACTCAAGACCAGTTCAGCAATCCGTCAGCCCCTCCCGTTTTGTTCACCCCATCCGGCGCCTACAGCGCCAACACGACCGGTCTCTTCCAGCGCGAGACCGCTTACACTTATCTCACGGTCGAGCCGCTGGACCATCTCTGGCTCACGGGGGGCGTGGCGGCTGACGACGAAACATTTCCGTATTATTTTCGCAACCCACCCGTCACTTCAGGGGAAGACACAAGAACACAAGTTGGCCCCAAGGCGGCCCTGGTCTGGAGTCCCATTCCAGAAGCTACCCTGCGCGGTATTTATACCCGCTCCCTTGGTGGCGTGAGTCTTGACGAAAGCTACCGCCTGGAACCCACTGAACTGGCTGGTTTTCCACAAGCCTTCCGCAGCCTGATATCCGAGTCGATCGTTGGCTCGCAATCGGCGCCCACGTTTGAAACCTTGGGCGCGGCGCTCGATCTCAAATTCAGGTCCCGCACTTACGCCGAATTCCAGTTTGAGCATTTGGGGTCCGATGTCAACCAGGGCATCGGCGATTTCGTGCTGGCGAACGGCGTGACCCCGGCCATTGTTTCCGCCACTGACGAACGGTTGGATTACAACGAGAACGCCTTCGCCGTGAGCCTCAACCAGCTTGTGGGTGATGATTTTGTTTTTGGAGCCGGCTATAAGGTCACGCAATCCGACCTGCAAGATGACCTGCCTGATATTCCAGTCTCAGCCCTGGCGACGGCCAATCAGACGCTCAAAGCCAACCTTCAGGAGGTTGACGGCTACGCCCTGTTCAACCATCGCTCCGGCTTTTATGCCAAGTTCGAGACGCACTGGTATGGCCAAAGGAATGAAGGGTGGACGCCGGCCGAACCTTACTCCAGTTTTTTCCAGGAAAATATTTTCGCCGGTTATCGTTTCGCGCACCGGCGCGCGGAACTGCAACTCGGCATTCTCAATCTTTCCGGCGGAGGCTACGAATTGAACCCGCTCACTGTCTATCAGGAATTACCTATGAAGCGCGTGTTTGAAGCGAGCTTCAACTTCATTTTCTGAGCGCGCTCAATGCCCCTGCCTGACCTGCGCCGCGAATCCCTCCAGGCGTTGTGTAATAGTCTGCAACTCTGGAACTACCTCGGCAAAGCGCGGGTCGGCCAGCCACTCCTGCGCCACGGCCAGGGCCTGCGCGTCGAGACTCATCAATGCGTCGTGGTTGGGCGTGTTGGCTTGGGTGAGAAGGTTGGGCGAGATCATGAAGTTGGCGTTCGGATAAATGGCGGCGAACGTTTGCAGTTCAGCCGTGCTAATGGCAGGGTCGAGCAGGTAACTTTCCAGGATTTGCCGCTGCTGCGGATCGCCCACGTTGGCGCGGGCAAAGTAATCCGCTCGAGTCGATTCCCGTCCCTCCATCATATCGGGATCATCCTCCAGCAACCCCAGCACGGTGGCGGGGTTGCTGATGACCAACCGATCCAAGGCCAGATAAGCGGCGTGAGCCACGGCGGGATTGTCCTGACTGCAAACCAATTGCGACAACGTCGGCACGAAATCCGCGCCACCCAGATACACCGGCACGTCGAACGCCTCCAGAAAGCCGGTGGATGGATTTTGCTGCCAGGGCGTGTATTGCATCATCTGGGCTGTCTTTTGCTCCAACAGCGCGCGGCTATCGGCGCTGGCATCGCCCGAGGCCAGGTTACGCAAAGCCACCGCCCATTCATCCGCTGAATCCATGCTGGCCAGCACCGCCTTGGAATAATCAGCCGCCGCGGCTGGATCGAGGCGGCCCAGTTCATCCAGCAGAAACGTTCGCAGAGTGGGAGCCTCGTCCAACATGCCGTCGGAAGCCAGCTTGAATCCCAGGTGGGTGGAGGCATCCGCCTTTGAATCAAGAAACTGGCGAATGGCCGCGATGGCCGCGCTCTTCGGCATGGCCGCAAGGTTCTGTCGCAACTCCGCCAGTTCTTGCCGAGTGATCCGCGCGTCGAACTCCTTGCGCAAGGCTTCGCACGTTTGTTGCAATCTGCGGTCGCCCTCAGCCGCAGGACGGGCGATCGTGTTGGCCGCACTTGGAGTGGTAGTTGCTTCGGGCGAAGAGGTTGCGACTGTGGCGTGAACCTGGACGGCGGGTTCAGACTGGCGGTGCGCAACCCACAGAGCAAGCGCCAACAGCACACCTCCGGCAAGAATCAACAGCAGCCAGCTTCGGTTGGTGGTGGGCGATGACATGGCGCGAATAGTATGTGCCTTGACTACAACAGAAAGCGCAAATCTTTGCAAGCTTTTGCCCGAATCCACAATGAGGTAAATTTATCATATCTTATTAGTGGTTGGAAACGACATGGTTGGAAACGAGCTTGCCAGTTGGGGCTGGGTGGGGCTTACTGCGTCGAGTTTTTTTGAAAAATGAATCGTGACCTGCTGGCCAGAGCCAAATCGCTGGGGTTCTCCGACCGCCAAATTGCCAATTTAACTGGCCAATCCGAGGATGATGTCCGCGCCTTGCGCAAGACGCTCGGGCTGAAGCCGAGTTATCGCCTGGTGGATACGTGCGCGGCGGAGTTCGAGGCTTACACGCCTTATTATTATTCCACCTATGATTGCGGGGATGACGAAAGCAAATTGGGCGAGAAACGCAAGGTGATGATCCTCGGCGGCGGTCCGAACCGGATCGGGCAGGGGATCGAATTTGACTATTGCTGCGTCCATGCCGCCTTTGCCTTGAAGGAGGACGGGTTCGAAACGCTCATGGTCAACTCGAATCCGGAAACGGTTTCGACCGATTACGATACAAGCGACAAGCTGTTTTTCGAACCTTTGACGCTGGAGGACGTGCTGCATGTCTATGAGCGGGAGAAGTGCTGGGGCGCCATCGCGCAATTCGGCGGGCAGACGCCGTTGAACCTGGCGCTGGCCCTGCAAAAGAACGGTGTCAACATCATCGGCACCTCGCCGCAGAGCATCGAGATCGCTGAGGACCGCAAACTTTTTTCGGCCATGCTGACCCGGCTGAAAATTCCGCAGCCGCCCAACGGCCTCGCCACCAACGAGGCGGAAGCGATCCAGGCTGCGCACGGCTTGGGCTACCCGGTGTTGGTGCGGCCATCTTTCGTGCTTGGTGGGCGCGCCATGCAGATTGTTTATTCGGATGCGGAATTGAACCATTATATGCGGTTCGCCGTCGAAGCATCCCCGGAACGGCCCGTCCTGGTGGACAAATTCCTGGAGGATGCCACCGAGGTGGACGTGGATTGCATCGCGGACACGGGGCATTTTGACGATGCGGCGCAGGGGACGATTGTGATAGGCGGTTTTCTGGAGCACATTGAATATGCCGGGGTGCATTCGGGCGATGCGGCCATGGTATTGCCTGCGCACACGCTTTCCAAAGACGTCATCGAGACCATGCGCCAATATACACACGCCATGGCGCGGGAATTGCGCGTCGTCGGCTTGATGAACGTGCAATACGCGGTCAAGGGCCGGACGGTCTATGTGTTGGAAGTCAATCCGCGCGCCTCGCGCACCGTCCCTTTTGTCAGCAAAGCCATTGGCGTGCCGCTGGCCAAGCTTGCGGCCCGCGTCATGGCGGGCAAGAAACTGGCTGACCTCGGTTTTACAAAAGAGATTTGGACCCGTCACTGGGCGGTCAAGGAATCGGTCTTTCCCTTCAATCGGTTTCACGGCCAGGACATTCTGCTCTCGCCGGAAATGCGATCCACCGGTGAGGTGATGGGTTTGGACGCGGACCTCGGGATCGCCTACGCCAAATCGCAAATGGCGGCCAACGCGCCTTTGCCGCTGGGCGGGCGTGTGTTTATCAGCGTAAGCGACGCGGACAAGAAAAAAGTGGCCGCTGTGGCGCGAAAATTTGCCGATCTGGCCTTTGAAATCGTCTGCACCGCCGGCACGGCGAAGGTCCTGGAGGAAGCGGGCTTGAAAGTGTCGCGCGTTCCCAAACTGGCCGAAGGCCGGCCCAACACGCTGGATTTGCTCAAGAACCGGGAGATTCAACTGGTCATCAACACCCCGGCGGGCCAGACGCCGCGCGCCGACGAAATCAAGATTCGCACCACCGCCGTTTATACCGGAACGCCCATCATGACCACTCTGAGCGGGGCACGGGCCGCTGCGCGGGGCATTGCCGCCTTGAAGAAGAACGGCTACGGTGTCAAGACGATTCAAGAATATCATTGATGGCCCGGCGCTCCTTTTTGGTGGGGCGACCCATGCCCTTTGGCCGAAAAAACAACGGCTTGAGACGCGGTTCGCGCGCCTTTTGCAATTCGGACTCGGGCGTCTGGTCCTCGAAATATTCCCTGGCGGCGGGCGCGCCGACGCGCTGCTGCAAGAGTTGCAGCACTTTATAGGTGCGCGTCAGATCGTCCTTCTTCACCACAACGACTTCGTTGACTTTGACATCGCGCGCCGGTTTGACCGGCTGGCCGGCGACGGTGACATGGCCCTGGCGGCAGGCGTCGGAGGCGAGGCTGCGCGTTTTGAAAATCCGCACCGCCCAGAGCCATTTATCCATTCGCACCGAATCTGTCGCCGACATTTGACTGCAATCTGCCTGACGCAAGCGCGCGGCGCAACCCATGGAATCATTCAAGGACGGATGCATTGGTTTGAGTTGACAGTTGGGGCAGGCTTGGGGAAACAAAGATTCACGCAGATTCGGGGAAATTTTAACGCGTTCAGCCCAAAATCAGCCCTTGCGTGGCCGTTCCTTTCTGCTCCTCGATTTATTTTAAATGATATAGAGCATTGACTCACAAAGTATTATAAGATAGCTCTACCTGGTCCATCAACCCATCGGCATTGATAATGCTGCAATTGGACCCGCATAGCCAAAACATGAAGTAGTTTGTCGTAATCTGCTTATAGACACGCAAGCTTGGTACATGCCATGATTCTGCGCTGTGCTCCTTCTCTCGCGTAAAATTTTGAGAATAATATGTTCCAATTCTGTATTGGGAGGACAACAATACTGTAGAAAGGAATCAATGAAAACCAGCCTATCCGGACCACATGAAATCAAACTTGCCACTCTCCCCGCCGCTGCCGTCCGAGTCTGGCTATTGTGGGCATTATTGCCCGGCCTGTGCGCTATTTCCGCCCCAGCGGGCGAGCGGCAGTTCCTGCACAACCATGTGCCCGCTGCGGTGACAAACGCGGCGCCAGTGCGTCACTGTTCGCGGTGGGACAGGCTGAACCTGACGATCGGCCTGCCTTTGCGAGACCGGGAGGGACTCACCAATCTGCTCCAGCAACTGTATGACCCGGCCAGCCCCGATTTTCACCGCTACCTGACAGCGGATGAGTTCGCCCGGAGGTTCGGCCCGACGGAAGAGGATTATGAGGCGGTTGTCGGCTTTGCGCAGTCACATGGTCTTCGCGTGACGGCCAGGCATCCCAACCGGACGCTGGTGAGCGTGAAGGGGACGGTGGCGGACATCGAGCGGGCGTTCCATGTCACCTTGAACGAGTACCAGCATCCCACGGAATCGCGGACGTTTTATGCGCCGGACGTCGAGCCGTCACTCGACTTGGCGACTCCGATATTGGGCATCAGCGGCCTTGACAATTTTGTCGTTCCGCATCCTTGTTTCAGGCCGATTGCCCCCGAAGAGGCGAAGCCTGATCTGACCGGCTCGGGGCCGGGCGGCACCTACATGGGGTACGATTTTCGGGCGGCCTACGTTCCAGGTGAGACGCTGACTGGAACCGGCCAAACCGTCGGGCTTTTGGAATTTGACGCCGGCTACCTGCAAAGTGACATCACGGCTTACGAAACCCAGGCCGGATTGCCCAACGTGCCTGTAAGCGCGGTGTTGCTGGACGGGTACAACGGCACGCCCGGCGGTGAGGACAACATCGAAGTGTCTCTGGACATTGAAATGGCGATTTCAATGGCACCCGGATTGGCAGGGGTGATTGTTTATGAAGGCTCCACCACTGATGACATATTGAACCGGATGGCGACCGACAATCTGGCCAAGCAGACGAGCGCTTCATGGACTTATCCCACGGACGCAAACAGCGATCAGATATTCCTGGAGTATGCCGCCCAGGGGCAGTCGTTCTTCAACGCTTCTGGCGACGGCGGCGCTTATTCCGGAACCGTCGCCACGCCCGCGGATGATCCGAATATCATGGTTGTGGGCGGGACGACCTTGACCACCAGCGGTCCCGGAGGCGCGTGGGGGTCTGAAACGACCTGGACTCCTTACAGCGGCGGCGGAATCAGCACCGTCCGCACGATTCCGATATGGCAGGAGGGGATCAGTATGACGGCCAACCAGGGATCCACCACCATGCGGAACCTTCCGGACGTCGCGCTGACGGCTGATGACGTGTACGTCATCTACGATGGAGGCGCAGGTGCGGTGGGCGGCACCAGTTGTGCGACGCCGTTGTGGGCGGGCTTCACCGCGCTGATGAACCAACTGGCGCTGACGAATGGCGAGCCAACAGTCGGGTTTATCAACCCGGCGATCTATGCCATAGGCAAGGGGTCGAATTCCATGGGCTATACCAGCCTGTTCCACGACATCACCACCGGAGACAATGAAAATTCCGGCAGCCCCAGCCGGTTCCTGGCCGTGCCCGGCTACGATCTCTGCACAGGGTGGGGAACGCCCACCGGCAGCAATCTCATCATGGCCATTGGCATGCCTGAGCCGTTGCGAATTACGCCGGCAAGCGGCGCACTATTCACCGGACCGGCGGGTGGTCCTTTTGCCCCGGCGACGCAGACGTATTCCCTCACCAATACTGCGGCGAGTCCGTTGACCTGGAGTCTTGCCAATACGTCCTCGTGGTTCAATATTTCTCCAAGCAGCGGCACACTGCTTCGAGGTGGTCTGGCGGCCACCGTTACGGCGAGTGTGGCGTTGGCAGCCACGAATCTGCCGGCAGGCAGTTATTCCGCCGCCCTGCGGTTCACCAATTTGGGGGATAACTTCGGCCAAACCCGCCAGCTTACTTTGGCTGTGGTCACTCCGCCAGTGATCACCGCCCAACCCACCAATCAGGCGTTGCTGGATGGAATGACGGCGAATTTCAGCGTTGTGACGGGGCCAAACGCCCTGATGTTTTACCAATGGCAGGAGAATGGGACAAATTTGAGCGACAGCAGCCACATTTCCGGCTCCTTAACCAGCAGCTTGACGATTAGCAACGTGTCTGCGACATATGCCGGAAGCTACACCGTGGTTCTGAGCAATGCGGCCGGCGTGCTGGCCAGCTCGAATGCGCTGCTCACGATTGTGCCGTCGGAGCCGGTCATTGTCCGGCCACCGACCAACCAGACCGTGTTGCCGGGAGCGACGGTCAGTTTTAGTGTCGCGGCGGTCGGGAACACGCCGTATTTCTACCAGTGGCAGTTCAATGGAACCAATTTGGCCAACAACGCTACTTTCTCGGGCGTGACCAGTAACATCTTGACGATTAGCAATGTCGCACCCACCAATGCGGGCACTTATTCCGTGATTGTTAGCAATACCTACGGTTCGGCGACCAGCGCCGGCGCGGTGCTCTCCATTATTTCAGTCGCAGCGCCAGGGATTGACATATCAACCTTGTGGTCGTTTGCCAGCGGCAACTCCGGCGAGTTTCCTTACAGTCCTCTGGTGCAAAGCGCGAACGGCACTTTTTATGGCACAACCCTGGACGGGGGAACGGACGGCGATGGGACGCTTTTCAAAATCACCCCCGGTGGGGTGCTGAGCACCTTGGTGTCATTGGATTACACCGATGGCGCGGGCGCCTATGCAGGGTTGGCCTTGAGCAGCACTGGCCTGTTGTACGGCGCTGCCATTGAAGGAGGCGCTTACGGCGATGGGACACTGATGTGGACCACTACCAACGGTGGCGGACCGCACGATGTATCGTTTAATGGGAATAACGGCATGTATCCTGTAGCCGGGGTGGTGCTGGGCAGTGATAACAATTTCTACGGCACGACGCTGGAGGGCGGCGCTTACGGTTATGGCACGATATACCGAATGAACACCGCCCTATCGCTGACCACACTGGTTTCGTTCAATTACACCGACGGCGGCTATCCTTCATCCGTGCTGGTGCAAGGCAACGATGGCAACTTCTATGGCACGACCGAAGCAGGCGGCGCGAGCGGATGGGGGACGGTCTTCAAAATGACGCTCTCCGGTGAGTTCACCGTCCTTTACTCTTTTACGGGCGGTAATGATGGAGGGGAACCCATCCCCGGTCTGGTCCAGGCTGCGGATGGGAATTTCTACGGCACAACTTATGAAGCGGGGGCGGACGGGTATGGCACGGTATTTGAAATAACGTCGTCAGGCGCGTTCACTCCCCGTTACTCATTTACCGGCGGCAGTGATGGCGGCAATCCGTGGGGTGGACTGATGCAGGCATCGGATGGCAATTTGTATGGCACCACCCAGTATGGCGGCACCTACGGCTTTGGCAGTGTATTCCAGATCGCCCCCACCGGCGGGCTGGCCACGCTGGTGCAATTTGATGGCTACCAAGGCGCCGAACCAGCCGCCGCACTCGTCCAAGGCCTGGATGGGAATTTATATGGCACGACCGAAGAAGGCGGCGTGAACGGCAATGGCGCGATCTACCGGCTCAGTGTGAATGGCCCTTTGCAAATCACCGGGCAGCCTGCGGACCAATCGGCTTACATTGGCGGCAGTGCGAGCTTTACCGTGGCGACTTTCGGCGCTGCTCCGGTCTTCTACCAGTGGCAGCAGGACGGAATTAATCTCACCAATGGCGGCAACATTTCCGGCGCCACTTCCGCCAATCTCACAATCTCGAACGTTACGGAGTACGATGCCGCGGTCTATACCGTCGTTGTCAGTAATGCCGTCAATTCAGTCACCAGCGATTATGCGGTCCTTGAGGTGATCTTTTCTCCGCCAAGCATCACCACCCAGCCGGCGAGCCAGACGTGCCTGGCAGGGACGACCACAACTTTCACGGTGGGAGCGGCCGGAGACCAGCCGCTGTCGTATCAATGGCAGGAGAACGGAACCAATTTGACGAATGGCGGCGCCATTTCCGGGTCCGCCACAAGCACATTGACCATCTCTAATCTGACTTTGGCAAGTGCAGGGGGCTATTCGGTGATCGTGAGCAACGCGGTCTATGTGGTATCCAGCTTGAACGCGGTGCTGTCCGTCCTGCCCGTCACCCCGCCGGGGGTTTCCACGTCCGCTCTACATCTGTTCAGCGGCGCCGACGGCGCATATCCTTATGCGGGCCTGATCCAAAGCACCAACGGTTATCTCTACGGCACCACCACGGGCGGCGGCCAGGATTATTATGGCACAATATTTAGCATGTCGCTCACCGGCGTGCTGAGCCATCTTTACAACTTTTCGGATTCCCCCGCCGGTGCGAATCCTTACGGGGGCCTGATACAAAGCACGAATGGCAATTTCTACTGCACCACACTTGAAGGAGGCGCCAACGGATACGGCACGATCTACCGAATGACATCCACCAGCATTGTGACACTCCTCTACTCCTTCGAGGATGGCGTTGACGGCGCATTTCCTTATGCCGGCCTGGCGCAAGGTTCCGATGGCAATTTCTATGGCACTGCTTATGAGGGCGGCTTGGATTCCGTTGGCTCGGTTTTCAAGATGGCGGCAAACGGCGCGGTCACCAGCCTGTATGGATTCACGGGCGGGGACGATGGCGGCTACCCTTACGCAGGGGTGATTCAGGGCAGGGATGGGAGTTTCTACGGCACAACCCAGGAATATGGCGCCAACGGTTTTGGCACGGTCTTCAGGCTCGCCACCAACGGCACACTGGCCACTTTAGCTTCGTTCGATTACTCGAATGGCGCTTATCCTCAAGCCGGAGTCATCCAGGGCCTGGACGGAAAACTGTATGGCACCACCCCGGAAGGGGGTTCCAACGGCTACGGCACCGTATTCTGTGTGCATACCAATGGCACGCTGACGACCCTCTTCTCGTTTGATTCCGCGAACGGAAGCGATCCAGTGGCCTCGCTGGTGCAGGGCACGGATGGGAATTTGTATGGCACGACCTCCTCCGGCGGCGCCGGTGGCCAGGGCACCGCGTTCAGAATAGCCACCAATGGCACGTTGACCACTTTGCTTTGGTTCGATGGCCTCAATGGCGCGGATCCCGAGGGGGCATTGGTGCAGGCCAGCGATGGCACTTTCTACGGCACGACTGCCCAGGGTGGGACGGGGTTCAACCCTTCCGCCGGTGGCGGCAATGGCGTCATTTTCCAGCTCACCGTGCCGATCTTCATTACCAACTCGATCACGTTGACCCCGGCCATTTCTTGTCTGCCGTATGCCTCCAATATTTCAGGATTCGCCGTCGCCCCGCAGGGTGATGGGTTGAGCTTTGCCAAGGTCAGCGGGCCCGCCTGGCTCAATGTGGCAACCAACGGCGTCCTTTCCGGAACGCCGGTGAATTCCAACATCGGCGTTAACATGTTTGTCGTGAGCTTGACGGATTCGAACGGCGTATCTGCCACGACCAGCTTGGAGATCTCCGTGATTCCCGACCCGCCACCTGCGTTCATCCTCAACCCCTTCACCGAACCTTGGGCCTATGTGGACGAGGCTTATTCGAGCGTCATTGCCACAAACGCCACCGACGCGGAACTTGGCGACGGGGACGTCCTCACTTTTGCCAAGGTCAGCGGTCCCGCATGGCTCAACGTGGCTGCCAGCGGGATCTTGTCCGGTGTGCCGGAAGATACTGATGCCGGCACGAACACGTTTGTAGTGAGTGTGGCCAATCTGGCAGGAGCCTCCAACACCGCGACTCTGGTAATCTGTGTGGATGGTGGGCCTTCGTTTATCTCCCAGAACTTCACGACGCCTGCCGCCACGGTGGGCCTGCCTTATTCCGGCACGATTGCCACAAACGCCACCGACCCGGATCTTGCCGTTGGAGGCACTCTCTCCTTTTACAAGGTCACAGGGCCGGCCTGGCTCAATGTGGGCACCGACGGCGGTCTTTCAGGCGCGCCTTCGATTGCCAATCTGGGCGCTGACAGTTTCCTGGTGCTGGTGGTTGATGCCGGCGGACTCTCCGCCGTCGGGTATTTGGGCATCACTGTCAACACGGACAGCCCGCCCTCGTTCATCAGCAATCCCTTCTCCGGGCCGCCGGTCACAGCGGGAAATGCCTATACGGCTTCCATTGCGACCGACGCCAGCGATCCGGACTTTGGCGATGTCCTGACTTTCTCCAAGCTCAGCGGTCCGGCTTGGTTGAGCGTTGCCGGGAACGGCAGCTTATCGGGGACGCCTCTTTCCGGCAACGACGGAACCAACACCTTCCTCGTGAATGTGGCGGATTACGACGGCTTGTCCAACAACGCCACCTTGTACATCGACGTGACACCGGCGGCCGCTATTGTGGCGCGGATTTCACAACAAGGCTCCAACCTAATGCTGAGTTGGACTGGCGGGATTGCTCCATATCAGGTGTGGATGACGACTAATGCGAACTATTCCGTTTGGCAAAGCGTCGGCAGTCCGGCCAACGCGACCAACTTGCTGGTGTGGCCAAGCAACGCCGCCAGCTTCTATAAAATCCAGGGACAGTAGTCACAAGCCTTGCGGCCTATTTCATCGCCCGGGCGATGGCGTTCCACCAGGCGTCGTGCAATTGGGCCACGGGCCATTTGCACTCGGCGCCGCCCCGCTTGATGACCAGCTCGCTGCCGCCGACGGTTCCAAGTTTGACAGCGCCAACACCCAGTATCTTCGCGCGTTCCACGACCTTGACCTCATCGAGCGGCGCGACGGAGATGATGACGCGGCCCTGCGTTTCGCCAAAGAGCAATGAGTCAATACTAATGTTTTCCGGGGCGGCGGACGGGTCGATCTGCGCGCCGATCAGGCGGGGCGTGTCGCGGGCGATCTGTCGGGAAATGCAGCATTCGGCCAGGGCCACGGCCAGGCCGCCTTCGCTGCAATCGTGCGCGCTCCTGACCAAGCCGCAGGCGATGAAGCCGCGCAAGGCGTGGTGCAAAGCGCGTTCCTTCTCCAAATCGCAGCGCGGCGGCAGGCCGGTTTTGAGGCCGTGCAGGCATTGCAGCCAGGCCGATCCTCCCAGGCCCAGCAGCGGATCGTTTTGGTCCACAAGATCGCCCAGCAGGATGATCGCATCGCCCTCGTCCTGGAACCACTGCGTGGTAATGTGCTCGCGCTTTTCAATCAACCCGACCAGCGCCACCGTTGGCGTGGGATCAATGGGGCCGGCGGGACTTTGGTTGTAGAGACTGCAATTGCCGCCCGTGACCGGCGCGTTGAAGGCCCGGCAGGCCTCGGCTAGGCCGCGCACCGACTCCTTCAATTGCCAGAACGACTCCGGGTTGTGCGGATTGGCAAAATTCAAATTGTCCGTCGTGCCCAGCGGGGTTGCGCCGGAGCAGGCCAGGTTGCGCGCCGCCTCGGCCACGGCGATTTTCGCCCCTTCGTAGGGGTCGAGATAGACGTAGGTCGCATTGCAATCCACGGTCAACGCGATGTATTTCTCCAGTGCCGCGCCGTTGGCCTTCGTCACGCCCGGTATCGAATCCGACTTGATGCGGATGACGGCGGCGTCGGAACCCGGGCAAACCACCGAACCATCCCGGACCATGTGATCGTATTGGCGGTAAACCCAGTTCTTGGAGGCGATGGTCGGCCACGCCAGCAATTGGGGCAGGGCCTGGACCGCATCAACCGATGCCGGCACGCTGGCTAGGGAAAAGTCGCGCACGGCCTGCAAGTAGGCGGGTTCGCGGCTTTCGCGCTGATAGACCGGCGCTTCGTCAGCCAGTTTTTTCGCCGGTATGTCCACCACGACTTGCCCGTTGAATTTCACCACCATCTGGCCGGTGTCCGTGACGCTGCCGATTTGCGCCCAAGGCAGGTCCCATTTGTCAAAGATGCGTTTGACTTCATCTTCGCGCCCCGCCTGGACGATGATGAGCATCCGCTCCTGCGACTCGCTCAACATGATTTCGTAGGGCGTCATGTTGGGGGCGCGTTGTGGGACTTTGTTCAGTTCGATTTCAATTCCGGTGCCGGCGCGCGCCGCGGTTTCGCAGGTCGAACAAGTCAGGCCCGCCGCGCCCATGTCCTGGATGCCCGCCACGGCGTCAGTCGCCAGCAATTCCAGGCACGCCTCGCACACCAGCTTTTCCATGAACGGATCACCGACTTGCACCGCTCCGCGTTGCTGGCCGGCTGATTCGCGGGTCAAATCCTGCGAGGCAAAGGCCGCTCCGGCCAGGCCATCCCGGCCGGTGGCCGGGCCGACATAAAAGACCGGGTTGCCCACGCCCTTGGCCGCGCCGCGCGCGATCTGGTCATGACGCAACACGCCGAGGCAAAAAGCGTTTACGAGCGGGTTGCCCTCGTAGCATTTGTCGAAATAGACCTCGCCGGCGATGGTGGGGATGCCGAAGCAATTGCCATAATGGGCGATGCCGCCGACCACCCCGCCAAAAAGCCGCCGGTTGTTGGTGATTGAGCCATTGGCGCTTTCGTTTTGCGCCGGGACAATCGGCCCGAAGCGCAGCGAGTTGACGGAGCAAATCGGGCGTGCGCCCATGGTGAAAATATCGCGGATGATGCCGCCGACTCCCGTGGCCGCCCCTTGAAATGGCTCCACAGCACTGGGATGGTTGTGCGACTCGATTTTGAAAGCGATGGCCAGCCCGTCGCCGATGTCAATGATACCGGCGTTCTCCTCGCCGGCGCCGACCAGGATGTTGGGCGATTTGGTGGGGAAGGTTTTGAGCAAAGGCCGGGTGTTTTTGTAAGAGCAATGCTCGCTCCACATCACCGAGAAAACGCCCAGTTCGGTGTAACTTGGGTCGCGTCCGAGAACGCCCTTGATCTTCTCGAACTCCTCGGGAGTGAGATTGTGCTGTTTGACCAGTTTGGGCGTGATGGCCGGCCCGGTCCAAGACGGTTTGATTTCAGCGGTTTGATCCTTCATTGAACAAAACTCATGGCGATATGGTGTGCCGGTTCGCTGACGTGTTCAAGGCTTTAACCACTTGGCTTGCACTGACAAAATCACTTTGATTCACTTTGATTTCGTAGGAGTGGCCCGAGTCATGGTTGCGTTGTAAGATATTTATGTTGTGGTATTTGCATACGATTTGGCCGCCGGAGCACTGGTTTGACTGGGGTTAACTAAATTAATCATGGTTTGATCCGTCTTCGCCCCTGGGCTTCCGCCGTCGTCCAAGGCTTTGGCGGGACAAGTCGGCGCGACAAGCCCGCCTTCGACGAAGCGCCATAGGTGGTCCGCGACAGAATGCGGGAATTTATCACTGCGACTCGCTTTGACCCACTGCGACGGACTGCGATGGGGTTTGAGTGGAATCATACCTTTGGCCGTGTTTGATTGCTTGAAAATTGAAGGAATGGCCGCGAAAAATCGCAAGCATCGCAAAATTTGAAGGCAGTCTGAATATGCCCAAGCAATGGCGCGATTTCTCCAATACGGCTCATAAGCTGTGGATTTTTTTGGCACGATTTAGCACGAATTAGCACGATTTGGCCCGATCCTGGGCTGTGGGCTTGGCTTGGGAACTCATTGATTGGCAGCCTGTTCCAGTTGAAACAGGGGGATAATGGCCCCAAATCCAGTTTTCACGTTTTATGGCCGGTCGCGCCACAGACCCGGCGACGGTGGAATTTCTTAATTTATCCTTCATCATTCAGCCTTTATTTCATTGTTCATTAGATGAAGTATACAGTTAGCATATCATATCGTCAATGGATTTTTGAAAGAATTTTTAAGAAAAGTGTGGTTTTTTGCTAAAAATGTGTTTAAGGCCTTGCGCGGCAAAGACTTAAGATTTTAACCACAAAGAACACAAAGTTCACAAAGAAGAATGGCGCAAAAATCAACTGATGTGGCATGGCGGTTACCTGGCCGATGAAAATGCCCCGGATGTTATGACTACACCCCCAACATAGCCGGTGGATGTTGTGACCACACCTCCATCGCCGGGATCGGTGATGACCACGGGGTTCGAGGAAGAGGCTTGGGTGTTGGACGGCGAATCGAGCAGAAAAGCACCGCTCTGGTTGGTTCCAAGGAAATAACCTTGGGCATTGGTCTGGCCTTGCAGGATCACGCCGTGGATTTTGATGCTTTGCTTCGGGTCGTCGGGATTGGCGAAGCTGCCGGTGATCATGCCCGTGCTCTTTTTGATCCTCAGCTTCAGCTTGTTGGTCTCGTCCAATGAATTAGTGAGGGTGATCTTGTCGCTGGTTGTAAGGGTGACGCCATTGGTGATCGCGAATGGCAGATTGCCTCCCTCCAAGATCGCGATGAGGTCGGCTGGCAACACCTGGCTTTGGATGTAAATCCCTCCGGTGAGCGTTGCCTCTTGATTTGTAAATCCCGAACGATAGACCGCCGTGCGGGCTGAATTGGTCGCGTTGATCCAACTGATGGGGGAGTCGTTGGTGAGGGTGTGGTTGGTGAAGTAATTCCAGCCCCACAGCGAGCCTTTGCCGCCGTAAAGATTCACATACAACGGCCAATAACCGTCCTGCGACACGACGCTCGACTGGCTGATGGCCGTCCCATCTGCCAGGCTCCCAACCAGCGTAACTATCCCCAAGTCATCTACATTCACGGTCCCATAGCTGGTTCCGAAAGGGCCAACGGAGGGATCGTTCGTGCCGGGGATGATCAGGGTGTATCGACCTACAAGTTCGGCGGCCTCGTCTGATTTGCTGAACGCATCACGATAGCCGACTAATTCCGCAGTGAAGTTGTCGTTGCTGACGGTTCCGCCGACCGATTGATCGGCGAAATCTAGTTGCAGAGCCGTGGTCAGCGAGGGAATTCCGTGGACTGGTTTTGAGATGATTTCCGCCGTACCGTCAGGCTCAAATCTCCCCGAAAGCGGCACAGAATGCCCGTCTAATTCAAGCTTTCCGGAAACGGCTCCATCTCTCGTGACGCTGAGAGAAAACGCGCCGGAGTTGGTCTGTTGCCGCGCTAAGTTTGTCGGGGCAAAGAGCCCTCTATAATTTCCATGTGCTGCCAGGAAAGAGTTGGTCACGAAGTTGGCCTCCAATACAAGATTGGACTCCATCGTAAACATGTAGCTGGCCGATGAACTCAAGACGGAATAGGGCTGGTTCGTTCCACCCACCCAGTTGACGAACAAGTTTTTCGTCTTGGGCATTGCCTTCACCGTATAATGTTCTCCGACCAACAGGTTTTCTGGCCATGTTTCGTGATGGATGGCACCAAAACCGTTTGTCAGGAGAATCAGCCCGTTGGCGGGTGTGGCGGCCGGGATGTAGAAACCAATGGCTGTCGTGGTCGCTCCGTTCGTGATGGTAACAGATTGGCTGGCGGGTGTTGTCCAAGCGCTGATTGCGCTGAAACTCACCACATGATTGCCCACCGTCAAATTGGTAACCGTCGCGCCACTGTTTTGAAATGATCCGCCATCAACCTGCCACTGCGCCCCATTGGTAATCGCTGACGCTGGAGTGATAATCACATACAGGGCATCGGGCCATGACACGACCGGAACACCGGTATTGGCGGAGAAGGAATCCCAGCCTGTGGTCCCGGGTAAATAATAGACGACAGTCCAATAGGGAAACCCTACGCCTACGGGGTCGAAATAGAAAACGGACGAACCCGCGGCAGGAGCGTTCCCTTGGAAATAAACGGCAATCGCGTATCCGCAGTAAGCGAACGTATAGTCTCCGATGTTGGTGACACTGCCGGCGATCGTCACGCTGGACAGATCGTAACATCCATAGAACGCTGAACTCCCAATGCTAGTCACTCCGTTTGGGATTGTGACGGCGTTCAGTCCTGCACAGCCATAGAACGCGTTGCTTCCGATGCTTATGACCGAGTCTGGGATCGTAACGCTACTTAAGCCAGTGCAGTCTGAGAAGGCCCCGTCCGAAATGCTCGTCACGCCGCCAGGAATGGCATAAACTCCACTTGCAGTGCTCGGAAATTGAATGAGGGTCGTTTGGCTCTTGTCGAATAACACTCCATCCACACTGCTGTAATATGAGTTGTTTGTATCCACGGTTATCGCTGTCAGGCTGGCGCAGAACGCGAACGCCTGGTCTCCGATGTTGGTAACGCTCCCGGGAATCGTAACGCTTGTGAGGCCGGAATATCCGAACGCCAAGTCTCCGATGCTGGTGACACTGTCCGGAATCGTATAACTTCCGCTGAGACCACTCGGATATTGAAGCAGTGTGCTTTGTCCCGTGTCGAACAACACACCATCCACACTGCGATAAAACGCATTTTGTGCATCTACATCTATCGCTGTCAGGCTGGTTTCGGAAGCGAATGCACCTTCTCCGATGTTAGTGACGCTGCTCGGGATCATGAGGTTGGTGAGGCTTGCGTAAGCGAACGCATAGTCTCCAATGCTCGTCATGCTGTTGGGAATCGTGACGCTCGTCACTCCTGTTTCGGCAAAGACATAATCCTGACCATCCCCGATGCTGGTAACGGTCAGATTGTTGATAGAGACTGGAATGATCACGTCACCGCCCGGACCGGTATAGCCTGTGATGGTGAGAGTATTGTCGGCATTTGTCGTGTAAATGTATTGCGACACGTAGATGCCGGTGGCTGTCGTGGTTGACCCGTCCGTGATCGTAATAGTTTGACTGGGTGGCATGTACCATCCGAAAGCAGCTGTGAACGAGATGGTGTGCTCACCCGCGGATAGATTGTTTACTGTCGCCCCGCTATTTTCATTTGTGCCGCCGTCCACCTGCCACTGTGCCCCGGAAGTAATCGCTTCTATTGGATTGATTATCACCTGCAAAGAACCGCCACCGTAGGTTGCGTCGACTATAGCCGTTGAATTTGACGTGATAAGGACAGTCTGATTGGAGGGGGTTGTATAGCCGTTGATGGCGCTAAAACTCACCATATGAATGCCAATTGTCAACCCTAAAACAGTAGCTCCGCTGGGCTGAGGAATTCCGCCGTCCACCTGCCACTGCGTCCCGTTGGTGATTGCCCCGTCCGGGCTGATGATTACTTGCAACGAACCGGCTGGGATCGGCGCGTTCAACATTACGGCAGGAATGCTGTCAAAGGTGGAACTCCAACCGCTGGTTCCGGGCAAATAATAGATCGTCGTGTTGTTGTCTGGATCGAACACCAAAGAATCGAGTATTGCGGGGGCGTTACCCTGAAAGTAAACTCCTGTCAGGCTTGGACAATCAAAGAATGCCTCTTGCCAGATGCTGGTGACACCATTACCTATCGTGACGTTGGTCAGATTGGGGCAGTCGTAGAATATTCCGTACTCGATGGTTGAGATGCTGTTGCCTATCGTGACGCTGGTTAGGCCGAGGCAGTAAGAGAACGCCCAGCTAGTGATGTTGGTGACGCTGTTGGGGATCACGGCGCTCGTCAGGCTGGAGGACATGAATGCCTCATATCCGATGCTGGTGACGCCGTCAGCGATCGTGACGGTGTGCAGGGTAGAGCAGTAAGCGAACGCATCTCCTCCGATGTCGGTGACCGTCAGGCCGTTGATGTTGGTTGGAATGGTCACATCACCGCCCGTCCCGATGTATCCCGTGATGGTGATGGTGTTCGTATTGTCGGGATTTACGGAGTAATTGAAATTATCACCTGATCCTGATTGGGCATATACCGTTGCGGCCGCGGCCAACAGAAGCAATCCGAAAAGAGCGAGAAATATCCCTTTCATACTTGCGGGATCATGCCATCTTTTGCCGGTTGAAGCGAGGTAAATAAGCTGAACGACAAGCACATTTATTGTCGGGCTGGGCGCAAACAATGGTTGGTTCATTGTCAGCGTCCTCACCGTTGATGGGGAACCTCTTCTTCCCGCCCTCTCCTCCACAAGCGTGTGGAGGAGAGGGAGAAGACGCACTTTGCCAGAACGACGGAGGGCGGACTGGAGAAATGACTTGCAAACTTGTGGAGGAGAAACAGAATCACGAAAAACGCGCACGCGGGTCGCGGGCGAGAATCCAAATGGGAAATGTCTGATAAAATCTATGACCAGCAATGAACCGGGAGGCCAACGCACTGATTGGCGGACCGTTGGCGGGGATGGGATCGCCCGATGGTTCCTGGTTGCCGTTGCTTGCGGGCTGGTGTGGCGCTTGGTGCGGTTTGGGCTTCATTTCGAGCTAACGGGAGACGAAACCGGAATCATGCTGAGTGTCATGGAGCGCGGTTACGCAGGATTGCTTCACCCGTTAAGTTATTATAATGTTTCGCCGCCGCTGTTTTTATGGATGACAAAAGTTCTCGACTCCATTTCTCCAAATGAATGGGCTGTGCGGCTGATGCCCTTCCTCGCAGGCATCGGAGCCATGGCGATGTTTGGGCTGATTTGCCGCGAAGCATTTGCTGGAATGGCAAGGTGGGTGTCCTGGGCGTTTTTCTGCGTCGCATACGTTCCGATTGCAGAATCAACAAGGGTCAAAGGATACACAATCGACCTGCTTGCCGCCACTGTGATGCTGTGGCTGATGTTACGATGGCTCCACACCCATAAAGCCCGTTATCTGCTCTGGCTCGCCCTCTGCGCCCCGGTTTTTGTCTGGTTGTCTTTCACGTCTGTTTTTATAATTGGCGCCGTTGGTCTTGCTTTCACGGCCTGCCTGCTAAAATTGCGTCCGGTTCCCAAGGGGACGTTGGATGATTCCTGCGGGTTGGGGTGGCGGAACATATCGGCTGGACTGACTTTCATGGCACTTGCAGCCGTCAGCACAGCATTTTTGTATGTGCTGAATATTCGACCCGGCCTTCAAGCGAGTCTGGGCAATGGGCTGCAGGACGCTTGGAAGCGCGGATTTCCGCCCTCTCAGGTGTGGGAGATTCCGATGTGGCTGCTGAGCGTGCATACTGGACGGGGGTTCGCCTGGCCTGTCGGAGAAAATCATTACGGGTCCACGCTCACATGTGTCTTGTGGCTGGTTGGCTTGATCGCATTTTGGCGTCATGGCAACAGACGGGTCTGGATCTTGTTTTTTGCCCCGCAAGTTCTGGCCCTTGCGGCGGCATTTCTGCATAAGTATCCCTACCTGCAAAATCCACGGATTTGCATGTTTTTAGGCCCCGGGATTTGCCTTTTTGCAGGGTGTGGGGCGCAATATTTGATTGAGCGCGTGGATTCCGGAAAGAGGCGTTTTTGGTATTGCTTCGCGGCGTGCGCGCTGGCGTTGTGCGCCTTGGCCGGCATGGGACGCGATATCGCGCTGCGCCTTCGCGAGGTCAGAGGGCCGGGAATACGGAGCACGCTGGCCGAGATAAGCAGATTGCTCGGCGCCGATGGCCAGATTGTAGTGTTGAACGACGCAAAGAACTCTGGAGTCTTTACTTACTATATCCAGCGAATCGTCAAGCAAAAGGTCTGGTACGATGGACAAATCCCGAAGGGACGAGCGCGAGATTCGAGGCTGGCATTGGTGGCGGTTGCCTCCAAATTAGCCGGCGCGGACGGCGCTTCTCTATTCGGGGAGTTCGAAAGGCGATATGGAAGGCCGCTTAAAGTGGAATGGATTCAAACTGCGCACGAGGTTTTGCTTGATAGCAAAGACAGTATTCTGGTGTGGATATGCGAGTGACGATGACATTACGGGTTGAGGACGCGGAAAAATTGCTGTGGAGCAGTCCCGATGTTCGTGTAAGGCGGAGGAGCCGAAATGAACGTCCACGGGCCAGACAGATTTGTCGTTTGAAGCAACGTGCCCCAATTCCAGGTTAGCACCGTCTGGTTGCTGGCAACGAGCTGGAGGGTTGGTGATGGAGGCACACATGGTACTGCAGGGTCGAGGGAACCTGCTTCGTTGAGTCCCAGGAAGGGGATGACGTATGTCGCGTTGAGGTCCGCGTCTGTCATGTGCGGGCCGTTTTGCTCCGACCAGGCGTCGATGAGCGTATTGCTGCACGAATCCTGCCAGATTTGGTGCGTCCATTGGTGCGAGACATAGGTCAGCGTGGTAGTCAGCGTTGCATTGGTGCTTAACCCCAAGACAGAGGTCCATTCCGCGATGGCTTCGAGCTGGTTCGTGTAATTGATAATGGTGTCCGCTGTGCCATGCCAAAGCTGGACGCGGGGGCGAGACCCCAAATAGCCTTGGTACATGGCGCGAACCAAGACTGCCCATACCTGCGGGGTATAGATCACCTGACCCTCGGCACACGGCGAGCTCCACTCATCACTTGCCACATAATCAACAGCCCAACATCCAGCCGGAACCCCTGAGAACTCGGCGCCCGCCTTGAAAACATCAGGATAGAGCGCGAGCAGAGCTTCCGTCATCATGGCGCCGGATGAGGTTCCTATCACATAAACACGATTTGAGTTCGCCTGATACGTGTTTATTGTGTAGTTTACCATATTGACTATCGCTTCAGTATCACCGCCGGCGTAGCGCGAGAGAGACTTCGACGACCCTACGTCCCAACAGTTCTGGCTGGTTTGCGGGAAGATCATAATGAAGCCGTACTGGTTACATGCCGCTACAATGCCACCCCCGGACGCCAAGCTGAACATGGCAGAGGCACTCCCTCCGCAATAGTGGCAGGCCACCAGGATCGGAGGGTTCGTCACCACGTTGGCCGGCACGTAGATGTACATGCTGATATATGATGGTACTCCACTCCTGCCCCAGTTGTTGGTGACCAACTGGAGCGACGCCGCCTTCGCTGGCAACGCCATAAAAAGTCCGAGACAAGCGGCCAGCAGGGAACAGACAACCAGTGGCTTGTTGTTCACGTGGGAAGACCGCCGGGGAATTTGTTTTGTTAATTTGTCCTCCATATGATTTGTTAGCAGGCTTCGGTGGAGCCCGACAGTAAATCGAACTCTCTGCCCCACTATACTAAAGCATAATCCAACATCAAAAGCTTCCGCAACATATTTCGCAGGAAAGCGTTAACCGCGTTGTCCTACGGCAAAAACAGGAAGAGAAACCTTTGGGAAACACGGTTGGCTCAGGCTGCTGTTGAATCGGGCAGTTTGAGCTTTTGGCCGATCCTGATCAGGGACGTTTTGAGATCGTTCAGGGCCTGAATTCTCCGGGAAGAGGTGTGATGCAGTTTGGCAATCTTTGCCAGCGTGTCGCCGGGTTTGACGGTATAAACCGCAGTATCAACCTGGGCGGGAGGAGGCGCAACTACAGCGACGGCAACGGGTTGCGGCGGCACTGGATTGACTTGTGTCTGTTGTGGCGTGGTTGTCGGCGGCTTCTGGTCGGATTTGGCCACGACGGCGGGGGCTGTTGTGTCGAGCGGAGTCGGGGCGAGGCTTACATCCTCACTGCTTGTGTTTTTGCAACCTTGCAGCAGCAGACCACCGATGACGACGACATGAATGGTCAAGATCACCATGACTTTGAAGAAAAAGGTCGGTTTTCTTCGCAAGGGCCTTAAGCCGTTGCGGATCAGCGGGGTGGGAGCGTTCATAATCAGTACGGCTTATCTTTCTGCTTCGTTTATCTCATACATTTTAAATATCGGCATCATCCTTGCATAAGTTAAGCAGGCACCATGCCAGTGTTTAGACCGATGGATTTGCCACGCGAGCCGTCTGGATTTCCTCTTGTTGATCTGTTGGGTGTTGATAAAACTCGTGCCCTTGTCCAGCATATGGACATCCTGCGAATCAAGCTTGGTTATCGACATGGCGTCGCAGGTCCGATACGTTTTCCCGGTCATGTGTGATTGCGAACACGGTCGTCCAAGGCAAATCAAATGAAATGCTTCACCATCGTCCACCTGATATTGTTGGCTGTGGCGTTCGCCGCCTTGCCGGCTCCGGCCCAAACCAATCAATATCGGTTTCAAAATCCCAATCTGCCGGTTGAAGAACGAGTCAATAATATTGTTTCCCTGATGACGCTTCAGGAGAAAGTGGCGTTTCTGACTTCGCGGCCCGGCGTGCCGCGGCTTGGCATTCGTGCCATGGGCCATGTGGAAGGGCTGCACGGCCTGGCGCGCGGCGGGCCGAGCAATTGGGGACGGCGCAACCCCATTCCCACCACGATTTTTCCGCAGGCCATCGGCCTGGCCGAGACATGGGATCCGGAGGTGATGCGGCAGGTGGGCGAGGCGGAGGGTTATGAGACGCGTTACATTGCCCAGAGCACAAATTACGGCGGTCGGGGCGGATTGATCGTGCGCGCGCCCAATGCGGATTTGGGCCGCGACCCGCGCTGGGGCCGGACGGAGGAGTGTTACGGCGAGGACCCGTTTTTCAACGGCACGATGGCGGTGGCGCTCATTCACGGACTGCAAGGAGATAATCCCAAGTACTGGCGCACTGCGTCGCTGTTGAAACATTTTTTCGCCAACAGCAATGAAAATGGGCGCGACCACACATCCTCGGATTTCGACGAAGCTCTGTTGCGGGATTACTACACGGCGCCGTTTCGCATGGGATTCGAGGAAGGAGGCGCGCGCTGTTTCATGGCTTCCTATAATGAGTGGAACCATGTTCCCTGCACGGTGCAGCCGGTCATCAAGGACGTGGCCGTGAAGGAATGGGGCGTGGACGGGATCATCTGCACCGATGGCGGCGCGGCTGCGAATCTGACGAAAAAACAGCATTACTACGCCAATGCCATCGAGGCCGCCGCAGGCATGGTCAAGGCCGGCATTAATCAGTACCTCGATAACACCTCCACCAACGCCACCCGACTTGCGTTGGAAAAACATCTCCTCACCGAAGCCGACATCGACAAGAACATCAAAGGCACGTTACGCGTGTTCATCCGGCTTGGCCTGCTTGATCTGCCGGAGAATAATCCTTATGCGGCCATTGGCGCGGCGGGCGAACCCGAGCCGTGGACGACCGAAAAACACAAGTCCCTGGCGCGATGGGTCACGGATAAGTCCATCGTGCTTTTGAAGAACTCGGAAAACCTTCTGCCGCTCGACAAATCAAAACTGGAATCCATTGCCGTCCTCGGCCCGCGCGCCAACGAAGTCCTGCTCGATTGGTACAGCGGCACTCCGCCGTATCGCATCACGCCGCTGGAGGGCATTCGCGCCAAGGCCGGCCCCAGTGTCAAGATCAATTTTTCCACCAACGAAACGGAGGCGCTGAAACTGGCGAAGGTTTCGAGCGTCGCGATTGTCTGCGTGGGCAATAATCCGGTCGGCGTGCCGGACGCCAAATGGGGAAAAGTCTCCGCGCGGAGCGAAGGGCGGGAAGCAGTGGACCGGAAATCCATTTCGCTGGAACAGGAGAAATTGATCAAACGGGTAATGGCCGCGAATCCGAGGACGATCGTCGTGCTCATCTCCAGTTTTCCCTATGCGATCAACTGGACGCAGCAGCACGCGCCTGCCATCGTTCATATGGCTCAAAGCAGCGAGGAACTGGGGAACGCGCTGGCCGACGTGCTGTTCGGGGATTTCAATCCCGCGGGCAGGCTGGTGCAGACGTGGCCGCAGTCGCTCCAACAGTTGCCGCCAATGATGGATTACGACATTCGTCACGGGCGCACTTACATGTATTTCAAAGACCAGCCGCTGTATCCCTTCGGATACGGTTTGAGTTACACGACCTTTGAGTACTCCGGTTTGAAAACCAGCGCGCCAACGATTGCCCCGGACGGTGCTGTTACGGTAAGCCTCGATGTGAAAAACAGCGGAAGCCGCGCGGGGGAAGAGGTGGTTCAACTTTACGTGAGGCGTCCGGACTCGCCAGCGGAGCGGCCCCGGCAGGAGTTACGCGGGTTCAAGCGCGTGGCGCTGCAACCGGGCGAAACTAAAACAGTTGAAATACCCCTGCCAGCCCGTTCGCTGGGCCATTGGGATGAGGGGCGCCATTCCTTCGTCGTGGAGGCGGGAGCGGTGGACGTTCTCGTCGGCGCCTCCTCCGCGGACATCCGTTTGCAGAAAAGCATTACGGTGAATGACTGAACGCACCGGCCATTTTGTTTTCCAGCCAGGAAATCAGGCTCTCGAAAATGAGCCGGCCGTCCGCGCTGCCCAAAATCGCCTCACTGGCCCTTTCCGGATGCGGCATCAGCCCAGCCACGTTGCCGGTCTCATTGGCGATGCCGGCGATGTTCCAGATCGACCCGTTGGGATTGGCCGCCTCCGTCAATTCGCCTTTCATGTCCGAGTATTGCCAAAGGATCTGGCCGTTGCTTTTGAGTTTCTCCAGCGTGGCCTCGTCCGCGAAATAGCAGCCCTCGCCGTGGGCAACGGGCACGCGCAAGATTTTCCCGGGCGGAATTTTGTTGGTGAACGGTGAAACATTGTTGCCGGTCTTGATAAAAACATGCTCGCATCGGAATTGGAGGGAGCGATTGCGGATCAGGGCGCCGGGCAACAGCCCCGCCTCGCACAGGATTTGAAAACCGTTGCAAATCCCCAGCACCGGCCCGCCGTTGGCGGCGAAGGACTGCACGGCTTCCATGATGGGGCTGAAGCGCGCAATCGCGCCCGTGCGCAAATAATCGCCGTAGCTGAATCCTCCCGGAATGACCACGGCGTCAATGCCGGCCAGTGAATTCTCCTTGTGCCAGATGAAACGGGCCGAATGGCCGAGTACATCCTTGAGGACATGGAGCGCGTCCTGGTCGCAATTGGAGGCGGGAAACTGAAGGACAGCGAAATTCATCTCACTCGATCTCGAATTTGTAATCCTCGATCACCGGGTTGCTCAGAATTTTATGGCAGGCATCATCGATCTGTTTGCGCCAGCTTTCCTTATCCGCGCCGGGCAGTTCGATTTCCAGATACTTGCCGACATGCACCTCGCCGATGCCTTGATAGCCCATGTGTTCAAGGGCGTTTTGGACGGATTTCCCCTGCGGATCGAGGACGGCCTTTTTTGGCGTGACGATAATCGTGGCTTTCATGTTGGCGGCCTGCGCGACAGGGCGCGGCACGGGTTGATGTTGAGTGAAGGCGGCGCGACGCGCCAGTTTTTTTTGAGGCGGGCAACGGACTGGCTTCCCGTTCGTTCTTGCCATGGCGAGTGCGAATGAGGAATCCTTGGCTTGCATGTCCAACAAAGCGCTTATTACTGGCATCACCGGGCAGGACGGGTCCTACCTGGCGGAATTGTTGCTGGCGAAAGGCTACGAAGTCCATGGGATCATTCGTCGCGCCAGCACTTTCAACACCGGCCGACTCGAGGCCATTTATTCCGACGTCCACGAAAGGAAAACAAGGCTTTTCCTGCACTATGGGGACTTGAGCGATGCCAGCGGTTTGAGCCGGCTGTTGAACGGGATCAAACCGGATGAAGTTTATAACCTGGCTGCCCAAAGCCACGTGCGTGTGAGCTTCGATTCCCCCGAATATACGACCGACATCACGGCGACCGGCGCGGTGCGGCTGCTCGAGGCCCTGCGTGAAACCGGGCTGCAGCCCCGTTTTTATCAGGCCTCTTCGAGCGAGATGTTCGGGTTGGTGCGTGAAACGCCGCAGCGCGAAACCACGCCGTTTTATCCGCGCAGCCCCTACGGCTGCGCCAAGGTCTTTGCCTACTGGATCACGGTCAACTTCCGCGAGTCTTACGGCCTCCACGCCAGCAACGGAATTCTTTTCAACCACGAGTCTCCCCGGCGCGGCGAAACGTTCGTGACCCGCAAAATCACGCGGGCCGTCGCCCACATTGCCGCCGGTTTGCAGAACAAATTGTTCCTGGGCAATCTCGACGCCAAACGCGATTGGGGTTATGCCAAGGAATACGTCGAGGCCATGTGGCTCATGCTGCAACAGGACAAGCCGGACGATTACGTCATTGCCACTGGAGAAACCCATTCCATCCGCGAGTTTCTCGACCTGGCTTTCGGCCATGCGGATCTTGACTGGAAGAAATACGTGGAAGTTGATCCGCGCTATTACCGTCCCGCCGAGGTCGATATTCTGATGGGCGATTTCAGCAAGGCGAAAAAGAAATTGGGCTGGGAACCCCGGACCAAATTCCCGGAGCTGGTCAAATTGATGGTCGAGGCGGACATCAAACTGCTCAAAGACCATCGCGAAGGCCGGATCAAAGTCACCGCATAGTTCGTCCGCTGCCGGCAAATGTGGCTTTCATCCGGGGGCGCACTATGTTAACCCCATAAGGCGCGGATGAGTTATCGCATCGAGAAAGGCGAAACCCTGGCGGCAGCGTTGGGGCGCATTGCCGCCGAAGAGATGAATTCGGCGATGACTGATCTGCACCGCCGCGACCGGGGCAAGGCCGTGCATAGCGCGCGCAAGGCAATCAAAAGGCTGCGCGCCCTGCTGCGTTCACTGCGGGTGGTGTTCCCCAAGAAGCTGTTCCAGACGGAAAATCAGCGGCTGGCCGAAGCGGGACGCAAGATTTCACCCTTGCGCGACATCCACGTCCAATTGCGCACTTTGGGCAGATTGCACGACGGCCGGGGCCATGCCGGTGGCAGGATCCGCCGGGATTTGTTGCGGCAGCAGCGGTATTTCGCGCGAAAGATTCCGGCTCTGCGCCGGACTGTGCGCGGAATGCTGGATGATTCCCGCGGCACAATCGGGTCATGGCCCCTGAACAAAACGACTCCGGCGACCCTGGCGGCCGGGCTGAAGCATATTTACAAGCAGGGGCGAACCGCCTTCAAGACCGCCTGCAAGAACCCCTCTCCGGAGAACCTGCACGAGTGGCGCAAAAAGGCCAAGGCGCTGGGATACGGCTTTGAATTGATTGAGTGCCTTGTCCCGAAGAAAATCTCCAAAACCATGCGGCGGTGTGGCGCGCTCGGGGATGCCTTGGGGGACGATCACGATTTGTTCATGGTGTTGCAGGCACTGGCCGGGGAGCACCAGTCGCAGCCGGCCCGGGATTATGCCGGTCTGGCGCGGCGGATTTCCGCCAAACGCACCAAACTCCAGAAGCAGGCCTTTAAACTTGGCAAAATCGTCTATAGCGAAAAGCCGCGCGCCTTTGCCAAGCGCCTCGACCGCAGTTTGGAGCACACCTGAAAAGGTAAATCACCTTAAAGCAGTTTAAGAAATGGCGTCCGGGCATGTTGTAACAATCCTGTCTCCAATATTTTAGAACTGCCCAAAGCTGGCTTCCGGCGCAGGCTGTACTTCATAATTTCCAAAATTTGAGTGCGGCACGGTTCCTGCGTTCTTCGCAAACGCGTGTCTCACCAACCCGCTTGTGCGGTTTGGGCGGGGGCTGGTCGAGCTCAACGACCGGCCCCCGTAATTTTTGACAGGCGCCTTGGCCACCAGTTAAGGCGACGTGACAGGAGCCGATTTCCCATCGTCCTGACACAGAACGCGGTTGACGGCGTTCAGATAGGCGCGGGCGCTGGCTTCGATCACGTCGGTGCTGGCGCCTTTGCCCACGACGATCTTGCCCTTGCCGAAATCCACTTTGACCGTGACTTCGCCCAAGGCGTCCTTGCCTTGCGAAACGGCGCGCAATGAGTAATCCAGCAATGTGCCGTGCGTGGTGGTGAGGCGGTCAATCGCCTTCAAGGCGGCATCAACCGGCCCGTCGCCAATGCCGGCGTCCTGCACAAAAGAGGCCGCGGCCTTTTTGCCGGCGAGCTTTTGCAGACGGACCGTGGCCGTGGGCACGCTGCCGCTGCCGCTGGTCACGCTCAAATAATTGAGCGACCATGTTTCCGGGATTTCGGTGATGTGCCCCTCGACCAGCGCGGACAAATCGTCGTCGTAAACAAATTTCTTCTTGTCACCAATCTCCTTGAAGCGGGCGAAGATGGCGGCGACGTCGTCCCCGGTCATTTTGAAGCCGAGATGTTTCAAGCGGGCGGCGACCGCCGCGCGGCCGCTGTGCTTGGTCAAGGGCAGCTCGGTGCCGCCCCAGCCGACGATTTGCGGGTCCATGATTTCGTAGGTCTCGCGCTTCTTCAAAATGCCGTCCTGATGAATGCCGCTGGAATGGGCGAAGGCGTTTTCGCCGACGACGGCTTTGCTGCGCTGCACCATCAAGCCGCTCATGCGGGCGACCAGGCGCGAAGCCTTGAGAATCTCGCGCGTGTTCAATCCGCATTCAAACCGGCCGAAGAAATCGTCGCGCGTTTTGAGGGCCATGACGATTTCCTCCATGGCGGCGTTGCCGGCGCGCTCGCCAATGCCGTTGACGGTGCATTCGACCTGCCGCGCCCCGTGGCCGACAGCGGCCAGCGAGTTGGCCACGGCCAAACCGAGATCGTTGTGGCAATGAACGCTGATGATGGACTTGCCGGATTGGAATTCCGGGACGGAATCGTAAAGATGTTGAATGAGCGCGCCGTATTGGTCCGGAACGGCCCAGCCGACGGTGTCCGGAATGTTGACCGTGGTTGCGCCCGCCGCCACTACAGCCCGGCAGACCTGCACCAGGAAATCCGGTTCGGTGCGCGACGCGTCCTCCGGCGAAAACTCCACATTGCTGACAAAGCCCTTGGCCCGTTTGACGCCGTCCACCGCCAGACGGAGAATTTCCGCCCGCGCCTTGTTCAATTTGAATTCACGATGGATTTTCGACGTGGCCAAAAAGACGTGAATGCGCCCGCGTTTGCCGGCGGGCTTGATGGCCTGTCCGGCGGCGTCGATGTCGCGCGGGACGCACCGGGCCAGTCCGCAAATCACCGGCCCCTTGATTTCCCGGGCGATGGTCTGGACGGCGGCAAAGTCGCCGTCGCTGATGACGGGGAAGCCGGCTTCGATCACATCGACGTTGAGGCGGGCCAGTTGCCGGGCGATTTCGAGCTTCTCGCGCAAGTTCATGGACGCGCCGGGGCATTGCTCGCCGTCGCGCAACGTGGTGTCGAATATGATGATTTGATCGTTTTTCATAATTCTTTGTTTGTTAGTAAAAAGCAAAAACCCCAGCGCCGGTTTTGTCGGCGATGGGGTTTGAAAATTCCTGTAAGCGAATAATTAGACCTCGACCACCGCGCGACGCAGGAGCAGCGCGTTCAGCAACAGTCGCAGGTTCAAAATATTCATTACGCGGCATAAAATATGGCACATTCGATTTCATGTCAACTTTTTTTAAACACGCTCTAACAGAAAGCGAACAATTCGATGCTTATCCGGTTTGTTGTCAAGACCCCTCTCTCCGGCTCTCTCCCTGCTACGCGGGGCGAGAGAGAATACACCGAATTGTCATGCTCACGGATGAGCATAAAATCACTTTGATTCACTTTGAGTAGTATGATCTGTTTATCCGCCGGTTGTTTTGTAAGACGTTCTTGTATAGAGCTTTGCATGCAATTTGGCCACCTGAGCAATGCTGAAGGCTAAAGGCAAGAAGTCTGAAGGCTGAAGTTCGGAAAAAGCACGAAACGAACGAAGATGGGCCACAGCTCCACACGGATTTGACTGCGACTCGCTGTGACCGGCTGCGACGGGGTTTGATTGGAATCATATTTTTGGCCAGAAATCAAAGCGATTGCCGCCGACCTGCTGGCCAGCCTTGATGAGGGATCAGGATTAAGATTACGAGTAAGATGGGCCCCTCCCCCCGCATACCCTGAAAATTTTTCGCAAAATCCGAAAAACACTTGCCGTCCTTTTTGAGCGGAATGCACTGGCACGCAGCAGGTTCCAATCAGAAAATGGCAAAAATCGATTTTTCACTTTTTTCGGATTTCAAGGTTCTTTTTTTCTTTTTTTTGGTTTGAATCGGTTTGAAACGGCCGGAATCGCCCTGAATTCGGGAGGACAATTCAGGCCAGGCAACAGATGGACTTGTCTGAGGCGACCAGGGGTCTGGAGCCGTCACACCGTCACAAATGCCGACACAACCCGCCACGGCGCGGCAACAACGGGCACGCCCTTGCGGCACTTCGCCGGGTGGACAGGGGACGGGCACGAAGCGTTCGCCATACGTGTGAAGCCAAATCAGTCGGCGGCCAAGCCGTACGACTCGCAATAATAAACTGGGGTCTTTCGTTATCGGAACGTGCGGGCCGGGCACGGTAAGTTCTTCGGAAAATGTTTCGACGAACGCAGGCGAGGCGAGCAAAGCGTAGCAATACGCGAAGAAATCTTCCGCCGCGACGCTTTCCAAATGCGGATTCAGCGCGTCGAGTAACCCATTCGTGATGTTGGCTTTGGTCGCTTCAGCATCGCGCCAAAGTGGAATGATGTCCTTGCCGCCCCGGCCACAGAAATAGTGGAGGTCTGGAACTGAGGCACTAATTGTGGCGGCTGGGCCAAGGCCAAGAACTCCCGCGATTAAACTCGTGAAATAAACCTGTCGGTCGCTTTTGACTTTCCAAAGTGGTGGCCGTGGCCTGTCGCATAGCCTCGTATCGGGCAGCACCCATTGCCTGTCGAAGCTGCGGTAGCCGTATCGAATGGGTTCAATAGGTGGCTCATCGGTGGGCAATTCTTCGATAGCTTGGAGGCGATTCCTTTCTGGCAAGAATGACTCATATTTGCGGGTCGCCAAGCGGGCTGTTGTTTCGCGCATCAATTTTCCACGGTCATCAGGTGGTGCGGCCAAAAGCGCACTCCATCGTTGCCGTAGTATCACTGAAGTCTCGCCAATTGCCCAAGTACGCTTGTATTGAACCCCGGAATGTTGCCACGGGAACAAGTCCGTCAGCAGCGGCCATCCGAAATAGTTGCCATGACCTCGCGGCAGGAAGGGCTCAGACCATCCTTCAAAACATTCCTGCCATTGAAGATCCGCAAAGGTGCGAACCGCGTTGAGTTTGGCGAACTTTTCCTCGCGTGTCCCCGTGATGCGCGTGTGACGGACTCGCGCCACATTTTGCGGCTTTGGGTCGCCGTAACGAACGCCGATGGCAATTGCGACGGGTGTCTGGATGTTGAAAACATTTTCGGTCTTTCGTGCGCCGAGGTTGTCGCCCTCCAAGTCAATTATCCAAAGATCGTCGAATGCTTCGCGCATTTTCCGTCGCATTCCTACGAAGCCAGGCCCACGCAGGTAAGAGGCAGCGATGATGAACGTGATAATTCCCGGCCCGCTTGCGGCTGGATTCTCAAAAAGTTTCCATAACGCCCAGCGCCAGAAGAAAACATAATCGTTGTACAGATTCTTGACATGAACCCCTGCGCCAGCGGCGGAAGCCGGGTCAATGAAATCTTGGAGAATCGGGCGTGTCCGCCAGCCAGCATGTGCAGGGTCCGGGTCGCCGTGACGAACCCATCCGCCTTTGCGCATGTGTTCCGGGCGTTCGCCGCCCTCTGCTTGCTCGCGGTCGTAAGGCGGATTGCCCATGCACACGAGCACGCGTGTGCCCTTCTTTACGCGCTGAGCACGCCGGTGTTCGTCAGTCAAAGGGCGGGCGAAGACGTTCAGCACGAGCGGTTCGACATTTGGCGACTCAAGGGTGTCGGTCAGGTAAACCTTTATACCCTCTTGGGGAAGCGTGCCGTGGTAACTGGTAATGAGCTGCGTGAGACGCAAATGAGCCACAGCGTAGGGGCCAACCATGTTCTCAAAAGCGTGGATGTTCTCCGCGCACTTCGATGCCGCGCCAGGGAGAATACCAAGACCAAAACGTTCGCCAGATTGCCGCAAGGCATATTCCGCAGCCGCCAACGGATAGGCCGCCGTGCCAGCAGCGGGGTCGAGGAAAATCACGCCATCATCGGCGAATGTGCGGCGTTTGTTGAACCGCGTTTCAAGAAGTTCCCCTGCGAGACGCACCTGAGCGCCGATGACAGCCTGCGGCGTGTAATAGACGCCTTGATCTCTGCGGAGTTTCGGGTCATACGCTGCGAGGAAATCCTCGTAGAAGTATAGCCAAGGGTCGCCTGGTTGGAGCCGCTCCGGGATAACTGCGGTAATAACTCGTTCCAGCAAGTCCACCGCGATTTTGATTTCGTTGCGGGCTTCAGGCTGGACCAACACGCGCAGCGTTTGGGCCAAAAGGCCGTGGCCACTGTCGAGAGCGCGGGCAGCGGAATCGGTGGTAACGGCCCCGAATCAATCCTGATTCGCCTGCCTACATACAGTTCAGATTGATCAACAACTTTAGGCTCAACCGTGATCGTTCCAGTGTCGTCATACTCCAACTGCGTGCTGTCGTTGTAGGAAATCTGACGCGCCGCTGCCTGAATTACGCGCCGTACGCCAGACTTGAGTTGATCTTCCGGTTGGGCCACGATACGAGAACGGAAGTTGCGCCTTAAGTCTTGCGCGAACTCGCGCAGGACATTTTTGAATTCAACCGCTGGCATCTGAGCCGAACGGTAACAAACGGAGTGCGGCGGGGGCAAGTCCGCTTTGTGCGTGGTCTTGACTGATGGGAGCGCCCTCCCTGGCAACGGAATCTCACCTGAATTTGAAATTGGAGATTGGAGATTTCAAACCGAGGTTGCGGTTTGTCCCACGGCAGGACATGGTTTTGACTGTTCTGTCCATTCCCGGCTGTTTTTGGCGGAAAACACCGATTCCGACAGGGCATCTCACCCCGGAAAGGCAGTCGGATCGAATGTTGGCATCGGTGATGCTTAACAAATTGGTATGGATAGTACAATGAATAAAGCATCAGTTCCGTTCTTCGCCATGGCATTGTTGGTCATCGCGGCAATCGCGGCAAAAGTCCGCGCCGCCGTTGATGCGCAAGTGCCTGAAGGTTATGAGGATGAGACTGGTTTTCATTTTGGCACCCCGAATTTAAAGGGTTAAGTTTCTGGTTGTTACTTAATCGTTGAGTCGGTCGCTGAAGTGTCCCAAATTGGACAGCAATGTCTTGGTTTGGGACATTTTTGCCGGGTGGTGGATTACTGGGGTCGTGCGTCAACAGATTATTGCAGAAATCTTTGAGCTATCGAGGCAACTGAAGTCTATCCGCATTTGAAAAAAAGTCGTAAAAAACAACTTTGGGGCGCACTTTCCATGATTTTTTAGCGGGATAAAGACTTGCCAGGTTTTTTGGGGCTAGAGCGGTTTAAGAAATACTGTAGCCATTCGGCTTCATGAACTGGAGGAGCGGTCTTTTTGGGTTTTGGCTTCGTTTTGGCTCAGTCGCAGGCCGCTGCGGGCATGTTCCTTCGCCAAAGCCTCGCCAAAACCCAAAAATCCTCGCTCCGAATGGCCACACTATTTCTTAAAACGCTCTATTTCGGGCTTTTAGCCTCTGGAGGGTCAGGGGTGGAATCGTTGGGTTTTTGACCAGTGCCAAAAACTTTGCGCAATAACCGGCCAATCCACTTGCGCGTTCGCCTCATGTAGAAAAGAAGACCAACAAAAATGCCGATAATGGACTGCCAAATAAGTGCGCCCAAGCCGGGGTCAATATACGCCAAAATGTGCATTGCAGGCTAATCTGTAGGGCCATACCCTACGAAGAGGAAGGAAAAAGTGCAGAGTTTTTGGCCAGCAACACTCTGAGGCAACATTACCGGATTACTGAAAGCCCAGCAACCGGCCTCCCTGGTAGGTCACGAAGGCAAAAGCCCACGCAAGCACTCCCATATACACCCACTGGAACACCGGCCATCTCCAGGAATTGGTTTCCCTCCGCACCACCGCCACGGTGCTGACGCATTGCATGGCCAGGACGTAAAAGACCATCAGCGTAATGGCGGTCAGCCCGGTATAAACCGGCGTGCCATCCGGGCGCTTTTGCTGGCGCAGAACCTGGGCCAGGTCTTTGGTGTGCGTGTCTTCATCCGCTCCGCCGGCCACGTTATAGACGATGGACATGGTGCTGACAAAAACTTCGCGGGCGGCAAACGACGAGACAATCCCGATGCCAATTTTCCAATCGAATCCCAAGGGGGCGATGATCGGTTGCAGCAGCCGTCCAGCCTGGCCGGCAAAGCTGCCTCGCAAACGTTCTCCGGCCCATGCGGTGTCGACTTGTTCCAGCGCCTGGCGTTGCTGGTCCGGGCTGGCGTGGGTTTGGTTGAAACTCTTTTGCAGGGCGGCGCGTTCGGCGGCAAAAGGTTGTTCGACGGCGGCGTGGCGCGGATAACTGGCCATGAACCAGAGGAGAATGTTGATTCCCAAAATGACGGTGCCGGCCCGGCGCAGAAAGAGGCGGGACCGGTCCCACATGTGGCGCAGAACTATTTTCAGAAGCGGACGCCTGTAGGGCGGCAATTCCATGACCAGCATGGGCGTCTCGCCGCGCAGCAGCGTTTTCTTGAAAAGCCACGCCATGCCCAGCGCCACCACGATGCCCAGCAGGTACATGCACAACATGGTCAGGCTTTGCATGAACACACCGCCTGAGATGCAGGCGGCTATGAGCAGGGTGTAAACCGGCAGCCGGGCCGAGCAACTCATCAACGGCGCGACCAGGATGGTGACCAGCCGGTCTTTGGGAGTCTCGATCGTGCGCGTCGCCATGATGCCTGGAATCGCGCAGGCAAAGGAACTGAGCATGGGAATGAAACTTTTGCCGTGCAGGCCAACCTTGCTCATCAAGCGGTCCATTAAAAAGGCCGCCCGCGCCATGTAGCCGGTGTCCTCGAGCAATCCAATAAAAAGAAACAGCAGGCAGATTTGCGGGAGAAAAACGACGACCGCGCCCACCCCTTGCACGACACCTTTGACCATCAATTCCTGGAAATCGCCGGGGGGGATGAGGCGTCCCGTGAAATCGCCCGCCACGCGGAAAAAGCCCTGCAACAAATCCATGGGCACTTGGGCCAGGGTGAAAATGGTGAAAAACATCAAGGCCATGATGCCCACGAAAATCAGCATCCCCCAGAATTTATGGGTCACGATGCGGTCGAGCCTGTCGCTGAAGGATTCCCGCTGACCGGCGGCTTCGGTGGTGACGGCTTGATGGATGGCATTGATGCGGGTGTAGCGTGATTCGATGGCGGCGCTGCGCCAATCCACGCCGGCCTGTTCCAATCGCTGTCGTCCGGCTTGGACCGCCTGTCTGATTTCCGGCGAATAATGGCCGTCACTGCCTGCGAGGAATTTTTCGTCGCACAAGATGAGCAGGGCCTCGGCATGGGAGAAAGTGGCGTGATGATTGGCAGACTCAGCCAGCAATTGGGTCAGAATCTCGATTTCCGACTTGAGGACCGGAGGCAATTCACAAAACAACGGCGGAACCGGGCTTCGCGTCTTTTTCCGCGTCTGCTCAACGATTTTCCGTTGCAGTTCCTTGATGCCCGTTCCGGCGCTGGCCACTATGGGAACCACCGGCACGCCCAAGGCAGCGGAAAGTTTGCCGGCGTCAATCGAAAGACCGATCACCTCCGCCACATCGACCATGTTGAGCGCTATGATGGTTGGGTAACCCAGTTCGATGACCTGACTGGCGAAGTAAAGATTGCGCTCCAGGTTGGAAGCATCGACCACGACCACGACGAGGGCAGGGGCGGGCACCTCGGCCAAGCGCCGGAACAAGATGTCACGCGCGATCTGCTCGTCGAGCGATTGAGGGCTGAGGCTGTAAGCGCCCGGAAGGTCCAGGACGCGAAGGGGCGGATCGCCCGGTTCGCCCTGAAACCGACCTTCCTTGCGCTCAACGGTCACACCCGCGTAATTGCCCACGCGCGCGCGAAGTCCGGTCAGGGCGTTGAAAACGGTGGTTTTGCCGGAGTTGGGATTGCCGGTCAGGACGACATAGGCGGGAGCCGTCCGCGAGGGCGCGGGCGCCGGGCCGCTGCCGCCGTCAAATTGAGACACAATCTCAATTGAGCCTTGCTGGCTGGCGGGTGGGGGCGGCGTTTCCATTGAGTCAATTGGCGGCTTGCACCAGAATTTGGTCGGCGTCGTGGCGGCGCAGCGTCAAATGATAGCCGCGCACCTTGATTTCGACCGGGTCGCCGAGGGGGGCGAAGCGCACCAGTTGGACCGGGGTGCCGACCAGCAGGCCCATTTCAAGAAGGCGACCGCGTTGGTCGGGGCGGAGATTAATTTGACTGACGGTGGCCTCCGCGCCGAGCTTGAGGGAAGTCAGCGGTTGACATTCGGACGGCATATCAAGCGACCTTTTTGCGGACAAGAGGCTCGACCAGGATCTTTTCGGCCAGGCGCATGCTGATGCCCAGCCGGGCATTGCAGACCTGGCAAATCAAGCTGCTCTGGCGGCTGAGGAGCTTGATTTTCTGTTCCTCGCAAAAGCCCATTTCGCGCAGGCGATGGGTCACTTCCGGCGAGGCGGAAAGCTGTTTGATGCGCACGGCGACGCCCGTGCCGATATTGCTCAAGGGGCATAGGAAAGGCTGCGGACAATGTCCGTCATCCTCCCCTTGGGGCCGTTGCGACTCTTTCACCAAGCGAGATTATGCCACTTGAGACCGGGTTGCAAGAGTGTTTTGGTCCATGAACGGCGCGGATGTTGCACGAAATCAGGGCGTAGCCAATTTCCTGCAAAAAAAATCGGAAAAAATGGCCTCCTCTCCCCAAGCCCTCTCCTCCACAAGTGTGTGGAGGAGAGGGGGATGTCAAATCTTCTTCGGCAGGGCGGTCCAGGCACCTTTCCTGGCGCTGCTCTTGACGCAGGTTTCGATGAAGGCAATGCCCATCCACCCGTCCTCAATGTTCGCGTATTTGCTGCCGTCGCCAATGAATTTCCCGCCGGCCTTCCACCGGCGCACGTCAACTTCGAAACAGCGATGAAGCCGCGCGAAGGCGTCGTGGAATGCCTCCGGGTGTCCAGACGGAATGGTTGGCTCGGCCATGAGATCGGCGGGCATGTCTTTGGGCAGGAAGCCGTCCCCCGGCATGACGGCACCGCGCCAATAGGTCCGGTCGGGCTGGTTGGCCAGACAGATCGTGAGGCTTTCCGGTTCCTCCTGGCGCCAGCGGAGCGTGCCTTTGGTTCCGGCGATGACGATGCCGAGGTCATTCTTGTATCCGATGCAAACTTGCGAGGCGCGCACGAGGGCCTTGCCGCCGTTGCTCAGTTTGCAATAGATCGTGAAATGGTCGTCCAACTGGCGGCCCTGGACGTATGTTTCCAGTTGCGCGGAAACGGCCGTGACGTCCAGGCCGGTGGTGTAGCGCAATTGCATCAGCGCATGCGTGCCGATGTCTCCGCCGCAGCCGGAGCCTCCGGCGCGTTTCGGGTCCACGCGCCAAGCCGCCTGCTGCTGGCCGCTGGCTTCGAGCTTGGTTGCCAGCCAGCCTTGCAGATAGTAGCTATCGACCCACCGCACCTCGCCCAAGAGGCCGCTTTGGACGATGTAACGGCTCAATCGGCTGGTCCAATGGCCCAAGTAGGTGTGCGCTACGCCGAAGGGAATGCCGAGTTTTCGGGCGGTCTTGACCAGGCTGGTTGCTTCCTTGAGGTTCAGGCAAAGGGGCTTTTCGCAGAAGACCGGGATGCCGGCCTTCATGGCTTTCATTGCGGGATCGTAATGGACAAAGTTGGGCGTGACGATGAGGATGTAATCCAGCTTTTGGTCTTCGGGCAGGCTGCGGTTGGCCGCGATCATGTCATCGTAGGAGCCGTAGCCCCTGATGGGGTAGGGCCAATTGGCGGCTTCTTCCAGGGCGATCTTTGGATCGGGAAACAGCGCGCCCGCCACCACGCGGCGGGTGCCGTCAAAGTGAATTGCCTTCTGGTGGGGATTGACGATGAATGCGCCGCGTCCCCCGCCGACCAAACCGACGTTAAGAGGTTTGTTTGACATAATTAAAGCGTTTTTCGATAATGAACTTGGAATTGAATTGTTAAATGTCCGGCCCTTATAATGACAGATGAAATTCATGTCAATCATGACTTGAACGCCGCCGGGCAAAAGGAAAAAAGGAATCATGTTCACTGCTGCGCAAATCGCCAAGGAACTGGACGGACAAGTCCAGGGAGACGGGTCCATCGAACTGACCGGCTTCGCGCCGGCCACCACCGCGAAGGCAGGAGACCTTGCTTTTGCAGAAAACGAAACATTCTTTAACAAAGCGGAACAAAGCGCGGCCTCCGCCATTCTGATCGACGGTCCTTTCAAGTCGGAGAAGAAGGTCATCATTCGCGTGGCCAACGCCCGCATTGCCTCGGCCCGAGTGCTGCCGATGTTCTTTCCGGAGCAGACTTTTGCCGCGGGCGTCCACCCTTCGGCGGTGGTGGCGGCGTCGGCGCAAATCGATGCCAGCGCGCATATCGGGCCGCACTGCGTCATCGGCGAGCGGGTCAAGATCGGCCCCCGGGTGGTTTTGCGCGGGGGCAACCATGTCGGCAGTGGCTGCACGATTGCGGACGATTCCCAACTATTCCCGAACGTTGTCTTATACAGTCAAACACAGATCGGTAGGCGGGTTCGAATCCACGCCGGGGCGATCATCGGGTCCGACGGTTTTGGGTATGTTTTCGACGCCGGCGTTCATCGCAAGGTTCTGCAAGTTGGCCAGGTCATTATCCACGATGACGTGGAAATCGGCGCCAACGTCACCATCGACCGCGGGGCGTTGGGGCCGACAACGATAGGAAAAGGCACCAAGATTGATAACCTGGTGCAGATCGCCCACAACGTGACCATTGGCGAGAATTGCCTGATCGTGGCCCAGGTTGGCATTGCCGGGAGCACCAAGCTTGGGAGTTACGTGACATTGGCCGGGCAAGTGGGCATTGCGGGCCATTTGAAGATTGGCGATCAGGCCGTCGTGGCCGCCAAATCCGGGGTGATGCATGACATTCCGGATGCCGGGAAATGGTTCGGTATTCCGGCCCAGCCCAACAGCCAGTCCAAGCGACAGGTGGTCGCCCTGCACCAACTGCCCGAACTGCTCCGGCGCGTCAAGGAGCTGGAGCAATGGGTGAAAAGGCCCCGTGGCAAAGGCAAGGTGGAATGACGCAGGAAAACGGCAAAATTGGGAGTCAAGCAAGAAGTAGGCCGAAAACCCAATTAAATCGAGCTGACAATCCCGATCGCTTTCGTGATTTTGTGCGCTCTCCATAACATGCTTGGAACTAACATGTTGCGGACCTGCTTTGGGGAAGAGGCGGATTCACAGAGGAATTCGGCGCCGCCTTGTATCCTTGATTTGGTTGACTAGGGGGTTGGGCGGGGTGGGACGAGAATTGGAGGACGCAAAAAAAGTGAAAAAAAACGCAAAAAACGCTTGCATCGTGCGACAAGCCATGCATAATTCAGCCTCGTAAGTCAGCCTGGAACCAAATTAGAAATATGTCCGTGTGATTATCGTTTGTCATGTGGGCAGAGAGTTTCGGCTTTGGACACCGAAGCTGGAATTCATTTTTCGGGAAAAAAACGAAGGGAGAAGATGAAAAAACCCGTGCTGGTCCGCAGCATTTCATCCTGGTCTTGAAAAAAGAAAAAACTGATTGATATGAAAAAACTGAATGTCTGGAAGTATCTTGCACTTTCATTTCTCGTGACGGGGTCTTTCCTTGGTTTCCAGCAGCGCGTCGTTGGTCAACAGAACTGCTGGCTGAATTTTCCGTACGGGGGAGGATCGGCGACCATCACGATCACGACGCCTTGGGGTGATACTGGAGATTACACAGCCGCGGACAATCCTTCTTATTTTACTGATCAAGTAACGGTGGGCAACGCCGAGGTGCCGGCGGGCACTTACCCGGGCTGGTGTCTTGATTTCATCGACAATATCGACGGGGGGCCGGAGGTTTACAACACGTTGCTTTACTCAAGTTGCGAC